>JBKCMS010000088.1:0-3030 GCA_046300175.1 Pseudomonadota bacterium | reverse complement strand
AGATCTAGCTTACAGCTTAGTGGTACAATAATTTTTAAGCTTTTCGTTTGACTGAAACCCTGCCAGCTTGGTGATCGGCTTAAAAATAGAATAGATTCAGCTGATTAAGGTGTCCACGCCAGTTTATGACCCGCAAGTACTCCTGTTATGTTTGGCACTTTATCCTAACAACGGCAGTTAAGGTGGACCAGAATGGTGCAGCTGGTTAAAAGCACAAAGGATTTTGATATTTTCGGCGCGGAACTCTGGCACCGTCAGGGTGAGCACCGGAAATTCAAAAGCCGCAGTGATTTTAGCCGGATGCGCCGTTTTGGGACCCGCAACTGCCGTTTTTAGGTTTATTGGTTCAACCGAGATTTATCTTGTTTTATCAGAGCAGCTTAGTTACAAACGCAGCCAAACGATGTGCCAGCCAAAATAAAACACGAGTCCGATTAGGGGCGCACAGAGATTAGCTGAATAGAGATATTATCATGGGTTCAATGGAATCCCCCAAGGGGCGCGCTAACTTAATTCGGAGTAACGGCAGATATCCTTCAAAGCCGGTAGGAGGCCACGAGTATGAATCTAAGGGTGGCCGTAATGAACCACCATGGAAGCAATATTACCCGGCACCAGAGTCCCCAAGTTTACCGCCACGTATCATCAAGGTAACACCCACAGCCAGCCAGCGCTCTGGGCAAGATCTAAAACCGAAGTCCGATTTAACTATTGCACCAGTATTGCCGCGTATAATGAAAATGTTTTGGCGCCGTCCGGTAACAGGTGTAGTCGCGGCTACTGGCGTAGGAAAGAGCATCGGAATTACGGAGATGGTAGCTAATGAGTGCCGAGGGGCAAACTACAGCCAAATTATCGTCACACATCCGCGGCGTTTGCCGGCTGTAATGCTGGCGCAGCAATTAGCGACACGCGATGGAACAGAGGTAGGAAAGAGGTACGGCTACCGCCATGGAGCAGGTAGGGAAATTGGTGATAGCTGCCAAGTAATTGTGACTACAGAGGGGCATCTTTTAAAAAAAATGCTTAGCGAAAATAAAAAAGGCGGTGCTAATCAGCTAGACAAACAAAAGACGCATGTGTTTATTTGGGATGAAGCGCACGAGAGGACAGCGAAGGGGGCTATCTTGCTCTACCTCTGGAGGGAGATGCTAAAGGAGGGCTACGATTTAAAGCTTGTCATTAGTAGCGCCACTATTAATCCAACGCCGATAGAAGATTACTTTAAACGTGTCGGCTTAAATGCGTCGTTCCTGAACATAGCTGTCAAGCACTACCACATAGATGATCGAAGCGATGGTTGGTACAACAGAGATGGCAATATTCGCCGCAACCAGATTGTTCAGGACATATTGGCGATCAAACGATCGCTAACGATTGTTCATGGTAAGGGTGAAATCGCGAGTCTTAGGCATCAGTTGGTGTCTAAAGATCCACGATTGCCGGTTATTGTATTGCATGGAGAGCTGTCTCGCTCGGAGCAGGAGCAGGCGGTTAAAAGGATTAATTCAGGTGGCGGTAGAATCGCGGTCATCGCAACCAACTATATCCAAACTTCGGTGACCCTTGATATCGATGGTGTTATCAGTAACGGCCTAGTTCGCCGGCAGCGATATGGTGATGATGGCGAATGTCACCTAACTATAGAGGATAGCTCCCAGGATGAAGAGAAGCAGAGGCGGGGGAGAGCTGGAAGGCTACGACCAGACGACCAGTACTACTACAGAGGTCGGACTGAGAAAAATAAGCTTGCGCTCGAGGCTCCGCACGAGATAGAGAACTGCCAACTTGAGTCGCTAGTGCTCTCGGTTTTAGAGGCTGGAAGAGATTTCCGACGTATGAACCAGGAGCTCCTTTATAAAGCTCCAGAGTCGCAAATCGATAACGCGATGAAAGCTCTGTATCGACTCGGCCTAATCGGGCCAAAGGGGAATGTCACAAATCTTGGTCATCTTGTCGCTAGTCTACCGCTGGAGGTACGCACTGGAAAGGCTGTGGCGCTTGCTCTATTGGAGTCAGGCAAGCAGAAACTGTATCCGGAGCAGCTTATAATCCCAACGATAGATATGGTTTCATGTATTGAGGCGAGAGGAATGCTGGCCCATGAAGCTTCCAGCAGTGGACCTGGTGCCGCCCAGAAGCAATCTAACGGGCATAGGAGCCGTGCAACGAAACTGCTCGATGCCGATTATCGTTCTGATCCTTTAGCTCATATGAAGCTATTTCAGAGGCTTCTAATGGAGCCGGAACTTAGAAGTTCGGCTCTCGGAATTCACATGGGGCACTTTCAAGCGGCCTTGCAGAGGAGGGAGCTTGTTTTTGAGCGGCTGGGCATAGACCCAGGTAAACTCGCCGCTACTGAACTCGATCCTAAGCATCTGCGCCTAATTCAAGAGTTTCACTGGGCGGGTTTTATCGATCGTATTTACCAAAAAAAGCCGTCAAAAAAAGGCGATGTTGACGGCCCATCTTATCGCCCTTTGGTGCAGACTTCAGATAGACCAGCAGCCTTGCGTACATTATCTAGGGAGTCGTTGGCTAAAGATAGCAAATTGATAATTGGAGATATTATAACCATCGACCGCGAACCGTATGATGAGCATCCTGTGCGGCTAATTGTGATGGCTAGTCAGGTAGATAATGAGTGGCTAAGAAACAACACCCCGCCGCAGCTTAAAATGAAAAAAGCAGTCTTGACAGCGATTATTGATGCGGCAAAGAGGCTTGGGAAAAGGGCTAGTAAGGGATTTATTAACAGTAATCAGCGCACGAGAAACGGTAGGCGCTAGTCCGTATATTTCCTGAAGCCTGCTACTGCGAGCGACGATAACGGCGCTTTTTCGGCTCCAAAATCGCTTTTCGGACCGGAATGTATCACCATACGCTTCCGCCCCAAAAATCGATTTTTTAATTCGCCCTACGGGCCCGAAAAATCACCATTCCCGGCGCTTTCGCGACGCAGTTTTATGAAATATCCGGGCTAACGGGGGCGAGCTGGTAGGTTTTCATAAATCCTGCTACCATTTCACC
>JBKCMS010000087.1:0-75350 GCA_046300175.1 Pseudomonadota bacterium | reverse complement strand
CAGCAATACAGAGTGCTGGTATGCACGATTCAAGAACCCTAAGACGGGTGCATGAAAGAAGTTCAGCACCGAGACTCAAAGCCGCCCCAAAAGAACGAGAACGAGTATGACAAGCACCACTATGGCCAACCCACCGCTTGGGTAGTACCCCCAGTTTCGGCTGTGGGGCCACGTTGGTAAAGCCCCCACTAGAATGAGTATTAAAACTATCAATAAAATTGTTCCGAGACTCATGTAATCCGCCCACTCGACTTAGACTTGTCTGGAACTCTAGTGCAAAAAACGGAAAAAGAGCGTGATGGTTATCAGGTGTCGGTAGCTGAAGTTCTTCTCCTCTGGATAGCGCTACCGCATCTGTGCAGTGAAAGCATAAGGAGCTCCTGCTTGTAAATATGTCGCTACCAAGTCGTATATTTACAGCACAGATAGTGCGGCTTCCGAAAAGTTGTTCGGTCATATAGTGAGTAGGACTGTGAGGCCTAGAGAAAGATTGGTCCGATGATCTATTAGGCACATCGACGCTCTCGCTTTATGCTTCATCGGCAAAGCATTACCAATGGATTAGTCTGATTGCTATATTCCTCTTTTCTAGTAGGGCAACACCATTCTCATTCTCATGACCTGATCAAGATGAGCCAGAGAGACCAAAGGTCCCCGTCGAACTCCTCCCTTTTTACGGTACGTCAAATAAAGCTCCGCCTTTTCTTAGAGCCTTGTGGCGCTCATACCAGCAAAGTTGCTCTTTCACTATCGTACTACGGATTTGAAAACGTTTTTGGGAGAGTTTATGTTAAATTTAAGCATTATACGCTCAGTTATAGCGATTGCGTCCTGCGCCGTTTTTCTTGTGGCTCTTTCAACACAGGCACAAGCAGAGTCAGCAAAAGAATTGCAAACCTCAGCCCGCCAAGCGCTGCAAAGCCTCTATAGGACCTCGCCTGGCGCTGCGGCGTTGGGTAAGAGAGCTGCTGGAGTTCTTGTCTTTCCGAAGATCATGCGTGCAGGATTGGGTGTGGGTGGGCACTATGGGAACGGGGTGCTGTTTAAGGGAGAATCAGCGGCGGGCTATTACAACACAACGGCAGCTTCGTTTGGAATTCAAATCGGTGCTGAGACCTTCGGTTACGCAGTCTTCTTTATGGCGCAGAAGGACCTTAACTATCTCTCCAACTCGGCAGGTTGGGAGATCGGTGCGGGTGCAAGCGTTACGGTGCTTGACCAAGGGCTCGCTGAGTCGATCTCATCATCAACGGTTCAAGAGGGTATCTATGCGGCGGTCTTCGCTCAGCAGGGGCTTATGGGCGGGGTCTCCTTTGAGGGGACGAAAATTACTAGCTACACACCGAGTGAGTAGTCAGTGAATCAGGGATGATGAGCTTGTTGAGCGTAGCCTCGGGGTCTGATGATCATCTAGCGTGTCGGTATCACAAGATGGTGTAGCTCCTAGGCAATTCTCATCCTGTTCTCATCCGAGAGTTCTCTTGCTTCCAGAGAGGGGCTTAAGTACACTTTCACCCTGCGAACTCATAAAGAGCAGTGTGAGCGTGTAACAACAATTCCCCTCTGCTGCGGCTGGCTGCGAACGCCGCCGACTTCGTCTTCGAGCAAAAAGGTGCTCAACGTGCCGCAGAGGGCACGTCTCCGCGCCTTTTTACTCTGCATCCTCGTCGGCTGCGCTCTCGCACAGCCTCGCTACGAGGTTCATTGTTGTTACATGCTCGTGTGAGAACAAGCATTTACATCGGGTTATTCTCACTCTGTTCTCATTGAGGGAGTGCGCTTGTAGGTAGTTGAAACGAGACTGGAATCAGTTCGCACAAGCTTCTTAAAATCTAGAGAGAGAAATCTCATACCGGTGTAAGCGCCGGTAACTAAGCGCCTGTCTCTCTCTCTCTTACCAGGTATAAATGTAAGCACGTCACTCACGCATTTTAGCTAAAGGCGAGTTTCACCTTGATGCAAGGCCCTTTCAGCCGTTTAGCTGATTTAGTCGACTATGTTAGCAGGGGTTATGGGCTGTGAGGTGGTTATATCTACCGTGCACGAGAGACAAAACTAGAGAGGAAAGATAAGACGGTGTACCTGCCCCAAACTGTTTGCGCTTTTTAGTCAGCTATATCATTTTCGCCTTTCTTAACCGTTCCTTTTTAGTGTACAAAATCGCCATCGATGTGGCGATCGATTTCCCTAAAGCTCTTGCGGATATCTGCCGAGTCCTCAATAGAGTTTTACGAGAGTGATTGATCCAGGCAGCACCAGGTTACGTCCACCTACGGAAGGGGTAAGCATGGCCTTTAAAAACAGATCGTAATTAAAGGATTTGAGAGATCGCTTATAGCTCTTGTGGTATTCGTGTGCTTTGTCCTCCCTTTCCGAACCTCCCTCGCCAACGACATACAGGTAACAAACCTTACGATACACCCTCACAGTGGTGGAAACGGAGAGGTGGAGTTCGATATCACCTGGAGCAACTCATGGCGTGTTACCCCGCCGCTTGAGCCGTACAACTGGGACGCGGCGTGGGTGTTCTGCAAGATTAGGCGAAACGGCGGCGATTGGACGCACTTAAAGTTAGACACTAGCGGGCATACCATTCCGCAATCACCGATAGCTATATCCACAGCTAATGGTTTGGCTGATACCGGAGCTGCTCACAACGCAAGTACAAATCCGGTAGTAGGGATATTTATGTACCGCACAAACGATGGTTTTGGCACATTTACGGCTAATGATGTGCGGCTTCGTTGGAACTATGCCGATAACGGCGCATCGAGCGGAGATGTTATCGAGATCCGAGTGTTGGCGATCGAGATGGTGTATATACCGGACGGGGCGTTTTATGCGGGGGATAATGCGACGTCTCTGAATGCATTCAGAGAGAAATCAACTGGGGATAATGACCCTTGGTATATCAGCTCTGAGGCTGCGATTGCGACAACAGCGAGCACTACTGGTAATTTTTATTATCCGGGTTCAGATTATTTCGGATGGTATGGCGATCCAGCCGGTAGCGTATTTACGATCCCGCCGGCGTTTCCTAAAGGGTACGGGGCGTTTTACATGATGAAGGGAGAGGTAAGCCAGGGACAGTACGTCGCTTTTTTTAATACACTAACGGACACGCAGAAGAGTACGCGGGATATAACTAGCGCTAGCGGCAAGAACAGCGACAATAATGTCTATCGTAATAACATTAGATGGTCGGGCAGTGGAGAAGCTACGTTGAACTTTGGGACTTTTTCCGGCACAGCGATGAACTACATGTCGTGGGCGGATTTAACAGCGTTACTTGACTGGAGCGGGTTACGTCCGATGAGTGAGTTGGAGTATGAGAAGGCTGGTCGCGGTTCTCGGGGAGTGAGTAGCCCCATCACAGCGGTATCTGGGGAGTACGCGTGGGGGAGTACGAGCATAACGAGAGCAACGAGTGTCACGAATAGTGGCGCGACGAGTGAGCGCGGGCAGTCTGGGTCTAATATAGCGTTTAATTTTGGAGTTCAGGGCCCGCTTCGAGTGGGCAGCTTTGCCAAGGGAGCGAATACGCGAGTAGGGGCAGGAGCAGGCTTTTACGGAGTGATGGAGCTATCCGGTAATCTATGGGAATCGGCAGTAACGGTTGGACTTAGCAATGGCCGAGCCTTTGAGGGGAGGTATCACGGAAATGGAGTATTGGACAGTAGTGGCGATGCGAACGTAACGAGCTGGCCCGCGTCCTCACAAGAATATAACTCTATAGGTGCCGGCGGCCGCGGCGGCGCTTGGGATTCCCCGGATGATCTCGTGCGTCTCTCCAACCGTAACTTTGCTGTGTTCCCCGATATCCAGACAAGGAGCTACGGCTACGGCGGCCGCGGCGTACGCTCAGTGTCAGTGGACAATACACCGAATGCTCTAAACTGGAATGATGCCGATGCTTCGGGCTCGTGTACCGCCACCACTAATACTCAAACTATCGCCGGAATCTCCAGTTCGATTACATTAGAGTTGTCTGAAGATTCGTCAGGTTTAACACTGCAATACTCTCTAAACGGAGGGGCCTGGACCTCTTTTGGTACGCTTCCAGCGACTTTATCGGTGTCGAATAACGATACCCTAGCGTTCCGTTCATCTAGTGGAGTAGGGAGAACTCGCATCTTTACCGTAAAAAATGTCACGGACGGTAATGTGGTTTTAGACGCCTTCACGCTCATAGTAAGCTGTAGTGCAGGCTGATGAAGCAACTACTCAAGTGGTCGATTTAGAAGATTTTAAATTGCTAAGTTACGAGGAAATCCATTGCATTTTTGTAAGTAGCCGCTTGGTAGTTGGCGGTGGGATAGAAACTGTTCAAACGCGGTTGCGACAAGAGAAAAAGCCTCGGAATATCTCTTAACCATTTTAGCAGATTAACCGGCGCGGCAACTGGTAGCTATTCCGCGACGTTAACACGTTTAAATCGGTCATGCCTGAGTAGGAGGTTCGTTGGCTACCCCGAAAAAAGCCGATTTAAATGCGCAGCTTGTAAATGGGTTGAGGTCTTCTGCGGTACTGGGTTACCGTACCGGCACTGAGATGCTCGAACTCGAAAGTTATTAAACCGGAGAATGTAAATTTCCAGTCTGAAAATGACGCGACTGGTCTTGTTATTCGCTCTGGGTCTTATCACATTGATTTAAGCGCATGAAACCCTTGCAAGCATGTATCTTTGATATGGACGGCGTTCTTCTTGACTCGGAGCGATTTCAACGCGATCTGGTCATCTCGGCTAGCCAAGAGCTTGGATACGACATCCCTAATGATGTCTACCTCGCGTGCGTCGGTAGAAATGAGCGTGATACCCGGCAGATATTTGAGGAACGTATCAGCAGCACGTTCCCTCACCAGGTAGTATCTGAGCGAGTGGATGCACGGATAGCGGCGCTTATTGCCAACGATGGCTGGCCCCTGAAGCCGGGCGTAGTAGGGGTGTTAGAGAATTTGAAGGCCAAGGGCCTGAGGCTTTGCGTTGCCACCTCAACGGCAAAACCCCGCGCTCAAGATCGGCTGGTATCGGCCAAGATTCGCCACTTTTTTGAACACATCTCAGGTGGGGACGAAGTGTCTAACGGAAAGCCAGCTCCCGATCTGTTTCTATTGGCAGCTGGGCGGCTCAAGCTAGCACCGAGTGATTGCTTGGTCATTGAGGATTCCGAGTATGGTGCTCAGGCTGCACTTGCTGCCGGCATGGGCTGCGTGATGGTGCCGGACCTGAAAACACCCCCGGACTGGATTCGCCCTAAGCTTGAAGGGGTATTTGAGAACCTTGTCAGTGCGGCAAGCTACATACTGCAAAGGTAATAGAACTGGTTCCAAAAGTAGTGTATCTACTCACCAGAAAGACGGAAACTCTGATCAGTGGAGACCAAGAGAGAATGATCAACGAAATAGCTATATTTAAAGAATAAGCCTGAACCACAAGCTTTAATACCGGTGAGTAGTCACAAAGTATCTTCTGCTCCGGTCGACGATATGCGGGCTGCTAATTCGTCATCCTGGCGACGCAGTCACTTTTTATACAAATTATAAAAACAGCAGTTGCAGGCACCAAATCGGTGCATTAGTCTATGTCAAAGCATATTTTGGATTATAGGTGCCTACCCTGTGAGGTTTTGGTGGTTGCTATAGTGACGTGCAAAAGTCCGCGCCAGTAAAACTGGCAAGGCTTTTGCTGGACATCACTATAGGTTGTTGTTTTGATTCGCATCCGCGAATCGATAGCGTTCTCCAAAACTCGGGATTTTGCGAGGGACTTTTGGAGAACACTATAGGTGAGACATAAAAAAACCTAAGCGAATAATAGAAAGAGTATTTGACTGAGATATTCCAAAGAGATATTCCAAAGAATTTTTTGGCTAAATTTTGATGCAGTCGTCGCTGGATTGTGGGCAACGTTAGCCAAGTTTTTTCGTTCATGTGAACCGTTATAGGATAATTTTAATCATGAAAAAGATTTTAATCACTTTAATAGCAGCGGTATCACTCTCTGGCTGCATGTACTCAAATATCCGCTTTCCATTGGACGAGGATCTATGGAAGACCGAGCTAGGCAGCAAGGTAGGAGTGTCGTCAAATTACTCGATCGCATGGCTTGTGGCCTGGGGCGATGCTGGAGTGGAAGCAGCTGCGAAAAACGGCGGTATCAAGATCGTCAACCATATGGATATGGGGATCAAGAGCTACCTGTTTGGTCTGTACGTGCGACGAGATACGATCGTATACGGTGACTAGGGCGAGTATGGAGTCAGGGGCAGGGCGTTGTATCTCGCGAGGTGGCGTGGCGGTTTTACTGGCAGCCTTAACTACTCTCGCCACCGGCTGCGGGGTCGTTTCTCGTGGCCTTCTGTACACTGATACTATCCAGCCGCTGTGTAAGGATCTGCGGGGCACCATACTTGGTAGTAAGGTGGGCGCAGGTAGCTCCAAGCGGGTAGAAATTCCAACCACTCGGATTGATCTTTCCGCCGAGTGGGATTCTCGAGCGATTGGAGACATAGCTAGAGAGTCTGGAATTTCAACGGTCTACGGGTGTGAAAGTCGCCGACAATCCTACGTCTTTGGTATCTGGCGAAAGGATGAAGTAATCATCTTTGGCGAGTGATGAAAGGCCTTGTGTTGGTGGCCTTATCTGCTCAATACTATCGTCCCAATCCTATTGAAGGGGTTGGCGGGAGGACTAGAAGCCACCGCCGTGGCGTTTTGGGTCAGAACTGGCAGTGACTACTCCATCGATCGATTCTCAGATACTCTCCACGCTCGAGTTGCTCTACTATTGTAGACGTTTCCAAAATACTACATTCGGATTTCTATTTCAGGATCACGACGATTGTGAACAGGTGGTCATGGACCTGCGCGTGTTGCAAGCAGCAGGGATTCGTCAAGTAATCGTGTGTCCAGACGATGATGGCCTCGTGGAGGCACTTGAAACGTGGAATCGTTCTGGTGACCGATTTGTAATTATTGAGGTAGCCATCTCAGAGGTTTGCTCAGCAGAGTTTGCGAACCGCATACGTCATGAGCTTGCTTCAGGTGCGGCCCCATTTATAGCGCTACAAGACGTACCCGATACAACACAGGGAATGCAAACTCTTGAGAGAGCTATCATGGAGCTCTTCATTGCGCTCGGTTGTGAAAAGGTGTTTTTTCCTGGGGAGGAGCCGGGACTGGTGATCGATGGCTCTTTGAAATCTTATCCACCGATCGAGAAGGTGCGCGAAGCGCTTGCCGCTGGAGCCGCGTTCAACCTGCCGGTAGAGCGTGTGCGGTTCCTAATCGATCAGCAAGAGCATCATGGTATCGATATAGTTTTAGTCAAGGCGCGTCGCGGTGCGATATTTGAAGAGGTGTTCACTCACTCAGGGTCCGGCACGTTGTTCACCCTGGAATATCCGAACATACTTCGAGCCGCAACTGAGAGCGATGTTCGCGAGATCATGGCGATCATGCAACCGTATGTGGCCGAGGGAGCACTAAAGCCAGTAACTGAGGAGGAGTTGCTCAGAAGTATTCGCACCTTCATGGTCTACTCGGTGAACGGGCAGATCGTGTGTGCGGCGGCGCTGCGTTCATATGGGGACTCGGTTGAGCTGGCCAAGCTGTGTACCTTGCCACGCTTTCAAGCAAGAGGCCGGGCTCGCGCATTGGTTTTAGCGCTGGTTGAGGAAGCACGAAAGCAGGGAAAACGGATGATATTCGCTTTAACAGTGCAGCCCTACGTTGGCGAGTTCTTTGAGCGTCTTGGTTTTAAGCCGATTGAACGGGAATTGCTGCCTGAACAATGGAGGCAGGGGTACGATTTCTCGCGTCCGTCCAAGGCCTACAACATGCAGCTGTAGGGAAGGATGTGGCGCCCTAGCATAGAACAGCGGTTGATAGCCGAGTTTAGCTATTCCATCTAATGTGTAGGTTGCTATAGTACCGGGGTTATTTGCGGTAGATCAACCGCAGTTACTTCCTAGGGAGGCTAAATGAACAAGTTACTTACCGAATTTATCGGAACCTTTTTTCTCGTTTTGACAATTGGCTGTACGGTGATTGCTCCGGGTGCCGGGGTCATCGCTCCGTTAGCGATCGGTTTTGCTTTGATGGTGATGGTGTATGCCGGGGGCCACGTATCAGGAGCCCACTACAATCCGGCTGTTACACTCGGATTAGTGGTTCGAGGACGCTGCTCTAGTCAAGATGCAGTAGGATATATGGTAGCGCAGGTGATTGGGGCAATCGTTGCTGCAATCGTTGTTGGTGCGCTAAAGGGAGGCGCCTCAGTAGTAGCTGCGCCGATTGCCGTTGGCCCAGCTTTCATAGCCGAGTTTCTCTACACATTCGCGTTGGTTTATGTGGTTCTCAACGTTGCTACAGCTAAGGGGACCTCAGGCAACTCCTTCTACGGATTGGCGATCGGAAGCACTGTAATGGCAGGAGCCTTCTCGGTAGGCGCAATATCTGGTGGAGCATTCAATCCAGCAGTAGCAATTGGAGCTAGCGTTATGGGCCTAATCAGCTGGAGCAATATCTGGTTGTATATGGTGGCTAATTTCGCGGCTGGTCTTGCAGCAGGGATAGTGTTCAAGGCTATTAATCCGAACGACAAGTAGCAAGCAATCAAGATTGTTCCCAGCTCTCTCGTACCTCGGTCGCATTCGGCCTTGGTACGAGAGGAAGCTGTTGGTAGCAAATTCAGGGCTCAATTGTTTGCAAAGAGACTAAGCTAGATGAGTGACAGTGGCGTTGCCGACATTGCAGCAACTCCGGAGGTTGAAGACGAGGGGCGCCGCAGTGCTCGGCCATTTATTAAGTGGGCCGGCGGAAAGGCCCAGCTTCTTGACCAGTTGCAGAAAAGACTTCCGGGAACATTCAAGCGATATTGGGAGCCCTTTTTGGGTGGCGGAGCTTTCTTCTTCTCGCTTGCTCCGAACAGTGCAGTTTTGTCGGATATCAATGAAGAGTTGGTGTTAACCTACATTGCGGTGCGCGACAATGTAGAAGAATTAATATCTGAATTACGGCAGCACAGGTACGAAGAGCAGTACTTCTATTCAGTTAGAGATTGGGATAAACGCCCAGACTTCAAAGATATGTCCGCAGTAGAGCGAGCGGGGAGATTTATCTTTCTTAACAAGACCGGTTTTAATGGCCTCTATCGTGTTAACTCCAAAGGTCAATTTAATGTCCCGTTTGGTCGATACTCCAATCCAACGATTGTAGATACAGATAACCTTCGCAGATGCAGTGAGTGCCTAAGAAATGTCGATATCCGACTGAGCAGTTACCTCGCAATCGAAAACGAGGTGCAAGAGGGGGACCTAGTGTATTTTGACCCACCTTATGTGCCGCTCAGCACCACTTCATCGTTTACCAGTTACACGAAAGATGGATTCGGTTTTGATGACCAGATTGCTTTGCGCGACCTTATTCAGCGGTTGGCAAACAAGGGAGCATTTATTCTGCTTTCAAACTCCGCATCTCCATTTGTGGAGGCTCTCTATGAAGGATTTACCATTGAGAGAGTTTCAGCAACGCGAGCGATCAACTCCAAGGCAGAGAGGCGCGGCGCAGTTGATGAATTAATTATCAGTAGCAAATACAAAAAGCGGAGCTTTGCCTAGGCTAAAGCTCAGAGTACTTTTTGTTGCTCCCTCGGCTTTTCTCTACCGGATACTTGACTTCATTTTTGGCTATTTTGTCGATCATCGCCTGAAACAGATCGATATCGTATTCCTTGGCAATCAGAAGTAGAGCGCCGAGCACATCAGCTAGCTCCTCGCTTACCCGCTCCTTTGACGCCTCTTTTGGCTGTTTCCACAGAAAAAGTTCTAGCAGCTCAGCAGCCTCGATCGAGAGGCAAACGGCGAGGTCCTTGGCATTGTGAAACTGTGCCCAATTGCGAGCGTCACGAAACTCAACCATTCGTTTCTGAAGTTCAGCCAGGTCGCTCATAGTGTCTCCTCTTTAAAGATTGTGACTCTCCGCGGACAATATATGCTGCTTTAGAGTCAATCCCCAGCGATAGCCTCCAAGAGCCCCATCGCTTCGCACCACACGGTGGCACGGTATCGCGAGGGCCACCTTATTACAAGCACATGCTTGCGCTACAGCTCGAATTGCCCGTGGTCTGCCGATAGCATCAGCTACCTTGGCGTAAGTCGCGGTATGACCGTATTTGATAGTTCTCAAATAGCTCCAAACCAGCAATTGAAACGGCGTGCCTCTGACGTCAAGGGGTAAGTCGGTGATATCGTCACCGCAACGCAGCCGCTGCTCGATCACTAGCAGCATCTGGCTCTGCTGATCCGAGACGCTGTGTGCACATTGTAAGTCCACCCGCATTAGGTTTAGATCCTCTTGTTGAGGTGAGAGACAGAGGGTCTTAATACCTTTATCAGACACGCATACTGTGGCCCAACCCCATGGAGAGCGGAGCGTTTGGAAGTAGTGGCCCACGATGGACGAGCCGCGATCATCGCCAGCTGGGTAAGATGCTACTCCGGAGATATCGCGATCTCCGACAGGGCACATGGAAGTTTGCGTGATAGAGAGTGGAATACAGTGAAGTCTTGGGGACCAACTAAGGAAAGGGCAGTGCCTGATTTACCGGCGCGCCCAGTTCGGCCTGTGCGGTGAACATATGTTTCTGGAGTCTCATGTAAGGAGTAGTTAACCACCAGCTCCACATCAGAGACATCGATTCCGCGTGCGGCCACATCGGTTGCGACCAGAATACGAAGCTCTCCCGAACGAAAGCTCGACATAGTTCGATCGCGCTCCTTTTGGGATAGGTCGGAGTTTAGACGCTTGGGGTCAAATCCACGCTTGCGAAGTAATATCTCAACCAGCTCGGTATCTGATTTGGTGTTGCAAAAAACGATCGCAGAGCGTGGAGAGCTCTTTTTTAAATACATAGCCAGTGCTTCAGCCTTAGCCGTGAGTGAGCCGTCAACTCGGCAAAAGAGGTGGTCAATGAGAGGAGTGGTTTCAACCTGACGGGCGATCTCAATGCGCTTTGGATTGACCAGAAAGCTGCTGGCCAGCGATAGTACGCGCGGAGTTATCGTAGCGCTAAAAAATAATCCCTGGCGCTCGCGAGGCAGTTTAGCAAGGATCTTGCGCACCTCATCGATGAAACCCATGGAGAGCATCTCATCTGCCTCATCAAGAACAAACATCTTGCACCGGCGTAGCAGAATCTCTCGTTGTCCGATGAGATCCAGAATGCGCCCAGGAGTGCCTACGATTATACGGGAGTCTCGTCGTAGTTGACGAACTTGCGCCTCCTGTTTCTCGCCACCGATTATGCACGCTGGATGAATGTTTGGGACTAACTTGGCTACAATTGAGTTTACCTGTATCGCCAGCTCTCGGGTCGGGGTGATAATAAGAGCAAAGTTCCCTTGGTAAGGCGATGAATCCAGCAAATTAGCTAAGATTGGTAGGACGAAGGCCAGGGTTTTTCCACTCCCTGTCTGTGCCTCAATGATATGGTCACCGCCGCTCAGGATGCTCGGTATCGAGCGAGCCTGAACCGGCGTCGGTGAGGCGATTCCCATCTGCTCCAGCCCTGCGAGCAGCTCTGCGTGACGAAGGATTGAGAAGTTTTCGATTGGAAGGGAGGGGTTGCTGGACTCAGCCAGCGCTAGTTCTTCAGTGGTCATAGTCTCTTTGATACGGGTCTTTGTAGTAGTAGAGGAGGAACTAAGTCCGGTTCGCGCTCTGTGACCCTAAAATAGTCTCTGCCTTATTCTTTATTCCTTATATATACTACCACACAAACAGGTATGGTGGCTAGGGGTTGTTGGATTTACTCGATATCCTTGTCTGATTAGCCGGTTTTATGCCACCATTTCAAGGCCTTTAGGTTTAGCAGTTTAAAAAGGCGCAGCGAGCCGCTCGGTTCGCGATCTAGATAGAGCGCCATAGGCGCCAAGCGTTGGAGAATTTTCCGAATTATGGGCACAACGAGGAGCGACATCCAGATAGCGCTACGAATCTTTCGCCTGCTGCGTGGTGAGGGACGTGATGTCGCTGTGATCTTCGTCTACGCGTTGGGCGTCGGGCTCTGCTCATTAGCGATTCCAGTGGGCGTCCAGGCATTGGTTAACTCAGTTGCCTTCGGAGTAGTGCTACAGCCTCTGGTGGTGATCACATCTTTGGTGGGCGGTGTGTTGCTTCTCTCAGGTATTCTAAGGGTGTTGCAGCTTTATGTTGTAGAGATACTTCAGCGTCGTTTGGTTGTCCGCCTGTCTCTCATGCTCGCACAACGGATTCCGCATGTTGAGTTTCAGCTCTTCCAGAAGAGGTTCGGACCTGAGTACGTGTTGCGCTTTATGGAGGTGTTCTCTGCACAGAAAATTATCTCTTCCCTCCTGTTGGATGGCATCGGGGTTTTTTTTCAAGTAGTAGTGGGTCTGGTGCTGGTATCTTTCTACCACCCGTTTTTTCTTGCGTTCGCTGTGATTCTTACCATCATTATAGTCGTTTTTGTGGGCCCACTAGGTTTGGGAGGTATCCGCTCCGGTATTCGAGCTTCGGATGCAAAATACGAGGTAATGACATGGCTTCAGGATCTCGCACGATTGCCAATCGCCTTCAAGTCTAACCGCGGTGATAGTTTTGCCACTGAGCGCGCCGATTCATTGGTAAATGATTATCTTCTATGGCGTTCTAAACATTTTCGGGTTTTATTGCGCCAGATATCGTCAACAATCGGATTACAGGTGATCGCTAGCACTCTGCTCCTCGGTTTGGGTGGCTGGCTAGTGGTCAAGGGGCAACTCACACTTGGTCAACTTGTGGCAGCCGAGCTAATAGTGAGCGTTATTCTGGGTGGAGTGGCTAAGCTAGGCAGTCAACTTGAGAAATTTTATGAGCTGTGCGCGTCGGTGGCGAAAATAGACGCGCTTTTTGACCTTCCTTACGAAAAATTTACAGGTTCGTTCTTTAAGCCCGGGCAGGACCCTGCTGGTCTTGAAATAATGAACCTTACGGTTCACCACGATTCCGCCGCTGCTCCTTTATTTAGAGACTTAAATGTGCGTATAGCACCGGGAGAGAAGGTCGCAGTGTGGGGAGAGAATGCATCCGGTAAAAGCACCTTGGCGGATTGCATCTTCCGATTGTCGAACTATAAAAGCGGTCGCATAGAGATTGATCATCATGATGTGAGAGAGATTCATCCCCTTGAATTGCGAAGTGAGGTAGCCCTAGCGCGTGGCTCTGATATCTTCCACGGTACAATCGAGGAAAATCTAACTCTATCGACTAGGGAGTCAGTTCCCTACGGGCGGATTCGTCAGGCTCTGGAAATGGTCGGTTTGGTAGAGGAGGTGTTCGGATTACCTAATGGTTTAAGAACTATTCTTAAAGGTCCTTTGGGTGTGCTATCGCGTGGGCAGGCAGAGAGGTTGATGATTGCGCGTGCCATTTTAATGAGTCCGCGTCTTATGATCGTCGATGGATCGCTTGATGGTGTTGATGAAAACAAGATTGCTCATGTTCTCCAGCAACTCACTGGGCCACAGGCGCCCTTTACTCTTCTTGTATTTACTCATGATCGCTCGGTTTGGCGACATTTCGCTCGGAAGTTTGAGATCAGAGATGGAAGGTTACATGAGCATGGAGAGAGTTAAGGCTTATGGCTAATATGTCCGTATCAGAGATACCTAGCGATTCAAACAACACCACTGAGTATGCAACGGTCGATGAGATCGATACGACAACCCGTTCAAGGGTGTCGTCTCCAAGGCAGGTTCGGTCGAGTCAGAGTCTTAGAGTGGCAGCAAGTATTCTGTTCCTTGCGCTGGTCGTGTTCATAGTATCTCTAATTGCTGTTCCCTGGGTGCAAAACGTACAGGGGATCGGTCGAGTAATCGCTTATTCACCTGATGAGAGGCAGCAGAGCATTAATTCTCCCGTTGATGGGTTAATCAGGCAATGGTTCGTCCTTGAGGGTACTCTAGTGCGCAAGGGCGATAGTATAGTGGACGTGGCGGATATTGATCCGGACATTATGAATCGCCTTGAGCGGGAGCGGGCTGCAACTCAGACTAAGCTCGATGCAGCTCAAAAAGCCCTTGATACCTCGCGTAAGAATCTCGACCGACAGAAGTCTTTGGTAGTAAGTGGTTTAAGCAGTCAGAGAGCTGCTGAATTGGCCGAGCTAGAGTATGCTAAGTACCTATCTGAGATATCGTCTGCCTCTGCAGAGCTCGCTCGGATCGAGACACGTATCGCTCGGCAAGCATCGCAATCGATCACAGCTCCTCGTACGGGAATAGTCCAGAGAATATTTGCCCCTCAGGGTGGCGTCATGGTGAAAGCTGGACAGGACCTCGCGTTGATAGTGCCAGAGACAGCCAATCGTTCGGTCGAGCTCAAGGTCAGTGGAAACGACGCCCCGCTTCTTTCTGTTGGAAGAAAAGTAAGGCTGCAGTTTGAGGGTTGGCCAGCAGTGCAGTTTGCTGGCTGGCCATCGGTTGCCATAGGCACATTTGGCGGTGAGATTGCAGTGATCGATCCAGGTGCTGACCCTGAGGGGAACGTTCGCATAATAGTGTTTCCTGAGCAGGGAGCCGAATGGCCTGACGTACGCTACCTGCGGCAAGGAGTCAGAGTGGTTGGGTGGATTCTGCTCGATACTGTTAGTCTGGGTTGGGAGCTGTGGCGTCAATTTAACGGCTTCCCGCCGACGATTAGCGCGGCACCGCCGAGCACAATTGAGACGCAAGCGCAGACTAAAAAGTAAGGTTCTAACAACAGCAAAGCTGAGGGGTAAGCAGTAATGAGCAGTGTGTTGACAGGAGGGCTACGATGGCGTTTTCGCTAAGGGCTTTGGTATGGCCTCTCTTAATAGTGCTCGGTTTTACTCAGGTTGCTAAGAGCGAATCATCCAAGGGAAAGATTCTTACGATCGAACAGGTCATAACGGCTACTCTTGAACATCATCCGAGCCTCATGGGAGAGATGCAGGAGCGTTTGGCGGCTGATGCTGATCTTCTGTCTGCGCGTGGAGCTTTTGACCCGAGCATAAAGGGAGAGGGGTTGTCCTACGCAACCGGTGGATATACGGGCAACTACGGAGGTGCCTATGTCGAGCAGCCCCTTGAGTTTTATGGAAGCAAGATAGTAGGCGGCTATCGCATCGGAGATGGTACCTTTCCAATTTATGATAACTATTATGAGACAAACTCTCAGGGGGAGGCTCAGTTCGGTGTAGAGGTGCCGCTTCTTCGCGACGGCCCAACAGATCGACGTAGAGTGAATATCTCTCGAGCTGAAGCCGGGCAATCCATTGCTGATTCGATTGTTGAGTTGCGTCGTATCGAGTTAGCGCGAGTTGCCGCGTTGACATACTGGGATTGGGCTGCAGCACGCAATAAGGTGCGGGTATACAAGCGATTACTGGATGTGGCAAAAGAACGAGACCGACAGATAACAGAGCGTGTTAGGAAAGGCGACCTGCCTGACTTTGACCGAACAGACAACCAGCGTGCAGTTTTGCAGCGTCAAGCGCAGTTTCTGAGCGCAGAGCGAGCTGTGAAAAACAGCGAATTCAACCTGGGCTTGTTCTATCGAGACGCTAACAGTCGACCGATAGACGTTAGCGGGTGGCGGTCTCCAGATCGAATCCCTGTGCCGATGTTCGACTCATTTGCATCACTCGAATCATCCTTTGAGGCTGCGCTCAGTTCGCGCCCTGAATTCAAAGCGATCGATGGACAGAGAAAGCAGAATGAATTGGAGTTAAAGCTGGCGCGTAACCAGATCCTTCCTAGGCTCGACCTACGGGTGTATTCGGCCAAGGATTTTGGAACAGGAGATGATAAGCGCGAGGAGGCGGAGTTAAAGGGGGGCTTGCGGGTTGAGATACCGCTTAGGACCCGTACGCAGGAGGGCCGCATCGATTTCTTTGAGGCCAAACAGCGTAAGCTAGAGTTTACTGAAACTTTTCTTAAAGAGCGCATTAGGGCGGACGTTCAAGATGCGCTAAATGGTGTTGAGATCGCCAAAAAGAGGGTTGATGTGACGGTTCAGGAGGTCGCTGCTTCGCGTGATCTTGCGAAGGGTGAGTTAACCCGCTTCAATTTGGGGGATAGCAACCTTATCTTTGTTAACCTACGTGAGCAGAACGCAGCAGACGCCGAAGTTCGTGAGATAGAGGCACTGCAGGACTACCAAAAGGCATGCGTAGCCTTTGAGGCCGCGATCGCCCGGATTCAGCAGGAGCGGGCTACATCCGGTTAAGCGGACGTATTCCGAGTATCTTGAGTGCTAACGATAGGACTGTTCGCGCTGATACGTAGAGCGCTAGTCGAGCAGCAGCTATCTCCCTGTCTGGCTCGCCCAGCACACGCAGCTTTACGTAGGCGCGCGATATAGCTTTTGCTAGGTCTAGTGCGTAGTTGCAGATAGTACAAGGTTCGAGTTCGCTCGCTGTTCTCTGCAAAACATCAGGGAATTTTCCAAGTAGCGAGGCGATCTCCCACGCTTCGGACTCCGGAAGTCGCGCCCCATCTGCACACTTTCCTACGGTTATACCTTCCGCTTTAGCGCGCTCCTCCATGCTATGAAGGCGTGCCACCGCATACATTAAATAGGGGCCGGTATCGCCCTTGAAATTAAGCGCTTCTTCCCAATTGAAATGGAACTCTTTATTGTTAGTTCGGCAGAGATAATTAAAGTAAATCGCACCAAGACCCACCGCCTCTGCGACCTCTTCTACATCTACCCCTTCAGGCCTCTTTGATACTTCAGATTGGTATGCTTCGCGTGCACGATCATGAGCATCCTCAAGGAGGCCATCGAGCGATAAGTCTCCGGCTTCTGCTGCGAGCTTACGCGTACTGATTCCGGGGACGTGACCGTACGGAATATGAACGATTTTTTCAGCTGCAGGATGTTTTAGTCGACGCATAATCTCCTGCAGCTGCTTGAAATGGAGCGTTTGCGGAGCACCTACTACGTAGATAATCTTCTCAGGGTGGTAGGTTTTTTCTCGGTAGTCAGCTGTAATCACATCTCTGGTTAGATAGAGGGTTCGGCCGTCTTCAGTAAGTAGCCTTGCAAATCCAAGTGGCTCTCCAAGATCAACGCCGAGCGCACCACGTGACTCCTCAAGAATTCCAGAAGCTTTAAGAGTTGCTACACACTCGTCGAAAAACTGAAAGTAGAATGACTCGCCGGTGTAGGCCTCAAAGGTAATGCCCATGCGGTCGTAGGTTTTATGGTAATACTTAAGCGACACGTCGAGACTCCATTGCCAAAAACTTTTTGCCTCTGCGTCGCCAGCTTCTAGGCGGCGGAAGTAGTCTCGGGCTATCTCGTTTACATTTGGCTGATCGAGCTGCTCACCCTTATCTTGCGCTTTGCGCAGCATATTCGCCTGTACGTAACGACTAACTAGATCGTTCATGTCATCTCCTGGCTTGCCAAAAAGCTGGCATCCAGCATAAACGAATCCAAATTGTGTCCCCCAGTCTCCCAGGTGATTGACCCCAACCACTGAGTGCCCAAGGTGGCGAAGTAGATTCCCAAGACAGAATCCTATGATGGTGGTTCTAAGGTGTCCGATATGAAACGGCTTGGCGATATTCGGCGCCGAAAAATCGATTACGATTGTGCTAGAGTTGTGGGTCCTGCCAAACAGAGGGCCCTTAAAGAGCACTTCAGCCGTAATGTCGGAGATTACCTGGGTTCGATCTAGGAAGAAATTTAGGTAGGGCCCCATGCATTCAACCTTCGCTATCCCTGTTGGCAGAGATATGCTACCGGCTAATCTCTTTGCACACTCCGGCGGTGGAGCGCCCCATTCTTTGGCGAGAAGGAAGCATGGGAAGGCGAAATCCCCGTGTTTTGTATCCTTTGTCGGGGTTATGTTCTTTTCTAAAACCTCGACAGGGAGGTTAGTGGCGGCCTGCAGGCTGGTGATAAGCTTGTCTTTCATAGCTGGATAGTACTCAAAAATAGTGGTTCTTGAAAGGACCGGAGAGCTTAAGGGGATGTACCTGGCCGGCAGAATTGGGGTATAGTTCGTCCCGGTGGATTATGACCGGAATACTATATAACGTCACGGTAAACATATCTGAGCATCGTGTTGATGAGTGGCTTACCTGGATGAGGTCTGAGCACATTCCGCAAATGTTAGGGACAGGGCTTTTTCTCGGTGCAACGATCGTAAGAGTCTTGGCATTTGAGCAGGGTGGTAAGACCTACGCGGTTCAGTACCGATGTAGCTCAATGCAGGACTTTGAGCGATACGAGACCGAATTTGCCCCCGGTTTTCGCTCCAAGTCTGAGGAGCTATTTGGTGATGACGCCCAAGCGTTCCGCACTATCCTTGAGCTAGTTGAGAACTTTGAGTTGAATTAGCGCGCCACGACTGTTTAGGATGGTTTAGGGGACTAGGTTTGGTACTCCTCGAGTTCCCCCGATTTTCTCTTCAGCAGTTCCCTACATAACCGGCGATAGAGGTATGTCTCCATAGTCAGAGGAGCCCTCCTTGTTCGAACCAGCTTGGGGCTCTATGGGTGTTGCGCTACTGGAGAGTTTCTTCTTGATGCTGACGATGCATTCATGATCGCAGGGTGTCTGATAGGTAGTTACAGGCACGTCGGTGCGCTCTACTATAGTTGGTGGGGCTTCTCCAGTATGAACAAGTAATAAGGTTTGAGGTATCAGGCGTAAGTCACGAGTGGCTCTCTTTGAGCTCGCTGGACGTGCACGACTTGCACGTTGGGCCAGAGCGACAGCTACCTGTGCAGGTCGATCACCGATTGCGATAAGTGAGAGTCGGTGGCGAGTTTCAGATGTTAGTGGTTGACCACGGGTCAAGCGGAGTGCGGCACGAAGCGACTCCATAATCCGACGGGGTGATTCGGCCTCAAGAGTAGCATTGCTCGGTGAAGGGGAACTCAGGGTATGCATACAGAAGGAGGTGCTGTTAACGATCTCTGGTACTCGCAATAAAGGAGAGATGATGGTGCTTGTTATCTCCAATACATCTTTAGGCTCAACAATCATGAGCATGGTAGCAGTATGGATGCTGGGAAGGCTTAAACAGAAGAGGGAGGCGGGAGTATTTTTGCTGGCAAGAGTGCTGAGAGTTTGAGCAGTTTGTTCAAATGCAGCAGCAAGAGGTATGTGGGTCCCACCCAGGGTGAGCATCTCCTGTTGGTATGCATCGAGAGCCTCAAGAGAAAGTTCGATCTGCTCAGCCTCTAGGGCACCCGAAAAGGTGAGCACGAAGGTAAGTGGAGAACAAACGGTGCCATGCCGATCTAGCTGTCGACACCCTACAGTAGCCAGGCCGAGTCCTGGTCTCATATGTGGTTGACGAAGCGTTGGTCGTTCAAGCTGAAAATTCCAAGAGCGTAGCGCTTCTAGAGATCGAGCAACGCCAGGCGCTAGTCGGTAGCGACTGCGCGCGAGATCCGGGGGACTCCAGTCATGAAGAGATAGCA
Source organism: Pseudomonadota bacterium (assembly GCA_046300175.1). Taxonomy (GTDB): domain Bacteria; phylum Bdellovibrionota_C; class UBA2361; order UBA2361; family OMII01; genus OMII01. The sequence continues at coordinate 55,884 of JBKCMS010000087.1, read as the reverse complement.
TAGTAGTGATGGCGTTAAGAGCTTGTTTGTAGGCCCGATCGAGGTCAAGGCAAGTGGGATGAAACGGAGTGCGGCAGGCCTCGCCCAGAAGAGACTCAAGCGATATGTGCGCTGATCTGCTAAAAGCAGCAAATGCTCCCGTATAAGAGCTTCGTTCGAGTCGCTTTCCATGCTCATACCAGAGGCGAGCTAGCTCGGCGGCGCGAAGTTCCGGAGTGAGGTCACTTAGGTACGCAGGGTTATTCTCGAGCTCCTCAATACTAACGTCGTAGGTGGAGGTAGTGGGGATTTCACGTGTTTGATGATAGTCTTTTGGCTCCCTAAGGCCAGGATTCGGACGGGCACAGCCCGCAGCAGAAATCACCGTGATGATAACGGCTATTAGGAGTATCGAGAACACATGGCAGACCGAATTACAAGCACTGATTTTCATACCCCCATGAGCCTACTGTGGATGAGGTTGAAACAAAAGAGGGGCTAGTAAAGGATGAGCTCTGGTCCTTGTACGTAAGACCGCTCATGGAAAAGAGTGCATAATTTCGGTAGGGATAGCTCTTGTAGATCACGCTATCAGGGATAGATTCCCTAATGGTTGTGGCGAATCAGTGCCATAGTAAAGGAAGCATATGGTCCCCCCCGACGAGACTCAGTTCCCGAATAAATCGGCTGATGAAAAAGGTGTTGTACAGTTTGAGCTAGAGCCGATTGAGCAGTCTACGTATGCTCTTCTCGTTCGTGCTGCGGCTCGATTGGAAGCGGAGCTAAATCGGGTCTTCAGGCCTGTAGATCTGACGGCAGCAACTTACAACATCTTGCTGGTGCTTCAAGATGCTGGGTATAGCGGTCGCTCGTGCGGGGATATAAGCGAGCAGTTAGTTGCTGAGGTTCCGGATATGACACGGCTACTGGATCGACTTGAGCGACTGGGCTATGTGGCTAGAGAGCGAAGTAGTATCGACCGCCGTATGGTAAAGGTGACTATTACCGCCAAGGGTCTGTCGATCCTCGAGGGGCTAAAAGAGTCGGTGCGCGATTGTCACATTAGACAGCTAGGGCACCTAGGGCAGGATAAACTCACGGAGTTGAGCGGGCTTTTACGTGTGATACTAAATCGCGGACAGACCACAGCTAAAGGACCAAGCAAGTCGGGACTCGTAGGAGATATTCCTAGCGGAGTAAAGCATGTTCCGCACTGAGGTAATGTCTAGGTGAGGAAGTAGAATGATATGGTAACCAGTGAGATCTGTAATTTAAAACAATCAATAATAACATATATATAGCGATACTTTAGCTCATTGAATCGATTCGTTCTTTGCCTTGCTTTGGATTCAGGTTATCCTAAACGTTATATGGATACCCTTGTTACGGAGGGCGGGTGCTGGTAGGAATTTTCTTTATCGGCGCGGCGCTCCTGTTCACATGCGGAATAGTAGCGCTGGAAGTCGCGCTACTGGATTCTCGCCGCGCATTTCTCCCTCAAAGCAGTTCGCAAAATGAGGATGCTCACAAGCTCGCAGAGCTTGAAGCAGAGAGTTCGGTCTCGGTAACGGACTTTATTATCGCCTCGCGGCTGGTGACGGTCCTATTACTCGTTCTCGTGGGTGGGGTTGCTGAGTACCTACTGTTGCGTGGAGCCGTCAGTTCAGTACTTGAGGCCGCTGTCTCTGGGGCCGATATTGTTAGCCCCATTCTCTCGTCCCTCTATGGCGCAGCGATAGTTTTCTTGGCTATAGCCGTGGGATACATCGTGCCTCATTTCATCGGGACGAGGTTTCGAGACGCAGTACTTGAGTATCTCTCGCCCCTCGGTCGCGCCGTAGTTCGGTGCGCCTGGCCAGCTATCGCTATGGCTCGATTGATGAAGCAGATAGGGGCGCGGAGCGAAAAAAGTCCGGCAGTTGAGGAGGAGGCGATCGAAGAAGATATTCGCTCATTAGTCGAAGAGGGGGAGCGGGCTGGTGTGATTGAGGAGGAAGAGCGCGAGATGATCTCTCGAGTGTTCCGCCTGGGCGATAAGCCGATAGCCTCTCTGATGACATCACGAAGTGATGTCGTGTTTCTAGATATCGGCATGACGGTCAAGCAAGCGGTTGAGGTAGCTCTCGATTCGCGCTTAACCTGGTTTCCGGTTCGGCAAGGTATTGACGATGAGGTAGTCGGGATAGTATCGGTGCACGACGTATTCTCGCTTAAAGACAAACAAACCTCAGAGTCTGTAGCTAAGCTTAAAGATATCAGCGCTCCGGCGATGGACGTTCCCGAGTCAATGACTGCACTTGAGTTGCTTGAGCGTTTTAAGGAACAAGGCGAGCATTTTGCGGTGGTGCGCGATGAGTACGGAAGTGTGGCTGGGATAGCAACAGTCGATGACGTATTACGCGTTGTCATGGGCGACATGAGTGATGTCAACGGCGATGAGCGTAGTATCACGGTGCGAGATGATGGGTCGCTACTGGTAGACGCCTCCCTCGATGTGCAAAATCTCTTTGAGAGGTTGGGATTTGCCGATTCATCTGATGGAGACCAGGGGCAGTTTCACTCTGTTGGTGGTTTTGTGATGACCTCGTTGGGCCACATTCCTAAGCCTGGTGATTCCTTTATGCGAGAAGGGCACCGATTTGAGGTGGTGGATATGGATGGAAAGCGAATTGATAAGGTGCTAGTTGCTCGTATCGCCGACCAGAAGGCAGTTGGGGGTTAGCTGGCCTCATTGATTTTCTGTATCTGCGACGGGAAGAAGCGAACACGTTCTGGTGAGTCGTCGATTAAAACAGCCGATTGATTGCTGTGACTGCCTAAACTCTGCGCTAGTGATCTTTGAAAAATATCACCCGCAACAGCAGGGTCAGCGCAATCTTGGCGTAGCCAAGTGGAGCCGTAGAAGACGAAAAGACTCTGGCTACAGCGCGGGACTGTCTAGTTGCTGATAAACGCCCAGTTACTGATACTAGAACCGGTCTCAAAAATAGCGTCGTCGCGAGGTTGAAGAGATGCGAGGCGAGACGAGGAAAACGAGGGAAAAAACCGGAGGTGTATCCACTGAGATACACTCAAGGGTTTTTTCGCGAAGTTTGACGAAGTCGCAGCCCGCATCTCGTTAACCGGAGCAGAAGATATTTTAGAGACCGGGTTGTAGCAGACCCAGTAACGGCTGAGTACATTTTTAACTGAGCAGAAACGCAAAGCACAGGAGCAATATCTACGGCTGGAGCGCTATGCCCGCTTCTTGAGACAGGATTATTGCGCGATGCAGGTAAGTAATCAGAGAATATCGTGGAGTACTTAACATCAACCAGTACCGCCCAGCGCTAGAGTCTCTCATGACATTGAAATTTTACACGCTTAAGCGCATAGGAGTTTGTTGTCTTCTACGGCGCAACTTGGGCAAGCCAAGATAGCGCTTGCCCAGTGATTGCAATTCATTTAGCTATAGCAGCACACTAACTAGGTCGAGGACCCTTTATCTTAAGCGAGTCTGAGGTTGCCTTAGTGGGGTCTTCGGGCCACTTGTGCTTAGGATAGCGGCCGCGGAGCTCTTTGCGAACCAGCGCATATCCGTTTTTCCAAAAGCTAGCTAGGTCTCTTGTTACCTGCATAGGACGGCGAGCCGGTGAGAGTAGCTTGCAGGTAACAATAGCTCCAAACCTGCCGATGCGGGGCGTATCGCTTAGTCCAAATAACTCTTGAATCATCGCCTCGATCACAGGTCCTGACTCCTCGCTGTAGTCGATCTGTTTTATCTTTCCATTTGGAAGCGTTAAGGTCTGAGGGGCAATATGATCGATGTCTTTCCGCGCCTGCCAGGGAATGAGCGCGTCAATTGCATGCTCGATTGTGCTCGCAGTTATGTGCTCAAGAGAGCCACTCTCAGGGAGCTGGCCAAGAAGCCAGAACGGCTCTGATTCTCGGAGGGCATCTGCTGAAATATCTGGCATCTCCAATGTTGGGTAAGTGCGCTGGATCCAGGCGCAGCGTTGCTGAAGTGAGAGAGCAGTTGCTGAAAAAGGTAAAGCCGAGAACCCTTCGGAGGTTCGAAGGTGTTGCATCAAAGCAGCTTGGAGGGTCTCGGTAGGGAGAGCAGCCACGCGGCCCTGGCCGATCGATATGGCACCTATCTTTGTGTGGATCTGGGAGATCATCACTCCGCGTTTTTGGTCGAATACGGACTCCTCAACTTGAATAACTAGGTGCTTGAGGTGTCTGTGGAATAGAGCTGGGTCTAGTGGCACTGCGCGCAAAATTTTTGAGTCTTCTGTACGTTCGTGCATTTCAGCAATGACTATGTACTCTGATGAACTAAGCGGATCATTCAGTGGCAGGGTTGCTCCGACTCCTGACGCCATAAGGTAGCGCTCGCGGCTGTCTGCTCTCCGCCGAGCTATTCGCTCAGGAAATGCCATAGCGAGCAGAAATCCGCACGCGTTTATCGGGGAGACCGCGTCTGTAGCGGGAAGTCTAGCTACAGGCAGTTCGCTAATTCGCCTTAACCAAAGGTCATGAAGTTGTTGTACCCTTGGATTAACGCTTGGGCGAGGCTCTCCAGTCGCTAGTGCATTCATAAGGTGGGTGCAGTCCACGGACTGCGTCCCCTGTTTCCTTGTGTTTCGCTCTTCAAGGAGCGGAATAATCGCGGCAGCAAAGGCATCGAGGTTGTGCTTTCGGGCTGCTATACATGAGGCCCCGATGCGTGGATGAGTGCCTAGTCTTACAAGTATCTTTCCTGTCTCGGTAATTGTGCCGTCTTGACTTATAGCATCGAGCTGCTTGAGCAGCCTCTGTGCAGATTCAAGCGCTCTAGTTTGAGGAGCAGTGATCCAGTCGAATTGAGCTGGGTCTCGCACTCCCCAGGCTGCTAACTCAAGCACGTGCTGAGTTGGGTCGATGCGGAGAATTTCAGGTTCGCGGTTTGCCCTGAGAGCCATGTGCTCCTGCTCGCTCCACAGTCGCAGACAAACTCCAGGAGCCGTTCGACCGGCTCGGCCAGCGCGTTGGTCGGCAGCATCACGGGTAATACGTTCCGTTTTTAGGGTGGTGATCCCGGTATCGGTAGAGCGGGATACCTTCTGCAAGCCAGCATCAACGACGATTCGCACACCTTCAATTGTTAGGCTAGTCTCAGCTATATTTGTTGCCAGAACTACTCGGCGTACGGAATCAGAGGGGGTAGATAGAGCGGCTTGCTGCTGCTCGTACGGAAGCTCTCCATAGAGTGGTAAAACTCGAAATCCACGAGCTTCAGCCAATAGTATCTCTGCGCAACGTTCGATCTCAAATGCCCCTGGAAGGAAGGCTAAGATATCACCTGCATGTTGCTGTAGCGCAGCTCTCACTACCTTGGCGGTATCTTCCCAGATCGGCTTGCGAGGGTCTCGCGAGATATGGCGAATATCAACGGGGAATGGGGCTATATTAAACGAGTAGCGCCAGGCGTCTTTGAAGTTGCCCACATCGCGCAATGAATCAAGGGTGGCTGACATTATCAACAGCTTTAAATCGCGACGCAGCACAGAGGCGACCTCCTGTGCAAGAGCCACTCCGACATCGGCGTGCACGCTGCGCTCATGAAACTCGTCAAAAATGATTAGACCCACATCGCGTAGTTCTGGATCGGCGATTATCCGGCGAGCTAGGAGTCCCTCGGTGATGATTTCGATTCGAGTAGTGGCGCTCTTGCGTCGCTCAAGCCGAATCTGATACCCGACGGTGGTTCCTACTTCTTCTCCGAGCAGCTCAGACATTCGCATAGCAACAGCCTTAGCCGCCAACCGACGTGGCTGCAAGACAATTATACTGCGACCTCTCAGCCATTCTTGCTGTGCCAGGAAAAGCGGAAGTATCGTGGTTTTACCCGTGCCGGGGGGAGCTTGTAAGATTGAAATGGAGTGCTCACGAATTCCCTGAGCAATCGCCGGGAGGTGCTCAGTGATAGGGAGCAGGGGTAAAGTGGGGGAGGTCAGCATTGTGATACTTCCGAGATTTTATGAGTGTTCTACGGAAAAGATGTGAGTGTGCCACTCTGAACAGTCAAGAAACAGGCCGCGCTCTCGCAAGTCTGATGAATCTCTGACTAGGCGTTCGTGAGAGAGGAGATCTCGGAGTTCAAGTGTCCCTTCAAGCCAAATTCTATCCGGGATACGAATGAATCCTTGGCCGCGATAAGAGGCGAAATTCACCGCGACGAGCAAAGTTCGAAGAGGATGCTCGATAAGAAAAGCGATAAAGTTCTGATGAGTTGTGTTGTTTGGCCACGCTTCACGTGTGCCAAGCATATTCCAGACCCCGTGTTTGCCGGTTGGTGAGTTGATGATTGGGAGCAAAACCTTGTAGAGCTCTTCGATCATATGACTGCTCTTCTCACGGGGTGCTCGGGAAAGATGAACTGGTAGGCGCAGACGCTTTCCGCTCATCTGGCCATCATGAAAAAAACGCATCCCAGGAGTGAGAAATGTCACCACAGCCGCTGCTCGGTGTTCAACGAAGGAGAGCTTAGAAGCTATCCGAGGCTCGTCGTGATTTTCAAGGAAACGGGTCAGACGTCGTTGATACGACACATTGGCACTGAGATGGTCCTTCACCTCCGCAGCACGACGCTGGATGATCCGGTCATAGAGCGGTTTGTCGTAGGTATAGTCAAATCCGTGTTGTTGAAGCTTGTATTCGTAACCCCAATAAACCTCGGCCAGAAAGAGGAACTCTGGATATTTGGCCCGGATAGAACTGATCGCATCCGGCCAAAAATAAGGCATTTCCTCCGTGGATTGATCGCAGCGAGATGCCCAGGTGCGATAGAATACTTCGGGTTCAATAAGCATGGCCATGTCACACCGAACTCCATCAGCTCGACTGGCAACACTCTCAAGTTCTCTGAGCATGGCGCGGCGCAGGCCGGGGTTAAAATAGTTTAGCTGTAGCGTATCGGACCATGGCGCGTAGTTCGGATCGCGGCCGTGTGCAAATATCGCCCCGTTTCTGAGCCGAACCCATGAGTCAGGTTCTGCCAGAAGCTGCGCCTCGCTTCCTTGAATCAGATAAGCAGGGTGCTGATTCGCCCAAGCATGATCTAGTCCGACGTGGTTCGGAACAAAATCAAGCATCATCTTCAATCCTAAGGAGCGAACCTTGCGGTGAAAGCGGGCTAGAGCGGCATCTCCGCCCAGAATGGCCTCGGTGGAGTAGCAGTCAATTGCGAATGGGGAGCCGCAGACATCTTGGTCTGTGAGGTCGGGCAGGACATCAAGAAACTCCCGTCGCAAACCCCTGTGAGCAGTAGAGTGATTTCGGCTGGCCGCGCTTACGCTCCAGACACCAACAGGCCACACCCAATCAAACCCAGCGGCAGCTAGCGCTTCAATAAAGGATTCTGGGATGTCATCAAGGGTAGCGTTGCGGCCAACAGCCTCGGTTAGGTAAGAGCGTGGATTAAATTGGTAGATGGCTGGATTCACGACATAAGTATATCCGACGGAGGCTAGAGGGGATACTGTAATTCATACCCTAACGGGGGTTGCTTGGGCGTCTTGATGCTCGATGTTGATTTAATTTAATATACTGATATTTTTAGGGTTTCGTCGTGCTAAAAGCTTGGCTATACAAGCCGTTGATCAATACACTAGAGTGGGTGAAGTGCGCCTTCTTATGTGAGATGAATTTGGAAGTTCTTTATGAGTCTAATAGTTAATTTCTACTCCTCTACCATCGGTAAGAAGGTGGCTATGGCGCTAAGCGGCGTAGTCCTAGTCCTCTTTGTCGTAGGGCACATGGCAGGAAACCTCAAGATTTTCGCCGGAATTAATCCGGCTACTGGTGACTACAAGATTGACGATTATGGCCGATTCTTGCGCACCATGGGCTCAGAGATGTTGGGAGAGTCAGGGGTTCTGTGGATTGTCAGGGTAGTCTTGCTAGCCTGCCTAGTTATCCATGCGGTGAGCGGCATATTGCTCGCTAAGGCGAATCGTAGCGCCAAACCAGAGGGCTACAAGGTTAAGAGTTATAGGTCTGCAAACGCTGCGTCATTAACAATGCTTTATGGAGGGCTATTCCTGTTGCTTTTTGTGACTTTTCATATTTTACACTTCACAACGGGAACAGTTCACTGGAGTTTTGTTGAGGGAGATGTTTACGCAAACGTGTGGTCGGCCTTCCAGAATTTGCTCACAGCTGGCTTTTACGTGGTTGCGATGGCGCTTCTTGCATTACATCTCTACCACGGCACTTGGAGCATGTTTCAGACCCTTGGGGTCGACACACCTCGATGGAATAAAGGGCTGCGCACGGTTGCTAAAGTTGTTGCCGTAGCGCTCTTTGTCGGATTTTCAGCGGTACCCGTTTCGATCGCCACGGGTCTTCTTTCAGCTCCAGTAACAACAGCTAACGCAAAGTAAAGTAATGTAGGGCAGCGCTATGCAACTCAATCTCGAATCCAAGATACCGTCAGGGCCACTTGAGCAAAAGTGGCAAAAGCACAAAGCTAGTATGCGGTTGGTGTCTCCAGCCAATAAGCGAAAATATTCCGTAATTGTCGTGGGAAGCGGTTTGGCAGGTGCGTCTGCAGCGGCTTCGCTAGGAGAGTTGGGGTATCGTGTTAAATGTTTCTGCTTCCAGGACTCTCCGCGAAGAGCTCATAGCATCGCGGCTCAGGGTGGTATAAATGCAGCTAAGAACTATCAGAACGACGGAGATAGTGTATATCGTCTGTTCTACGATACAATAAAAGGAGGCGATTTTCGAGCGCGCGAAGCGAATGTATATCGACTAGCAGAGCTGAGCGTTAACATTATCGACCAGTGCGTAGCGCAGGGGGTGCCGTTTGCTCGGGAGTACAGCGGACTACTGTCGAATCGTTCGTTCGGCGGGGCGCAGGTGTCTCGTACTTTCTATGCGAAGGGACAGACAGGTCAGCAGCTTTTGTTGGGTGCCTATGCAGCGCTAAATCGTCAAATTCATGCTAAGAGCGTGGAGATGCACTCCTCAACAGAGATGCTTGACCTGATCATCGACGGCGGTAGGTGTATCGGTATCGTCACCAGGAATCTGAGAACGGGTGCAGTAACATCGCATCTAGCGGATGCGGTTATCTTGGCAACAGGTGGCTATTCTAATGTGTTCTATCTTTCAACCAACGCTAAAGGGTGCAACGTCACCTCGATCTGGCGGGCTTACAAACACGGTGCTGGGATGGCAAATCCGTGTTTTACGCAGATTCATCCCACCAGTATTCCTGTTTCGGGGGAATATCAATCAAAGCTCACGCTGATGAGCGAATCACTGCGCAATGACGGCCGTGTCTGGGTGCCGAAAAAACAGAAAGATACCCGTAATCCGCGAGATATACCTGAGAGTGAACGAGATTATTATTTAGAGCGTAGGTATCCGAGCTTTGGTAACCTTAGTCCTCGAGATATCGCTTCTCGCGCGGCAAAGGAGAGGTGCGATGCAGGGTACGGAGTTGGACCGATGGGGTTGGGAGTGTATCTTGACTTTAAGGATTCAATCGATCGATATGGGAAAAATACTATAGAGGCGCGCTACGGTAATCTCTTTGATATGTACGAAAATATCACTGGAGAGAATCCGTATGAGGTTCCGATGCGCATCTATCCAGCGCCGCACTACACGATGGGCGGTTTGTGGGTAGACTACAATTTGATGACAACTATCCCAGGACTCTTTGCTGCTGGAGAGGCAAATTTCTCGGATCACGGGGCGAACCGATTAGGGGCCAGTGCTTTAATGCAGGGGTTGGCCGACGGCTACTTCGTTATTCCCTATACTATCGGAGATTACCTTGCAACACAGAAGCCGCTCAGCACGACACCTGATCACGCAGCAGTACGTGAGGCTGAGGAGCGGGTGGCGAAAAGGATAGCTTCTTTTCTGTCGATGAACGGCAAAAAGCCGGTTGATCACTATCACCGAACTTTAGGTCGGCTTATGTGGGATGCCTGCGGAATGTCTCGCACAGAAGCCGGCCTAAAGGAGGCACTGAAACGGATTCCAGAGCTGCGCGATGAGTTCTGGTCGAACTGTTATGTAGGTGGAGCGGGATCGGAATTGAATCAGCAGTTAGAGAAGGCCGGACGTGTCGCGGACTTCTTCGAGTTTGCTGAGCTGATGTGCCTTGATGCTCTTAATCGTAACGAGTCTTGTGGCGGGCACTTCCGAGAGGAGTACCAAACCGAAGATGGCGAGGCTCTGCGAAATGATAATGATTATTGTTATGCAGCAGTATGGAGTCCGAGCCGCAATGGCGCGGGGCACGAGTTGAGCAAAGAGCCGCTAGCTTTTGAAAATATCAAACTCTCGACCAGAAGTTATAAGTAAGGAGCGTTAATATGGATCTTATCCTGTTTGTGTGGCGTCAAAAGGACTCAACGTCACAAGGTAAATTTGAGCGTCATGAACTTAAGGGGGTTAGTGAGGACTCCTCTTTTCTTGAAATGCTAGATTATCTCAACGAGACTCTGGTCGCCAAGGGAGAGAGTCCCGTGGCGTTTGAACATGATTGTCGCGAGGGGATTTGCGGTTCATGTTCTATGTCTATCAATGGACGGCCGCATGGACCTAAACGTCTGACAACGGCGTGTCAGCTGCATATGCGAACATTTAAAGATGGAGATACGATCTACATCGAGCCGTTTAGGGCGAAGCCGTTTCCGGTTGTGAAGGATCTCGTCACTGATCGCAGCGCTTTCGATCGTATTCAGATGGCCGGTGGTTACATTTCAGTATCTACGGGGGCTGCCCCGGAGGCTAATGCCACGCCAATCGAGAAGGAGCATGCTGATGAAGCATTCGATGCAGCAGCTTGTATCGGATGCGGTGCGTGTGTAGCCGCGTGTCCAAATGGCTCGGCCATGCTATTTACGGCGGCGAAGGTCGCCCACTTGGGGCTTCTACCTCAAGGCCAGCCGGAGCGTTATGAGCGCGTGATTAACATGGTGTCTCAGATGGATCACGAAAACTTTGGCGGATGCACAAACCACGGTGAGTGCCAGGAGGCGTGCCCTAAGGGCATCAGTATCAAGTATATTACCCGAATGAATCGCGATTTTATTAAGGCAACCCTTCAAAGAGGAGTCAGCCTTCGTGGAAAGATGCAGGCGCAGTAATAACACATTAGTAGATCAGCGAATTTTAGGGGCAGGGAGACAATAATATGAGAGCCACTATTGGTCTGGTTCTGGTTGCCGCAGTTAGCTGCTTAGCTGGATGTTTTAGTGTTACTGGTGGCGGGGCTGAAGGTCCGCTCAAGAAGACGCTTGGTCCATGCTCTCCAGAGCCATGTGTGGCGGTTGATATCGATGGTCTGCCTGAACTTCCTCATACTGTATCTCCCTCCGCTCGTGAGGTTATAAAAGGGGAGTTGCGACAGGTTCTTTACGCGCCGCTCGATATAGAAACAAAGACCCCAAGCTTGAAGTCATTATTAGGCGAGCTGGAGGAAAGGCTAAGGGAGTACGATGGATTGAGCGACGCGCCTGTTGATTGGAAGCTTACTCGGAAGGCGTTGTTACTCTACAGCGACAAGAAGATCACCTCATGTGAAGTCACTAATCAAGGATACCTTGGAGGAGCTCACGGGTTTAATGATCGTATGCTTATGACCTTTGATTCCCAGACTGGACAACGTCTTGGTGTCACTGATGTAGTGGCTGATCAGTCGCAGCGGACACTTTCAAAGGTGGTAGAGGCGGAATTCAGGCGTGCACGGTCGATCCGTTTAGGTCAGTCGTTGCAGGATGCGGGATTTTTTATCTTGCCCGGGCAGGAGTTGCCTTTAGGCGAGAATTTTGCCCTTACTGATAGAGGTATGGAGATTCAATACAACCCGTATGAAGTTGCTCCGTACGCACTGGGAGAGACGCGGGTAAGGGTGCCCAGCGAAGCGGTCGCACCGCTAGTTAAGGCGGAGCTGCAGGAGGTGTTTACTGCTGGTAGCTCTGAGGCTATCAATCGGTAGTCACTGTGATCACCAAAGGCAAACCGGCGCTTATACTAGCTCCCATGGATGGGGTGACAGATGCGCTCATGCGCACGCTGTTGACTCGTCATATGCCTTTTTCGTATTGCGTAAGCGAATTTGTCCGGGTTTCGCAGTCGGTGGTGCCACGACATGTTTTTAGGAAGGAAGTACCAGAGATTGCTCTTGGAGCGAGGACCCCATCAGGAACGCAAGTAGGTGTACAGATTCTTGGGGGAGATCCCGAGCGAATGGCGCGATCTGCGGCGATCGCCGTGGCTGAGGGAGCACTGGTAATCGACATAAACTTCGGCTGTCCAGCTCCGACGGTAAACCGGCATGATGGTGGGGCAACCCTGCTAAAGTTTCCTGAGCGGATAGAAACTATCGTCGCAGCGGTTCGGTCGGCAGTACCTGCGACGATTCCGGTTTCTGCAAAGCTAAGGCTAGGCTGGGATGATCCAAGCGCAATCTTTCTAAATTCGGAGCGCGCATCAAGGGGTGGTGCGTCGTGGATCACAATCCACGGTCGTACGAAGATGCAGGGGTACACTCCTCCTGCATACTGGAAGCCGATCGGTGAGGTTCGTCGAGCTCTCGATATACCCGTGGTGGCCAACGGTGAGATATGGAGTCTAGATGATCTAAAGAGGTGCCAGGACGAATCTGGATGCGAGCATTTTATGCTGGGGCGAGGCGCCCTATCAGACCCTGATTTAGTTCGCTCGTGTGCCGAGTATCTCGAAATCTCAACCTGTACAGCAAAGAGACAGCCGCAGTGTGGGGATACACTTTGGCGCGAGCTGATTGATGAATTGGTCTCCGACTCGCGGTCTGCAAAGGAATCAGACCGGCGCACGCTGTCTCGTGTTAAGCAGTGGTTGAATTACGCACATCATCGCAGGTCAATATCGTGGTTTGACTCAATTAAGAGGGCCCATGACACTCGGGAACTTAGCGTCCTACTTGATCAAATTGTCGGACTCCCAAAAAGGGAGCCACGGTTAGCGGCCTAGAGAGATGGAAGGTATCCTGGCACTTGTACGGGAAATGGCAGTGGCCCAAACGTGGTCTGCTGGAGTTGCGCTGGCGCGCAACGCTACTTTTCACGAAGAACAGGAATCCCCGTCAGCAGAGCGCAACTTTAGAATTATTCAGGGGCCAAGAGACCGAATTGTTTCTGTATCAATATCGGAAGCCAGCGAGTTATGGCAGTGCGATTGTGAGTTGGAGGAAGACCCGTGCCGTCACGTGGTAGCCACACTTTTAGCTCTGAAGCAGGATAAGGTACTGCCTATCAGTGGAGGTTTTAGTCAACGCGCATTTGGTGCAGTGCAACATGAATTTTCGCGGTCGGGGACTGCATTGCTCTTTAATCGATATGTTTGTTGCGGTGATGACCGAATAGCAATAACTGGCTCGCTACTCGAAGGCTTAGCCGCTGCCAAGAAAAAAGGGATGACCGTGATCCCTACAGATTATGATTTGCGGGTTGATCATGTTCTGCCACATAGCCGTCAGGGCATCCTTGATCCCAAAACTATGCGCTATCTGATTCCAGCTCTTTCGCGGGTTCCAATGGTGCTTCTTGATGGAGAGCGTATTGTCGTTCGCGCTGAGCCGATACCGGTAGTTGCCGAAGTAGTTGATGATGAACAGGGATTTCTGCTAAGGCGTGCAGCGATCGATGGAATCTCTGAGGTCTTTGATAATGGGGCGGCAATATGCCACGGGGCACTTCACTCTGTGGAGGATTCAGCCCTGCGGATGGAAGATATAGAAATGCTAAGGGGGTATGGGACAGTTTTTAATAGAGAAGATGCGATCGAATTAGCCACACGAATAGTGCCGCAGCTGCAGGGAAAGATCGAGGTGCGTGTTCTTAGCCGGAGACTCCCACGCGCTCGAAAAGTGGCACCGAGAGTAGTCATAGAGGCGCTTTCTGATGACCACGCCTCTTCCGTAACAGTAATTCCGCGTATTGTCTATGGGATGCCGACTATTGCAGAGATCCGCCACGGTGAATTGGTGATGATAGATCAACGTGAGATTCCGATTCGTGAACCGGCAGAAGAGGGTCGGCTGGCGCGAGAAGTTCTGTTCAAGCTCGGCCTGAGTGTTAACGAGGCATCCGTTATCAAGGGCGTTAGGGCCGTTCAATTGCTGCAACAGTTGCAAAGTTGGGAGGTTGTAGGGGACGCTAAGGAGCGTTTCACGCCGGTAGGCGTCCTATCTGCTCAGGCGCATGCCGAATATAGGGACCTGCAGTTGGGTTTTGGCATTGTAGGTGAGGGAGTAGACGCCAGACCGATAGAAACAACAGTTTCAGCGCGAGCCGTTTTGGAGGCATGGCGCAAGGGCGAATCTTACCTCCAGGTCGCTAGCGGAAGCTGGGCGGCCTTACCTACTGAGTGGTTGCGGAATCATGCTCATGCTGTTGAACGTATTATCGCTGCTAAAACTGATTTCGAGGCTTGTCCCGCTCGTATGGTAAACGAGGTTCACGAGTTGTGTGAGGCTCTGTCAGTTGAACCGCCAGAGTACTTCTCGCGCTTAAAAGCTGGATTGAGTGATGTAGATAGTATTCCTGCTGCACAGCTTCCAACTGCTCTTACAGCTAAGCTTAGGAGCTATCAGCGGGTCGGAGTCAATTGGATATCATTTTTACATCAACACCGATTAGGAGCGTTGCTTGCTGACGATATGGGGCTTGGCAAGACCCTCCAGGCACTATCTTTGATGCAGGGACGTGTTTTGGTAGTGTGCCCTACTTCAGTGCTTGCCAGTTGGAAACAACAGGCGGCGGATTTTCGTCCTGATTTGCGTGTGGGAATCTATCACGGGGCAAAGCGATCTATCAGTGATCAAGATAATCTTACCATCACTTCTTATGCACTACTAAGACTCGATCTTGATGTATTAGAGAGTATCGAGTGGGATACTGTCATTCTCGATGAGTCTCAAACTATTCGTAATCCGCACAGCCAGGTCGCGCAGGCTGCGTTTCGGTTGCGAAGCAAGCAGAGATTAAATCTATCTGGAACCCCCGTAGAGAATTCTCTTGACGACCTTTGGAGCCAGTTTAGATTCCTTAATCCTGGACTACTCGGCTCATATCAAGAGTTTCAGAGTAGTTTTGTGCAGCCCATCTTATCAGGCAATACTGAGTGCACGCTTGAGCTAAGGCGAAGGGTTAGCCCGTTTATCATGCGACGCCTGAAGCGAGATGTGGCTCAAGAGCTACCACCTAAAACAGAGGTCGTACTTCAATGCGAGTTGGCAGAGAGTGAAAGAGTCGCGTACGACGCTTTACTTGGAGTGGCAAAAGGCCAGCTGCGCGAGCTGCTGAGTGACAGTGCGAACATGATTTCAGCTCTTGAGGTGTTGCTTCGTCTGCGTCAGGCCTGCTGTCACATTGGGCTACTCCCTGGCCATGATGCTCCGACATCGTCAAAAGTCGAGCTATTAGTTGAATCGCTCGAGTCGTCTATTGCTCAGGGGCACCGAGCGCTTGTCTTCTCTCAGTGGACATCATTTCTGAATCTTATAGAGCCTCATTTGGCCAAACATTCAATATCCTTCTGTCGTATCGATGGTACTACTGAGGGTCGGGGAGATATAGTGGATGCTTTTCAAAGCGATGATGGTCCCCGTGTGATGTTGCTTTCTCTTAAAGCAGGAGGTCTAGGGCTTACGCTGACTGCCGCTGACCATGTCTATATCGTCGATCCTTGGTGGAATCCAGCAGCTGAAGACCAGGCAGGAGATCGCGCTTACCGAATTGGACAGAAAAATCCAGTGATCGTACACCGTTTGGTAGCTAAGGATACCATCGAGGAGCGTATCCTAAAAATTCAGCATTCAAAGCGTGCCTTGCTCTCAGCTGCGATTGGAGAATCCGGTTCGCTGTCGCTGACAAAGGATGAGATTTTAGGTCTCTTGGAGCTGTCGTAATCTGTCAGTTTCTGACCCCCGGGGTAGCTCCATATGCGTGGAATGCTCCATTGCGGCAGAGAAAAATATACTTAGTAAATAATTACAGTAGGTTAGCCGTGCATATCAAGTGAAGCAGGCGCTCTGTCCAAAGCGATAGGAGAGGGTAGTTTGCTTCATTTTGCAAGGACA
The DNA here is from genome assembly GCA_046300175.1 of Pseudomonadota bacterium. Classification (GTDB taxonomy): domain Bacteria; phylum Bdellovibrionota_C; class UBA2361; order UBA2361; family OMII01; genus OMII01. The sequence goes on along the minus strand of JBKCMS010000087.1, from coordinate 39,797 downwards.
AAGATGGGTAACTCCCGGACCCTAGATAGCGAGAATACTGCGCACCTCTGTAGCAATATTAGGATTGCTCCTAGTGGACGTGTGATTCGAAGCTCCGGTCGTCGAATCATACCTGTTGCTGCCCCAGCAAACAGCGATCAATCCCAATCGTATCAAGTGCCGCACCATAAGCTTCGTCTAATAGCGCTCGTGACTGTTGGAATATCGTGTGGCGCATTGCTTTCACTGATCGCGATGCCTTTTGACTATCTTCTCAGTGATCGGTTGTCGCGTACCATGTACAATGCTGTAACCAGCCGCTTGAGTCACTCTGAATTCGACTCGGAAAGAAATCAGTCTCGTTCCTTGCGCCAGGCGCGCGTTGAGCACGAAATAAAAAAAGTGACAGCCCAACGTGACAAGCTTTTGGAGGGGCTTTTGGTGGCGGCGCCGGCTGGCCCTTCGGCGGCGCAATCTATGCGTCTAGCAAGCTATCACACGGGGACATCTGCAGAGATAGAGAGTTCTAAGCCGCCTTCGATTTCTCCGACTCGGGATCCGATGGATAAATTGCCTAACCATTCGCTGCGAGCAGTAGTAGGGCGCGTTCATTCAGTCATAAGAAAGTATGCGCCCAAACAGCAAAACCCAAGCCAGTTGGCGCAGGCCATAGTGCAAGAAAGTGCCAGGCAAGGGGTCGATCCACTCTTTGTTGCCGCAGTTGTGAAGACGGAGAGTACCTTTAATTCATCGGCGCGCTCGCACAAAGGAGCTCAAGGTTTGATGCAGATAATGCCAGCTACCGGGGCATGGCTGTCTCAAAAACACGATCTTCCGCGTGGTAAGCTTACCGATCCGGATCACAATCTAAGATTGGGAATTTCATACTTGAAGCATCTGGAAAGGACTTACCATGGGAATCGAGTGTTTGCTCTCGTGGCGTACAACTGGGGTCCAGGACACGTAGATTCTGCAGCTGGCGGTAAGCGAAAGATCCCAAAGCAGTGCATGCAATATGCGCTCAGGATTATGCAGGATTACAAGCGATGGAGCTCTGGTGTAATCTAGAAAAGGCTTTAGTTATTAAAGTTCCTCTTAATCCTCCTACGAAATGTAGTGGGTGTGGTCTGCCATAGGTGTATTGAGGGGGCATAGCAACATAGCAGGTGTTAAGCAGCGCACGGCCCGTGCGCCAACACTAGGTTATTCAATCGTCGCTTGTGCGTTAATCAAGTACGGTGGTATCCTTAAAAGGCGAAGAGTAGTTCCCCTCACGCGCACCTACATTCTGCCTACGAGTAATACCTATGGAAGAGGATAAGAGCCACGCTGTCCTAAACGCTCGCACAGTCGAAGAGTGTGTCATAGAACAGGACTGGGGTAAGTACTCTGCGCAGGACCATCAGACCTGGGGCACATTGTACAGGCGACAGTTAGAGACCTTGAAGGGGCGTGTATGCCAGGAGTACCTTGACGGACTAAAGACTCTACATCTAACTGCCGATGAGGTTCCGAATTTTGATTCGATAAATACCCACCTACGACGTGCTACAGGATGGGAAGTGCTTCCAGTTCCAGGGCTAATTGCTTCACGTCCGTTCTTCTCTATGCTGGCTAATCGACAGTTCCCTGCAGGAACTTTTATACGAACCCCTGAACAGCTGGATTATCTAGAGGAGCCGGATATCTTTCACGATGTGTTTGGGCATGTGCCCCTGTTGAGTAATCCTGCGTATGCGGATTATATGCAGGCATACGGGGAGGGTGGGCTACAAGCGATGGACCATAAGGGGGTGAAGTTCCTGGCCCGTCTAAATTGGTACACAATAGAGTTTGGATTAATCAAAAGCGGCGGGGATTTTAAGGTTTACGGGGCTGGGATTATGTCTTCGTATGGAGAAGCGAGATACGTGATGAGCGATCCTTCACCCAACGTCCTTGATTTTAACCTTGAGCGCGTTCTACGCACTGGGTATTATATTGATGATTTTCAGGCCACCTATTTTTCGATTAACAGCTTTGAGAGTCTTTTTAAAGATTGTGTTGAGCGTCCATTTGTTCCGCTCTACGACGAGTATCGCCAGAAGCCAACGCTATCGCCTTTTGAACTAGTAGACGGTGATCGTATACTACGAAAAGGGACTGGTGCGTACTGGAAAGATTTCCCCAAGACTAAAACCAAACTAAAGTAGCCAATGACAGCGCTTGTTTTAAAAAAATGTGTGCCACTAGCTGCGGGTAGTCCGCCTCTTTCTGCAGAAAAGATGCTTGAGCTGGGCAGGCAGATACCTGGATGGAATGTTGTTGATGGCAGGAAGATATCTCGTGAATATCGTTTCAAGGCCTATATGGACGGCGCTAACTGGGTCCCGGTCATCGGTGAAGTTGCCGACCGGGAGGACCACCATCCGGATATACAACTACTCTATCGCAAAGTAATAGTAGAGCTGTGGACACACACGGTGAATGGGTTAAGTGAGAATGACTATATTGTCGCCGCTAAACTTGATCAGCTCTACGAAGCGTGTCCGGGGCGAAAGTAGCAGATTTAGCCCCGAATGTGGCGGCTAGCATTGGTGGCAAGGTCGCTAGGCGACTATTCTCTCGACGCTTTTTTTTGAGTGCTGTATAATTACGGTGATGAAAGATAAACGCCAGAACATGCCTAGCAACCAGCAATCCAGCTTAGTCACGGATGATGCTGATTGTGGTCCAAGTTTCGAAAAATCTGCCACAGCCAGAGAGATTTCCGATCTTCAGGAGCGGATTCTGAAACTTGCTCGTAATCGTGAGAGATTACCGCAGCCTCTTTTTTGGTCTCTGTTCCACTCGCGACTCAGTGAAATTAAAAAGAATAAAGAGCTAGCACGTTTGCTAAATGACGTTCTAGGTGAATAAGAAGGGAATAAAAACAGCCAGCTTGACTGTCCATCATAAACGCGTTCCGTTGGATGAGCGTATGCTAGAGTCCCTTTGCAAGTTCCTGCCTATCTCGAATTCGGGCTGAGGGGACGCCGCGAGCAGCCCAGTAGGTTGTGTCGTTGATCAGCTCCCGAAGCCCCTGGTAATCGTTGTTAACTAAGAGGGGCTGAATGAGTCGGCGCGTGGTTGGGGTGTAATCTCCACGGTATCGAAGATCAAATAAGATCTCCTTTGCTGCCTTGGGCAGAGCTTCCCAGGATGCCCGTCCATAAGTACTCGTGACGTCAGGTTTGCTAAATATTCTTTTAATGTCGTTAATCATCTCGGGGGTAGTAATCTTTTCAAATAGCTGTTTTTGGACCTGCAGCGGCATTACTGGAGCATGACCTTTGTTAGCTGTGACGAAGTCGCGCGCCGCAGTACCACGTTTGAATGCAGCTCGGGCAAGAAATTGCGCGTCCTGGTGATTCATCCCAGCACTTGTCAGCTCGCGAATGATCTGTTCGGATGATCTCTGTCCCATATCGTAGCCTCGACCAATGGTCACTCCACTATTTCCTAGTTTAGGCCAGGTAATTGTCCTTGAAAAAAAGGGTCCGGGAGCTTCGAGCCCTTCGGAGTCAAATGTTCGTTGGCCGAACTGAACACGCAAATGATTATTCGGCGAATTATCATAGTAACCGGTGCTCGAAGTCTGTTGCATACCCGTAATCGTATTTTGAAGGCTGTTTAGGGCGTGCATTACAGCTGTGATCTGAGCCTCTATGGTCGATACTGAAGTCGTTGACAAGGTGTGCTCCGTTTAGTTAATGGGGAAAATAGCTCCCGATGAGCTATATCGACGGGCGAGGTAAAAAGTTGCTAACACCACTTTTCCCCAATCGAACCTCGGCGCCGCCCCAAACCCAAAACTGGTGCCACCTAACTTATTTCGACTACCTCTGAATCTGCTGCTCCCAAGCCCTCACCTCAATCCAGTGCCCTCCAAAGCCCCCAAATTAGGTGCCACCCAACTTGAGTCGGGTGTGCCACCCAACTTGAGTCGGGTCTAGAAATATTGCTGCTCAAATAACTTAGGCACCGCTCGCAACTTTTTTGATAATTTTACGAATACTGCAGTATGAGAAGAAGAAGAATGATCCGAAGTAAGCGGCTATACGATGTTTGCTTTCGAGCGTTTCAGGGGCTACCGCTGCCCGCTCGTGCGCTGACAACTGTGCTGCTAGAGAGCATTATTGGTCGGCTACTGGCTACCGAACAGGTTGTTGTTTGCGCCTACGTGTGGATGGCTAACCACCCGCATATGCAACTATTTTCTCTCGATGCCACAGGCCTGACGCGATTCCATGGGCAGCTAAAAAAACGCCTCACTGACTTTGTCAAACGGCTGCTGGGACTATCACACCTAAGACTCTGGCACGACAGGAGCACTCTCGGAGAAGTACTCGACTTAGAGGCAGCGATAGAACGATTTGCCTACAGCTTCTTAAATCCTGTGCGCGCCAAGCTCGCCCGCTCTATTGATGACTACGAGGGGTGTAACACTTGGAAGGAATTCCTCAGCGCTCCGGCAGATGTGCACGCGGTAATAGAAAAGGAGGTTCCTTGGATACTTGCGACTGACATAGAAGCCCTATCAGAGAGCAATCCATCGTGGTCTGAGGAGCTGAGAGCAATCGAGGCACTTCGGGAAAAAGCTTCGATACGTCCGAAAAATATACTTAAGATTTATCCATTTAGGTGGCTTGAAGCATTCGGTATCTCAGATCCGGTTGAGATAGAGCGCGTAAGAGGAAGGATTATTGCTCGCGTGCGAGAGGAGGAGCAGAAGCTGCAGCTGGAGAGAGCACCTTCTCAAAGAATAGAGGGTTTTGTGGTTACAGACGAATACAAGCCACCGCGAAAAGAGCGAAGAGTATTCATGTACGCCTCCTCCGCTGCTAAGCGTATAGAGCACCTTGAGCAGTTTAGCTGGTTTGACAAACGGTGTCGGCATTGTTTTCAGCTAATGAAGCAAGGATTAAAAGATATCTCCTGGCCTCCCGGCTGCTTCATTCCCCCGGCTCCACAGCTTTGTAATGCTCTCTAGAGCTTCTGATTGTAAGGATTTCCTCATCCGCGGAATCCACCTGTCTGATGGCCGGGATAGTACTTTATCAGGGCCATAATCGAGGCTTTATCCACTCCATATCAGCATAGTTCCGCCCAACTTAGCCTGCCTTTTATAGTTAAATAGTCAGCTCAGACGTCTGGCAGCTATTTAAATATGGGGCCTCGGCAAAATGATCGGTGGCACCAGAGAGGCTAGGCAATAATGGTGGCTGGCACCAGAGAGGAGAGGAGAGAGGAGAGGCGATGTTGGTTCTATGTGAGGCGTTTTACAATTAGTAGGCTTAGAAGAAGGGCAAACACCCCACCAGGAACCCACCTTAGGCGCTCCCATACGGTGGCAGTCGCTGGAAGCTGCTGCGCCCCGATCGTCGCCCAGCTCTTTAAGTAATCGCTCCTGAGAGCCTGATCCTCACCCCAAGCTCCTCTATCGATAAGCTGCTGCGCATCTCTTTCCGAGACAGGAATGCCTGGGAGAACGGTGGGATCTTTGACCCGCACTAGCCGCTCGTGCACATCGATCATGAATGCCCCGAAGAGGTCGTTAACAAGAGTCCACCTAGAACCAGCTTTCTTTGAGTCATAGGCAAGCACATTAGGGAGCGTGAATGGATTTCCATCGAATATTGTTGCCGGCGCAACTCTGCCGTATAGCTCCGGTATGACCGAAAGCTTCCCTAGCTCCGAGCGTATCGGTCCACCAGGAGAGCCCTTTTTCGCGTACCACAAAAGTTGTCCCTGTTCAGAGAGGATAAATTCGATAAAGGCAGTGGCAGCTTGAGTGTGCGGTGCTCCCTTTAGCAGGGCTATGCAGTCACCGTTTATCGCCGCAAAATCATCTGGGATATGATAATCAAGTCGTTCGTGGCCCACCTGGCGTATGATGTCCCCAGCATAGGTATCGATGGCGATGCCGTAGATAATCTCACCTGTGGCAACTTCTTTTCCAATCTGACTTGCTGTCCCGGAGAAATTTCGCACGTTCCTGGATATTCTCTGAAGGATCTTCCAACCCTCCTGCCATCCGTAACCCTGCAAAATAATCTCGAACATGGCATGCATACTCCCGCTTTTTCGAGGATCTCCTGCGCCAACTAGATCAAAGTACTCTGGGCTAGCGAGGTCGACCCATCTCCGCGGCTCAGGTAGCCCAAGGCGTTGTACTGCTGATTTGTTGTACAATAAACCGAATGCGCTGATCGCATTAGCGAACCACAGATTGTCAGGTGAGTATAGCGGCACACCAGAAATATTCTGAGGTATACGTCCGATTATGCCGGAGGCAATCTCCGCCGGCGCAAGAAGACCCTTGCTCTCTAATTCGAGAAATGAGTCAGCGCCACCACCAAAAAAGAGATCAATGCCGATACCATGAGGCGTCTGCTTAAACTGACCAGTGATGTACTTAACGATATCGGAGGTGCCACCGACATCAAGCCAGCGGAAAACTACATCTCGACCGGTCTTGTCGCGCCAGTATTTGGCAAATCCATTTGAAAATTCAAAGCGTATCCCTTCCCAGTGTGGCGTTAGAACTACTATTTCATCGGTTTCGGCGTGAGCTGTTGAGGCTGATAAGCAGACGGCACAAAGTAATGCCCTTAGTGTGTTACCGAGCGACGAGCCACGCCCTATTCTCTCAGACAGGTAGAATGTGGCGAGCATTAAAATCATTACTATAACCCCTAGAGCAGAGGCTACTTCGAGGCCGTCTGGTCGTCCCATTAGTGCATAAATTGCCTTTGAAACTGGATAGAATTTATTTTCTAGTGCCAATAGCAAACTATCACTCACCTCAATCATCGAATATGCGAACGTCAGCATCGCACCGACTATGATGTGGCGCTTAATCAATGGGAAGGTAATTAGACGAGTAACCGTAAGTGGACTTGCTCCAACCATTAGAGCCGCTTCTTCCAGCGCTTTATTGGCCTCTTGGAGTCCAGCTGTGATTGAGCGAACCATCGCCGGAAGTCGACGAATAGTGTAAGCGATAATAAGCAGAGGGAATGGATTAATGCGATTATCTAGAATAGTACCGGAAAAAGCTCCGATAAATCCGAATGCAAATACGATACCAGGTACGGCGAGTGGGATTAAAGAGATCGCCTCAAATATGTGTCGTACCCGACTTCTTCCTCTGCAAACAAAGTAAGCTGTCATGAATCCTACGATGATCGTCAGCATGCTGGCAGCGAGACTCAGGCAGATGCTGATCGTTAGACTGCGCAAAGTGAGTTTATGACTGAGTACCTCTTGAAAGTGAGTGGCCGTCCATTTTTGAGGTAGGACCGACATGAACCACTCCTGTGATACGGCGACTAAAAGTACAGCAACTTGAGGCACGCAGGCTAGTGCACCGTACAACGCCACAGAGATACAGGTAATGCTACGCCAAGGCGCTTGAATTTCACGGCTGACGCGCCCCTCGCGTGACCTACCTGAGCCCGCAAAGCTGCCACTAAAAACAGATGCTTGAGATAAAAGAAAGAGAATAATAGATAGGACGCAAGTGGAAACAACGAAGGAATACCCAACGGGATTCTCCTGTACATCAGAGAGCATGTTGTATATCTGCACTGAGATCACCTGGCGATATTCGAAGATAAGAGGGGTACCTAAGTCGGTGAAGCTGGCAATGAAAACCAATGTGGCCCCTGCAAACCAACCGGGAATAGAGAGGGGCACAGTAATTCGTCGTAGCACATACCAGCGCGACGCCCCATTCATCACAGCAGCCTCTTCGAGAGAGACATGAGTGTTTTCAAGGGAAGCTCGGATTGTGAGGTAGACTACCGGAACTAAATGAATTACTTGTAGAGCGATGATCCCGATTACGTTCCCGCCGCCTAGCCATTGAATCGGAGTGCTAATCAGCCCGTTATCAAGAAGAAATACATTTACACTCCCAAACCGACTGAATAGCTGCCTTACACCCAGTACCCCAACAAATGGTGGTACAACGAGAGGGGCCAGCAGCAATGCATGAAGGGCAGTTTGGCATGGCAGGCTATAGCGCCCAAGCAGAAGAGCGAGCGGATAGGCTATCAGTGATGAGACAGTGGTAACAGTCAGAGCGATATTAAGCGAGTTATAGAGAACCGTCTGGTACAGCTCAGTACCGAACATAACCGCGAAGAAATGAAGCGATATGGAATCATCCACAAAAAAAGCTTTGATTAGCACGTGCCCTAATGGATAGAGCATAAATAGCGCAAAGAAAGCGAAAATAAGAGACATAGAGAGACGGTGTTTGGCCATAAAGCGCGCTCAAGGGGATGATAACTATCAGATATTGCGTTTGCACCTGCAAGGTAGCGCTACAATAATACCTTACTGTGTGGTACGTAACACTGTCGTGAGAGCTAATCTACGTTCATACTCTGTTGTAGTCCTGCATGCCAGTACCTTTGCAGTTACCGCTGCGGTAACATTGGGTGGTAGCTGCCCTGCTAACGCCGATATCGGCAGACAGGCCTCGCCTATTGTACAAGGTTTTGTTCTTGCTACCGACAGCTGTCAGTTGGCACCGGTCACTTGGTCAGGAGTATGTTCCTCATCAATAGTCCCTATTGCCGGCCAGCTGCATTTGCGTAGCCGCAGCACCGCTAGAGGTCAGAGGAGTCAGCGAGTAACGGTTGAGCTAAACGAAGAAGGCGTTTTCACTAAAAGGGTAAAACCCGGCAGTTATCGGGTGCGCTTGATTGATCCCCGAATTGCGGATCGGTCTCTCAAACGCTCAGCTTATCGGATATACCCAAAACAGATACGAATCAGCAACCCTCGCGGTGGCCTCAACCAGACATACAGCCAGTCAAGTATTTTCATTGTAGCTCACAAAAGTAGAGAGGCACCTCCTGCTGTCGGAATCGGTGGAGGTTTTGCCAAAGGCTCGTAGGTACGTGTAGCTTTATCCAGAAGAAGGCTGAGCTTATCGCCGGCTGCATATTTAACAGATGCTTAATCCATTCAGGCGTCGAAGGTTGTAGATTTTGGGCTTGTGATCTCAATTAGCTGATCCACACAATCTCTTAGAGTCGGAAGGTGGATAGATGGGTTAGAAGACAACTCGATCTTCAGCGTTGATAGTGCAGTCGGGATACTGACTATGAACATCTGCTTACCCTTACCAAGTCCTAGATTTCCGTAGACCCCAAGAACCTGTATCATTCGGGCTATCACAAAAGCCGATAGGTGCCGTCTAAAATCATCAGAATCTGCAACTTCTCCTTTGGAAAGCTCATCGCAGTAATGAGAAATGAGCCTCTCGCGCGCGTCAGATGGTATACGAGTACGAGCTTGATAAAGCAGGGATACCACATCGTACTGCAGGGGGCCGCGGCAGCCATCCTGAAAGTCAATCAAGTAAACATCTTCATCTTTGACCATAATATTTCGCGCCTGAAAATCACGGTGGACAAAGAAGTCTGATCTGGCTTTTTGTAGAATAGAGATCAAATTATTGAATTCCCCGACTAGCTGAGAGGAATCAAAACTCCGCAAAAGCCGAGTGACTAGAGCGTCTTTAAAAAGTTTCAATTCATGGATTAGTACCTGAGGGAGAAGATTCGGTTCAGAAGGACTAAAGTAAGAGTCGTCAAGCCCGTAGAGTGAAGCTGACTGAAATCTGACTAGTTGTTCCAACGAACGCTTGTACATGGTCTCGGCCGCGAGGGGAAAGGGATCACCGGTAATTTCGCGCTGTTGTGCTAGATAGTTGGCAAGTGTCACATTCCCTAGATCCGCTTCAATGTATAGATGATCGTTCGGGAGGTACTGATATATCTCTGGAACTCCGAGCTTAATGGATCTGAAAAACTTGGCGAATTTTACAAAGGCATCGTTTTCGGTCCTGTTTGGGTTTATTATCCCTATTGCACTAGAACTTTCCGAGGTCAGCCGGAATATCTGGCGACTCGAAGCGCCGGGTAGTATCTCTTCTATTGACCTTACCGATTGTTTAAAAAAATCGTGGTAGGGAGCAAGAAGAGGCAGCGCTCTTTCCCATATGTCACTAATAGGCTCATCGCTGGCGTTGCAGTTAATCTGTTCCGGTTTGCAAGCTAGGACGGCAGAAAGTGGTGGTGTTGTCGTATTTGGTTGCGATTTTCTTATTTGGTAATGCATATAACCCATCAGAGCTTAGCACAGCAGACACCTCCAGAGTGTATCACGCAGCGGCAGGCAACCAAATTTTCTATCGTCTGGGCGGCAAAAATAGCTGAGTGTTGAGCTATGCCAGGGGCGCTAGAGCGTGGCTATTTGCTGTTTGTCCTCGGAATGGTAGTGGATTCGCTTTTTATGCAATAAATTCGAAAAGCTAGCTGGCTTTGCTTCAGTCAAAACACCACCTCCGGCCCAAGCATATGACAAATTTAAAGAGGGTCCTCGACGCAGTTCGTGGGTAGTTATAACAGGCTCCACTGTGATGTTTTAACTACATCCTCAGATCACTCTTTAATTATTATCCACCCATGCATCATCAGTCAGTAATGACCAAGCCATCAGCTACCCGCCACGACACCAGTACCCGAGCTCCTGTATTTAGAGTGTCTTGATCCTGGTCCACTCTTAGAGTGCCACGAAGGCGCAATCCACCAGTTGTAGCGATCTCTATGTCGTACTCTGAGCCTTTGTAGCTTGATCTAACTACTTGGGCCCCCAAGGCATTTACAGCTGGAGTTTGATGGGTAGCAACCGGCCCTACCGATAGCGCCCCCGGGCGAATACAGAGGAACCCGGTCTCAGATAGCGCATCTGAAGATGGACTCAGTCGCGCTTGAAACACCTCGTCTGTGACACCCTGGAGTAGCACTTCTGCCGAGGTCTCTGACCTGCGGCTAATCACTTTGCAGGGGATGAGGTTGGCATCTCCAATAAATCGAGCGCAAAAAGCTGACAGCGGGTCCCTGTATACCTGCTGCGGCGTGCCAACCTGCTCAATAGTGCCCTGGTTCATAATAGCCAGGCGTGAGGAGAGGCTTAGAGCATCCTCCTGGTCATGTGTAACGTAGATCATCGTGGTTCCAAGATTGCGATGAAGTTCGGCCAATTCAAGGCGTATTTCAGCTCGAAGCCGGGCATCGAGGTTTGATAGGGGTTCATCGAGAAGAATCACCGAGGGCTGCATCGCCAGAGCCCGGGCCAGCGCAACCCGTTGTTGTTGACCACCAGATACCTGATGAGGGTAGCGATCCTTGTACTCCGTCATCTGAACTCGATCCAGAGAGCGCAGCATACGTTGGTCGCGTTCATGGTTGCTTAGCGGTTGCGTCTCTAACCCGAATCGGACGTTTTGAGCAATCGTCATGTGTGGCCAGAGCGCGTATTGTTGAAATACCATGCCGATTCCACGCTTTTGGGGCTGCACGTTGTCAACCGATTTGCCGTCGATCCGAATAGAGCCGGAGTCGGCGTTTTCGAGGCCAGCTATGATCCTGAGTAGGGTCGATTTACCACATCCTGAGGGTCCCAAAAGAGAAAAGAATTCACCTGTCGCGACATCTAGCGACACTTCTGATAGGACACGTGTAGCACCAAAATTCTTAGTTACCCGGCTGATTGAGAGTGACGTCATGAAGCTAGGTATATCCTTGGAGCAGGGCTTTGTTCAAGTGATCGTTAATCGTGTAGTAAAACGGATTAGTAAAGCAAGATTGTTACAACGGCCGTGCGGCTTCTTTTTAGGTGGGGCCGTTTATGCCCTACGCGCAACAAATAAACAGTATTTTCGATATGGTGTATGAAGACAGGCTGGTTAGTTTTAGCGGAGCCAGTAAAAGATAATACGTGCCGGGAGACTTGCGGCGCCCTGAGACGATGACGCACCGTCAGTGTCGTAACACTATAATTATGCTATACCTGCTATATGTCCAAGAAACGCCCGCCATTTAGGTCACCTGGTAAGGGTCAACCATGGCGAAGAAATAACGGGCCGGTTGTGTCTTTCATGCGTGAGGGAGATTTAGTTCGGCTTGACTTTGAGTACACACCAGAGCGCGTCAAGGCTGTCAAAGCGCTTCCTGGAGCACGCTACTCGCCCGATGATAAGAGTTGGACAGTCCCACTTGAGGCAATCGATAGGGTCACGCAGATGCGTGAACTGCCCATACCGCAACGACTCAATGGGCTTGGACCGAACGCTATCACTCCATTGTCGCCGATTGATGCTCATGCAGAGATAAGGTCTAACCCATTTGCAGTACGCGAAGAGGTAATAGCAGCCATAGCTGTCGAGCTTCTTGTTAGGTTTCATCCAGAAAAGCGTCGCATCTGCTGCATTACTCGGATAGGTTCAACTGGACATAAGATTCTTAGACGTATATCAGGTGCTCTTTATTCGTCGCTCGATGCAGCTTACGTCATCCCTGTTGAACGGCTACCTGATTTGCTTAAAAAGCTCCGTGATAGACAGGTCCTATTTGCAGTTGATACTGCCGCAGGCGCTGCTCTTAGCGGCTCAAGTGCGCAGAGGCGGGCTATAACAGAGAAGCCCGAATCGTGGAGTGCCGACGACCTCTCAGCAGCACTACTTACGCCCTTCATCACGAAAACTCACGAGGGAACACCAACCTTTCGCCCCTGTTACTTTACTTCGGAACAATTTAAGGTAGCCTTTCCCGGCGCTCGCAGACAGGTAGGCAAGGTGTTTACACTGGATGAACGTGGGATTCTGCAATTTGTTGGACGGGCTGCAAGCCTACCTTTCTCCGTGTGGTTGACAGCGGACGTTCATGCCTTTATCGACGAAAAACGGGAGCAGCTCGCTTTGGAGATGGGTCAGTCCGGCGGCGTGGTTGATGATCTAGCCGCAGAGCTAGTTTCGGCGCCGCTTTTGTGGAAGATCGCAGAGAGTGGCAGAGCGGTGTTGGGGGTTGGACTTTCAGAGGATAGTGAGGTCCGATCGCTTATAGTGGACCGTTTGGCAGAGGTGGTAGGCGCGAAGTATTGCAATCAGGGACGAGCACTGCAGCTTGAGGTCCCTGACTCTAAATTGGTCATGGCGCTTAGTGAACTCGATCACCTCTGCGAGCTGCATGGACTTCCTAAGATAACAAGGAGTGAATCGTTTGAGAAACTTGCAGATGATGTGCGTGCACGCGCCAAGTTACTTGAACGTTCGGTGTACTATGGGGCGCTTGAGGATGTTGCTCCAGGGATGCTGCCAGGCCTCTCTGAGGAGTCAGCAAGCCGACTTTTTCCCCATCAACGAGTGGCAGTGCAATGGTTGCAAGAGGTTCCGTATGCGTTCCTGGGCGATGACATGGGCCTCGGTAAGACCTTATCGGTACTCTCATACTACTCAAGCCTGCGGAAAACGATGGAGTTCTCGCTCCTGCTTGTCGTTTGTCCTAACTCTCTTGCTAGGAACTGGGCCAGAGAGGCTAGGATGTGGTTTCCTGATCTAAAGGTGACCGTGCTTTCAGGCGAGAAGGCGGAAAAGGCGTGGACGCTTAGGATGCTTAAAGAGGGTGCCGTTGCCGCTGAGTTACTGATTGTCAACTACGAGGGTGTAAGGCTTGAGTACGTGACTCCAGAGCTAGAGCAACTGGTTACCGCTCGAAGAACTCTTCTATGCCTAGATGAATCACAAAGAATAAAGAATCCTTCGGCAAAGACATTTAAGTCTATTAGCCAAATCGCCCCGTGTTGCGATCGCCGAGTACTATTGAGTGGTACTCCCACGCCTAAGGATGTATCAGATCTCTGGGCACAAATGCGTATTCTCGACGGCGGTGAGAGATTCGGAAGAAGCTTTTACAAGTGGCTCGGTCGCGTTGCGGAGCTGGGAACCGAATATAGTCAATATGCAGTAAAGAAATTCCACGACTCGGAGATAGCTGAGAGCATTCACAGAGCACATGAGGTGATGTTGAGGCGAAGAAAAGAGAAGGTAGTTAATCTTCCTCCTAAGACCTTTTCTATAAGAGAGGTAGAGCTCACAGGCTCCCAGGCTGAACGTTACAATGAGATACGCGAGGGCTTGATGCTGCGGATGCGATCACTTTCTGGCGAACAGTTTGTCAGAGAGATCACCAATATACTTGAGGAGTATCTGCGAGCCGTGCAGGTGTCATCCAATCCGCGGTTAATCGATCCCCAATGGAAAGGGGAGCCCGCTAAATTTCTTGAGCTCGATGAGATCGTTCAGGAGATAGTGCACGAGCAGGGACAAAAGATGGTAGTTTGGACTAACTATCTCGGTAATGTCTCCGAGTTATGTGATCGCTATAGAGCCTACGGTGCCGCTCCGTTTAGTGGAGAGGTTTCGGCGGCAGACCGAGAAAAGACAGTACGAGCGTTTCAGGAGTCCGATACACCAAAGATACTTGTGGCTGTTCCAGCGGCAGGGGGAGTAGGAATTACTCTTACAGCCGCTCAGACGGCGGTGTATGTCGATAAGACCTGGAATGCTGAGCATTGGATGCAATCAGTCGATCGGATACACCGAATCGGTCAACATGGGACGGTGAATGTAATCTCTCTTCTTGGATGTAAAGTTGATCAGATTATTCACTGGAATCTTCGGCGTAAAGAGCAGGGGCAGGCCCGTGTGCTAGGAGACTACGATAGTCCTGGTGAAGATGTCCGCCACAGGGTGACTAGGGATGAGCTTTTAGAAGCGTTAGGGGAAGAGGCTTTTTAAATACGCACATCCCATGCTAGGATTCCGGTCATGAGAATAGCGCTTATCATCTTCCTAATCGTTTCATCTTCCGGGTGTTTTACTTCTAAAAAGCAAGCGTGCGAAACTTGGCTGCAATCCGGTGAAGTTGCTTCATCGTACGAGCATTGTATTCAGTGCGCGCAAGCTTACGGAACCCGCGATGTTCGCACTGTACGCGAGTGTGCCTTCAAGAAAGAGGTCAGCCACGTTCGAGATGGGTTTGATATTCGATGAATCAAGCTCGGACGTACGCAGGTCAGCCGGGGTGCTTTGTCTACGGGTGCTTAATCGCTACTGTGCTATTTTGCTTAGTGATTGGTAGCGCATGGTTCTTTGGTTTGCGCAGCATGCGCAGTGCAGTTGACCAGTACACAGTGGAATCGTCTGATCCGCTACCGGTACTCGCTGTCGATGGTGCTACCGCATCGGCGGCCCTTGATAAGCTTCAGCAGCTCCGGACAGCGGTTCAAAAGGGCACGCCAGCGACGATTGAGCTCTCTGACCGCGAGATTCAGGCCCTTATTTCAGAGACGACGTGGAGAGATCGTCTTCATGTAACCATTACAGGCGGGGAGATGTCTCTAAACTTCTCTTTTCCGCTAGGAGTTCTGGGCCAGTGGTCAGCGGCCTCACGCCTAGTTGGAGATATTTCACAGCGCTCGCTGGTTGGTAAGATACGAGGTAGTTTCGCCTTAAAGGAAGGCCAGCCTAAACTGGGATTCTCTGAATTGGTGCTCAACAATAAGGTGCTTGAAGATTTACCGAGAGGCCACGCGGCGGAATGGGTAGTGGGAGCCGTAGCACATGCCATGGCGGACCCAGAGGTTCAGGGAGCGGCTTCCCCGGTGGTCAAAAGGTTACGCGAAGTAGTTATCCGTGACGGTCGATTGTTGATCAGTGTTGGGCCCCGAGCGTCTGATAATAATCCGGCAATTAAATAAACTTCGCTTTAGGATTAATAAACCCTGCGCGAGTGATTTTTGGGGAAACCAGCCGCAATACTAAGTGCATATATTTACATTCTTGAGCTAGCAGCGTCCTTAGCGCATATTTCATGAAACTGCGTCGCGAGAGCGCCGAGAATGGTGATTTTCGGGCCCGAAGGGCGAATTCAAAAATCGATTTTCGGGGCTTAAATCGTATCGCGATACAATCCGGTCCGAAAATCGATTTTTGAGCCGAAAAAGCGCCGTTATCGTCGCTCGCAGTAGCAGGCTTCATGAAATATGCAGGCTAGGTTTCCGACGCCTTCGCTTTCATAATACCTTACTGGCTTGCTCCCAAAGCTAGAGATAACGCTGGGGGTAGTCAACGTAAAGCAGGGCCATCTGAATCCTTCTCGGAATATGGAAGGTGGGGCGGTGGGTATTGAGAGAGGGTATTATGGGTTCTGGTAGGGATCTGATCGGTTGGGAGAGGTACACCCCGCAGATGACAACCGCTATGCCTCTTCAATTAGCGTTTTGACAATCTGCATGCCCAATGGAGTCCGAAGACTTGAGAGTGATTTCGTAATCCATTCCCGCGCCGCTAGTATTTTACTCCGGACTAATGAGTCTGCCTCTATGGCCATCTCGGTGTAGTCAGCATCCTTGGCGATAGCCCCCTCGTGCGGACGCTTTTCCTCAACGGCAAGCCACATCTCTTTTATTTTCTGCCCAGCAGTACCAGGCATGCTTGTCTGGTGATTGATTGCATCTTTTTCTCTCACACTAACATATGCTTTTGATACTCGGTTAGCGTCTCCGCAGCGAGCTTCAGGTATATCATGCACGGCGACATGCATCGCCGTCAGACATGAATCAACATGCTCCTTATGGTATTTGGCGTAGGCTTGCGTAAGAAATGGCGTTAGTTGTGCTCCCCGATAACTGTGGGCTCCAACGCTCTCGTGGCGAATCCCGAGAAATTCCCACCCCGTACGAGATTGCAGACGCAGCTTCCCTAGTTCATAAAGATAATCCACCTCACTCTGCAATAACGGCGTAGCCTCTGAGAAGTTCTGGTGGTATCGAAACGGTGACACCTCAGATGCCTCTTTGAGCAAACCTTGCGCCTGAGTACTAACCAAGCTTCCCTCTATCTCCCGCATACGTGGCTCTATCCCGCGTCTGCCACGCGCTGATTGCTCAAGCATTGAGAGCGCTTCGGCCAGAAGATCTGCATCTTTTGCGACGATCGACTCGGGTGACTCACCCTGGCTTAGCTCGTCTCTTAATTCAAAAATTATATCTGCTGTCTCACCGAGGGGCTCGAGTGTTTGTCTTAGGGCATCGTGTATAGCTGATGCATCCGTAATATCACTATGTATGAGAAGGTCGAGCTGCGGATATAATAAGAGACTAGCTGCTCGCTCGGGCTTAGGGCTCAAGCAACGATGAGCTAAGATGTAAGCGATATGCATCGCCCGGAAGCCGCGGTCCGCTACGGTCTCCGCAATCTCATATTGCCCGCACTCCCAGCTCAGCTTCGGATCAGGCACGCGAAGCTTCTCGAGCTCCTGTCCAAAGTTTATGACTGCACGGGCAATCGGCTTGTTATCCATTGCGGGAGTCTATCACGGAAGAACTTGTTAACCAACAGGACCACATTTACAGCCAGTGGTAAATACTCAGTCTCGCTTCGCATCTCTTCAACCTCGCGGAGAAGCTATCTTTGAGACTGGTTCTAATATTACAGGGGATCGATTACTCTAGGAGCCAGATAGACCTGGCGCGGCCCTTCAGTAACTGCAAAAGTAATCCGTACCGGAGAAGTTTATGATTGATCTTCACCCACCAGCTAGTGGACTGCCCCTTGCAAGTGTTTTGTTGTTGTGTGCCGCAGAGGCCTTGAGCTGTTTAGGACGATCTCGTGAAGCGGGCGAGACGCTTAGGACCTCAGCGGTAATCGCTTGTGTGGTATCGGTAATTGCAGCTTTTAGCTCCGGATATCAGGCCAGTAGTCGAGCGCTGTCATTAACAGTTGAAGCTCAAGACGCAGTGGCATTTCATCACGCACTTGGTAAGGGGCTACTTGCAACAACTCTGTTACTGGGCACTTTTTACTATCTCTCGCGGGCGGCAACTCAAGGAAAAAGGGCGTTCTACTTTGTCTACTTGGGTGTTTTGCTGCTGCAACTTATTGGAACTATATGGGTTGGTACCCTGGGTGGAAGACTTGTTTTTGAGCACGGAGTCAACGTTTCTTGTCAGGCTCCGGCGTCATAGTATTCTACTGGTGTGAATTTATTTGGTGCGAATTACTTGGTGCAAATTGCTTGGTGCAAATTGCTTGGTGCAAATTGCTTGATACGCGAATAACTTGGTGAGTAACTTGGTGAGTAACTTGGTGCCGGGCCACTTTCGTCGCCAGCGTAAATATCTGGAATGACCATAAATATCGATGAAGATTCGATTCCAAAGATTCAAGAAAAGTAGCCCCGCACCGGAGCCCACACCAGGGCCCAAAAGTAGCCCCGCACCTGGGCCCAAAAAAGTAGCCCCGCACCAGGGCCCCACCAGCGACTCTGAAGATTCCAGAAAAGTAGCCCCGCACCAGAGGCCACGAAGATTCCAGAAAAGTAGCCCCGCACCAGAGCCCGCACACCAGAGCCCGCACCAGAGCCCACACCAGGGCCCAAAAGTAGCCCCGCACCAGGGCCCAAAAAAGTAGCCCCGCACCAGGGCCCCACCAGGGCCAAGCCCACGTCGCCGGCATAACTATCTGGAATGATTATAAATAGTGATGAATATTCGACTCCGAAGATTCGATAAAAGTAGCCCCGCACCAGAGGCAGCAAGCACCAGAGGCAGCAAGAAAAGTAGCCCCGCACCAGAGGCAGGCACACCAGAGGCAGGCACCAGAGGCAGGCCTACCAGAGCTCGGTTAAGGTATCCTCTGCTCCTTTTGGCGTTACAATAGTTTTACAAAAACAACACCTGCTCATGACAACCGAGCACTCCTATCGTGTCAGAGTCGCTACCACTGACGGCGAAGTAGCCGTTAAACTTAAAGGAGTAAATGATGAACACGAACTACACATACACGGATGTCAGCACCAACGAAACAAACAAGAGCCGAACTTTGCAGACGCTCTTCCAGGTAATCTGTGCAGATAATGAATTCACACTTCTCAGAAAGACGCTAGAGCTGTACTGCGAAGAGATAGCAGCAGCAGAGCAGCAGTAATTGCGATGATGGGAGCGAATTGGGCGCGCTTTAGGCTTCTTCCTCGCTACCGAGGGAATTTGATATTCGGGTTTTGAATATTTGGCAGTAAATCCCGCAGTATCTTAGCGATCTTGCTGCCGCCGATCGGCCCAGCAGCCAGAACTTCCTCAGAGGTCGGCGTGCTGCCGCCGATCCCTGCTGCCTTATTGGTGATATTTGATATTCCAAGAACCTGAATATTTGAGAAACTGGGATGGGTGCGAAGTTGCGCCAGCGCATAGACTTCAGGAGCAGTAGACATACCAACAGCAATCAAAGCATTTTCAGGCGTTCCACTTGCCAAGGCCTGCTGACGTTCTCGAACAAATCTTGCTATCTCGTTTGGTTCTTCATAGCGTGGCCCCGGCATGAACTGATACACCCCTGTGTGGACTCTGATTTCGTGCTGACAGGCTAGATAAAAAAATTCAGAGCGTAAGTCTTGGGAGTAGCAATCATTAACCGGATAGAACTTTTCGCCAAAAGGACCCACATCTTCGTTTTTGGCGTCGAATAAAGAGTTGGATGGAGAATAAGCCTGAGCCCCACTGTTGCCACTTAAAACAACAAGATCACCAACTTCAACATCTGGGCTTAGGCTCCCAGCTGCATTTGTTATAATGAAGTTAGTAATGCCAGCGATAGCTTGTGCACGCACCGGTAACGCTACAACCGCAGGAGACCAGTTTTCATAAAGATGCATACGGCCGGATTGAAGCAGCACACCCTTTCCAGCTATTGCCGCTAGAAGAAACTCACCAGAATGGCCATCTGCCGTTGGCTTGGCAAGGCCGCAATCGATAAACGGTCTCCTAGCAACTATCTCTAATTGAGAGGTGAGTGCTCCGAGGCCACTTCCGAGGATCACAGAGGAACGTGGCAGTTCAATGCCGTGGAAGATTGATGATATCTCGATCCAAGACCGCAAGTCGTGAGCTGTAGCTCTCATAAAATCCGAATAGAGCTTCCGATACGTCGATTGCTCCATACCTAAAGGGTCGTTAATCACCCGTAGTGGCGACTGGGGAGGGCGCAAATTAATGTAAGACCGCTCTTGAGTAGAGGCGTTTGTACCAAGCATACTTCACCAGGTTCTATGTCTTGGAGCGCGTAACAAAATGGCTCTCTGGTAAGTCTTGGTGCAAGCGTCGCACATGCGCAGCTTTACAAGAGATTTATTTTGTTACGCACTCTTAGTTGTTAGGCTTGCAAATCGAAGTGTGCAATTTAACGCGAGCGCTTCGCACAAGCAGCCGAAGTAGGCCAGAGCTGTGTTAAGAAATCAATAGAAGATTAAATCCTAAAAGCGCAGTTGTTGGTCCCAGATCGCTCATCCGGCTAAATTCACGGCCGCTTTTGAATTTCCGGTGCGCATCCTGACGGTGCCAGGATTGCGCGCAGAAAACAAAAATCCTTGTGCTTTTAAGCAGCTGTATCATATCGGTCCGTCTTCACTGGGCCAAAAATGTGCTGAATCCATTGAACTTGTTGGGTTGAGCAGCATCAGCCGGCATATTTTTCCTTTAAGGGAATTAAACGCCTCTGAGTGGCAAGCCCGCATATTTCATGAAGCCTGCTACTGTGAGCGACGATAACGGCGCTTTTTCGGCTCAAAAATCGATTTTCGGACCGGAATGTATCACGATGCGATTGAAGCCCCGAAAATCGATTTTTGAATCCGCCTTTCGGGCCCGAAAAATCACCATTCTCGGCGCTCTCGCGACGCAGTTTCATGAAATATCCGGGCTAGCGGCAGAGTTGCAATGCACTACGCAGGTTTTACCCTAATGGCGCAGGGGCTCACCGCATGATATCTAAGTTAACTAGAACCGGTCTCAAAAATATCTTCTGCTGCGGTTGAAGAGATGCGGACTGCGACTTGGCCAAACTTCGAAAAAATCTTCGGTGTATATTATGCTCACGAAATACAAAACCCTCGGTCGTTCGGGCCTTAGAGTGAGTCCTTTGTGCCTCGGCACAATGACTTTTGGCCAACAGTGGGGGTGGGGCAGTTCGGCAGAAGAGTCAAAGGATATCCTCGATCGCTATCTTGAGCTCGGAGGCAATTTTATTGACACAGCCAACATCTACACCAAGGGATATTCAGAGCACTTTATTGGGGAGTACTTTGCAAACAAAACTGGCAGCGCTTCAAATCACCCGCGAGACAGAGTCGTTATTGCGACAAAGTTTATGGGCAATATGTATATAGGCGACCCAAACGGCGGAGGAGCAGGAAGGAAAGCGATTATCGGAGCTTGCGAGGAATCTCTTAGGAGACTTAGAACTGACTATATCGATCTTTACTGGGCTCACTTCTGGGACCAGTTCACGCCCCTAGACGAAATGGTGCGTGCGATGGATGACCTAGTACGCACCGGTAAGGTGCGGTACATCGGACTTTCGGACCACCCAGCCTGGGTAGTTGCGCACTGCCACCACCTATTAAAAGAGATTAATGGCGCTCCTTTGATTGCTCTTCAAATTGAGTACAGCTTGGCGCAACGGACCGTTGAGGGAGAGTTAATGCCGATGGCACAACATTTTGGTCTTGGTGTCACTCCCTGGTCGCCTCTACGTGCAGGGCTCTTAAGTGGTAAGATCAACCGAAAGACATGGCCGACCGAAGCAACCCGGATGCAGAAAAATAGCCCCCATCTCACCGAGAAGAACTATCAGATCATTGATGAGCTCGCAGCTGTATCTGAAGAGGTAGCGGCGTCACCTGCACAGGTCGCCATCCGTTGGCTGATGCAGAAGGCTGGAGTGACTAGTCCTATCATTGGTGCGCGGACCCTAGCTCAATTGGAGGATAACGTGCAAGCAGCGACTATATCTCTGACTGAGCAGCAGATGGCTCGCCTTGACTCTGTGTCATCAGTAACGCATGCGTTTCCTTACGACTTTGTACAAGCAGTAAAGGCAAACATACTTGGCGGTACAGAGGTAAACGGCGAAACACGCCCGGCCTGGGATTTAGCCCCTGCTTCTGATGCTGAGCGTTTTTAGGGCTGGTGGCATGCATCTTAAACTCTGCGCGAGTGATTTTTGAAAAAAAGCACTCGCAATAACAGGGCGAGCACAATCTTGCCGTAGCCAAGTTGCGCCGCAGAAGACAAAAAAACTCTAGCCCGGAAATTTCATGAAGCCTGCTACTACGATCGCCGATAACGGCGCTTTTTCGGCTCAAAAATCGATTTTCGGACCGGAATGTATCGCGATACGATTTAAGCCCCGAAAATCGATTTTTGAATCCGCCTTTCGGGCCCGAAAAATCACCATTCTCGGCGCTCTCGCGACGCAGTTTCATGAAATATCCGGGCGAGCTGTAGAAAGAGACTATCTAGTTGCTGATAAACGTGGGACTATTCTCATTCATTTTTTCAAAAATTAATGAGGCTGTGTTTATATACCTAGCGCCGTTGATGCGTTGCGGGACAGGAGTATAGGTCACGCTAATTATTACGAGAACACAATAGAGATATCCGTAGCATTTAGGCCAACGATCGTATTATTAACTGCCAAAATCGGTAGCAGGGGGCAGTAATAGCTTCCGCAAATGCTTGTGCAGTACCAAAAAGCTAAAAAAGGAGTTTATCCAACCAGCGCAGAGTGTCAAAGAGGCCTCGGATTAAGCGAAGAGTTAACGGTTCTGAGCTGCTTGCGCTCTTCATCGACTCCGAAAAAGACGCAAGGGCTTTTTGCCCCCTTTCCAGGCTAGCGACTAAGGAATCGGCATCATACCGATAACCCTCGCAGCGTTTCCTTAAAGAATCCGTGCAACCAAAATCAGGATTTTGGTATTCAGCCAGCTCAGCATCATAAAACTCAATCATAGATTTAATTGAAGTCCCAAGTGTTGCAATTGGAGAAGTGGCCTGCCGTAATTTCCCCTGCAATTCATCGCGAAACAGAGGTGCAAAATCCTTAGGAAGCTGGCCTCCATTAATCTCTATGAAAATCCCGTACTTCGACCAAGAGGTAGCAGGCGACGAGTTAGCAGAAGTGCTAGGCAGATCAAATCTGACTCCAGATGAAAATCGAGAGAAATCATCGATGACCTTCGCCATTTCCTTCCGAGTATCCTCAAGAATTTCCCCTAGCCAATCCGCTTTGGGGCTTAAAACACGTTGTTCGTAGGATGGTAATAGCGCAACACCCTGCTGAATCTGGATTATAACAAGGTCTATAGCTTTGCTGCTCTTCATGAACTCGCGCTGCACGCCAGTGAGCCAATTTAAAAACGCTGCCTCTCTAGCTAAACCGGGAAGAGATTCATCCAAGAGATCTATCGAAAACCCATCTAGGTTCGATCCATCGGCGCGCTGTTTTATCCCCTCTTCTATCCCAGACAATCTTTCCCCACACTGCCGAAGGAGCAGGTCGCCAATCTTATCCTTGACGTTGGGATGTAAGCAGAGCCGCCTATCCATAGCCATCGATACCTCAGTAAAGAACCCTAACTCTCGATACAAAGACAATAGAGAGATAAAAAGGAGGCTCGGGTTGAATCAGACTCGGATTTGACGACAGGCCTCCCATAAGATCCTATTATACTCTTTGGTGGTTGCTAAGAAACCGTCGACCTAAACTCGGAGAGTACCGCCGCTCCGTAGGTACCTTTAAACCTAAAAAGAGCAGTTACGGGGTTCAGAATGGCGCATCTGGCTAAAATCACTGCGGCTTTTGAATTTTCGGTGCGCACCCTGACGGTGCCAGGGTTCCGCCCCGAAAATATCAAAATCCTTTGTGCTTTTAACCAGCTGCACCATTCTGCCCGACCTTGACTGCTCTTTTTAGGATTATGAACCTTTATTAGGCCTGGATTTCCCGTCCCCCAACAAAACCGACTAACCCCGAACGTTCTCAATGACGACTTCGACGCGTCGATTCTGTCGTCTGCCGTGCTCGGTGGTGTTGGTCGCTAAGGGGGTTGTTTCTCCCAAGGCACGAGTGGAGATCATTCGATTAGGAATACCGTTAGCCTCAAGCGCTTGAGCAACTTCACGTGCACGAGATTCAGATAGCCGGTGGTTATATTCAATAGTGCCGATTGAGTCGGTATGGCCCTCAATTAGTATTCGCCTTGATGGAGCTCGCTGAAGCAACTGCGATATTTCAAAGACTATCTCACGCGCAGCACTTGTCAGGCTAGCTTTGCCGGATTGAAATAGCACATCAGGAAGATTAACTACTACGCCACGCGCGGAATCGCGGACGTCGATGCCGCGCTGGCGTAGCTCTGCGATGAGCCGAGCGTTTTCAGCAGCTATCTCGGCGCGCTGCTGACCTAGCTTGGAGCTCTCGTCATCGCTGTTATTGTTCGGTGGCAGAACAATCGTCTCAGCGTTGGCAACTTGACCATTTGAGTTGCGCTCAACAATAGCTCCTAGCCGACTTCCGGTGGAAGAGTCGCCGACATAGCCGTAGTCCTGCGTTTCAGGATAGAGATAACCGCAGCCAACCAGGTTACTTGTGAAGGCTGCCGCGCATATCCCAGCACAAATGGTCTGCTTTAACATGGCAGGAAGCTTAAAATTGAATTTCATCTTTAAGCAACGCTCCAAGCTCGCGCTTAGCGGCACTAAAAGAAGGATCGATCGATAAAGCCTGTTTGAATTCGTCTTCCGCATCCTTGGTGCGTTGCATTGATCCATACACCTTACCTAATTCATGGTGCAGCGGAGCGCTCTGCGGACAGAGACGCAATGCTCTTCGTAGGTGGAATAATTTGTCTGAGTTGTCTGATGCTTCGGCAGCTCGGTCCCTTTCTGCTAACGCTTCTTTACACTCTTTTGACTGGGTGGCTGAAGCGGCTGTGGAAGATGTTGAGCGGGTTGTAGATTGGTTGGAAGCTTGAGGCGCTGAGATGTCGCTCTCGCTGATGTCGCCTGCGGCGGCTGGCATAACTGGGGCTACGATTTTCTTGGGAGTAGTCTCCTTGATGTCGCTACTTGACTTTGCAGCTTCGGATCCTGCTGGAGCAATCTCCGCTTTCGGCGGCACAGCCGCATCTGCCGGAGTTTTTGTGTCGCTCGATGTTAGATCGGAGCGCAGGTCATAACGTGCCAGAGGTTGCCGTATCGCAGTTGAGGCTTCTGGCAGGGTGGCCTCCGGAAGCGTGGCGGCAGGGAGCTTTTTAGGGGTTAGCGCTACCGCTGAAGTAAGAGGTGTTGTTTTGCGAGAAGCAGCCTCTGAAGGACGGTGATCGTCAGAGTAATAACTCGACGAGTATACTGCTTCCCCTGAGGTATTACGGGGCCGCGGGCCACGTTGTTGAAGCTTTGCGCGTTGGCGTGCTACCTCGGGCGACTCCGGGCTTATCTTAGTACCTCGATAGTGGTAGCGAGGCGATGCCTGTGCTGACGCCTGTGTAGATGCATGGGCGGATCGATTAAGAGAGAATGAATCATCGCCCCGAACTGAGCGCAACTCGTTAATTTCATTGCGCTGAGCCTGAATCACCCGTTCCTGTCGTTTAATCGCCTCGTCCTGGGTGACATTGCGCTCTTCCTGCGCCTGTAGCGCATTACCAACTATTGCTCCCACAGCAGCTCCGGCGCCAGCTCCGATCGCCACACCACTTCCTGCGTTGCCGCTTTGATTGCCTATGATTGCTCCTAGCCCTGCTCCGATGACGCCTCCAACCCCAGAGCCAACTGCGGTGGTCTTTCGTGGTTTGGTACAAGCACTCGTACAAACGATCAGCGCGCTCGCTAAAATAAGCAACGTTGCAAACGATGCTCTCGGTTTAGACTCCATGGTAACTCCTGTGCTCCGATACGAATTACGGCTTTAACAAAGTGTGGCGACCATTACTCAGCGGCCTGTGGGTAGCGAGACCTAAAGTAGTCGTCATGGTACTTCTGTCGTTTGAGGTCCTGTAGTTCACGATCCTGCTTCTTGCGGGCTTCCTCTTGCTTCTTCATAAAAGCATCGTGCTGTTTTGTTGCCCCTTCAGCATCATCACGTACGTCTCCAATCGCGGCACCCGAAATAGCCCCTACCGCTGCTCCAACAACAGCGCCCGTGCCGGTATTACCCGACGCGCTACCGATAGCGGCTCC
Organism: Pseudomonadota bacterium; assembly: GCA_046300175.1. Taxonomy (GTDB): domain Bacteria; phylum Bdellovibrionota_C; class UBA2361; order UBA2361; family OMII01; genus OMII01. Next base: position 13,862 of record JBKCMS010000087.1, on the reverse strand, counting down.
CGCACCAGCACCAACTGCAGTGCCAGCTATTGCACCCGTAGTAGAGTAGTTGTTACGAGGGGTGCATCCGCTAAGCAAGTGAGCGCATACGAACATGGTCAGCGAAAATCCCACCGTAAAAAAGCCAGAGAGATTCAGTTGGGTGGTCTTCAACGTCAAAGGCTTTCTGGGTGAGAGCGGGAGAGAATGATAACGACTAAACATGTAAAATCCTACGAAGAGCTACCTATACGATTCTACGAGGACTTTATGAGAACGGCAACCAATAAACGGGGCGCTACGAAGCTTGGACCTCGGCCTTAGGAAGGAAAAGTAGTAAGCCAACACCGATACAGATAGCGCTGTCGGCGATGTTAAAAGCTGGCCAGTGGTAGCTACCGAGGTAAAAGTCGAGAAAATCAACGACGGCACCGTATATAAAGCGGTCGATGACGTTTCCTATAGCTCCACCGAGGATGGCTGCGAGGGCGATCTGTGTCACCTTAGATTGGTAGTACGGTCGTGTAAGCAGGAATCCGACCACTCCCAGAGCCAACAGGATGGTTGATGCAAGAACTATCTCGCGCCAGCCACTCTCTAAACCCGACCAGAGGCCAAAGGCAGCGCCCCGATTAAATGAAAGGGTCAGGTTAAACACTCCGTCGATTACCTGTTGAACTTCACCGGGTTGAAATGCAGATAGCGCTAACTGTTTGGTTACCTGATCAAGTGCTACGACTCCGATAGCCACCAGCAGTACTATCGCTAGCTTTGGGCGGCACCATGTGAGCTCGCTCGGTAATTTAGAGGGCGTGTTAACTGGCTGTGGTGATCTATTCATCTATTGAATTCCTGTAACTACTAACCGGTCTCAAAAAGTATCGTAGACTAGCTCTAGTAATCTGATCCCTTCTCTCCAGCGGTTAATCCCGGAGTAACCCGGAGCGGTGCGGGAGTCACAGCGCGCCGGATAGCTGACAACGATATCTCTCCTATTTGGCCAGTGCTAGTCGAGAGTAAAAGATCGCCGCTTGATAGGAAATAGACGTTGCGAGCTGATTTTACCTCTTCCTTAAATACCTGAGTTGCGGTGCTGCGCAGCGCACCCGCTTTGACACCGTAAGAGGGGTCGCCTACTACGTCTGCCACAGCGATTAAGCCATCTCGACCTAGTGATGCAACTCGCGAACCATCGTGGCTTAGAGATACGCTGATGACGCGGCCCACGTGGGTGAGTGAGCGAGCTGTCATCTCAAAACCACGAACCTCCCAGACCTCCACGTATCCATCATCAGTACCCAGAGCGAGTCTCTGTCCATTATCGGAGAGAGCTAAAGTAGTTATACCGCGATCGGCAGGACGGGAGGCGAGCATGTAATTGCCGAGGTTACCGAAGAAACGACCACCGAAGAGGGTTCGGTCATAGCTCCCTCGATGATCGTCGGCGGTGTATGCTAACCAAGCGTAAAGTTGACCATCCCAGTCAGCTGAGAAGAATGCGCGTCCGGTGTGTAGTGGTGCCACAACGCTGACGAGAGTTTGATGGGCGATATAGCGCTCAAGGGTTCGATCGCGTTGGTCGGCAGATAGGTCTTGCCCTTCACTCTGAAATAGCCAGCGGTACACACGGCCGTCAGCGCCACCGATCAGTAGAGCTGAATCATCCTCATGAAATCCTAGCGACGTCGTGCGAGTTTTGAGCTTTTTTAGCTCCCAGCGTTCGGAGCAGCCAACCACGCAGGCCACCGTTACAGTATTTCCCGAGCTCCAGGCCACAACGGCGTGAGAGCGCCCCAAGGCCGCAAATTGTATGGCGCCGCCCAGCTGAGTGACGAGTCGACCGCTGCCTGCGGCGAGGTCCCAGAGGAGTACGTTTCCATCCGACCCAACAGAGACAGCCCGAAGTGGAGCGCTAGTGATCTCCTTTGTGGCCAGTACGTCACCGAGGTGGGCAGAGGAGGATGGCAGCGAGCTTATGGATAGCTCTGACCACTTAGGTATTTGCAGTGATTTCAGATTGTTATCTGTTTTATCTAGGCTTGTAAGCGCGCCACCCGGCAAACATGCAGTCAGAGCTATGGCAAGTAGCCATGCTCCACAGGTGCAGCAGGTGATCTGCCGTATGATGACAAAAAGCGCCTTGTACAGAATGCCGATCATAAGACTTAAAATATAATAAGTTCAATAGGATAGCTGGCTTGCTTGGCTCTCTACAGGGAGCCATAAGATATCTGACAGCGCGCAGAGCGAAAATCGCACAGCAGTAACTTCCTCTGGCACCCTCTATGGTATAGACTGAAAGCCTAGGTTTGAGAAAGGGAGCTTTGGGATAAAGCGTGCTGCCCACCAGATATGCACGTCCCTTGCAGAGTCAATCTCGCCGTGACGCTGGTACAACAGATATGCCAGCAAAGTAGACCTAACCCTACCCGGTATCGACTGCATCGCAAGTGAAACCACTGTCCAATGAATCAGAAACCTAATTCATTCGCCGTGAGAAGAGAAGATAACGTTTAGTAGCACAGAGGGTACTTGGATGCTCACAAGAGCTTTCAGCCTCGCAGTGCAACCAACAACAAAGAAGGAATAGTGGTGCATAATATGGAGCACATTTACTACGAAGTAGGAACCTCGCTTTTGGCCAAGCCACAAGCGCTCTGTGATCTCGTTGAGTTTGAAGCTGGGCACGCGTGCGTTGTGTTCTGCAACTCACCGTCAGATGCAGATTTTGCTGATGTAATTCTTAAGAAGCGAGGGATCTCTTCGCTCAAGCTTATTGGCTATGTGCCTCAGATCAAGCTCAGCAAAGCGATTCAGCAGTTACAGAAAAAAGAGATAACAGTTCTTGTTTTAACTGATGTTGCAGCGCGAGGAGTGCCGCTTGAGGAGTTTGAGGTTGTAATCAACTACTCAGTGCCAGCAGACCCAGAGGTCTACTTTCAGCGCTTTATCGCTGAGGGCGAGAGCAAGACTAAGCGCGTTCTAAGTCTCGTTTCAGCGATGGATATAACTAATTTTCACTTCCTGAAAAAACTTGGGAAGGCCGAGTTCGTGCAGGCAGAGCCACCGACTCCGGCGCAGATATTTGCCGGGAAATTTACGCAGCTTCGCGATCAAGCTGTAGAACGCGCAGAGGCTGGAGAGCCCGCCCTAACTGAGTTGGTAGATAAGGTTCTTGCAGATGATAAGTCTCGCGAGATCGTATCGTTCTTGCTCAACAACACTCTGACGGTTATTCCGGCTTTGCGTGCTGCGACAGCACCAGCGCGAGAGGAGCGTTCCGAGTTTGAAGAGGACGAGTTCGAGGACGATAGTTCGCAACCTGATTTCGATAAACTTGAGCGCGGCGGAGGACGTCGTGGAGGCCGCGATAGGCGCGAGGGGCGTGGAGGTCGAGATCGTGGAGATCGTGATCGCGGCGCACGAGGAGAGCGAGGAGATCGTGGTAACCGTGGCGCTGGTCGCGGTCGTTACCAAGATGATTTCAGCGAGGATGATGATCGCCAGCCAGCGTTTCTCTCAGAGGAAGGCGGAGATGGTGAAGGACGACGTGGACGTGGTGGTCGCGATCGCGGGGGACGTCGCGAGCGTGGTGAGCGAAGTCTACAAGACGGTCGTGAAGGTGGACGCCGCCAGCGTCAACCGAGAAAGCCGATGGTGGTTGATAAGGAAGCACGGCTCTACGTTGGCTCTGGAGCTAATCAAGGTCTATCAGAGCAGGCTCTCAAGGAGCAGGTTGTATCAAGTTGCGGAGTTGGAGCAGATGAGATTCATCGCGTGAGTGTTCGCGGTGCCTACTCGTTTGTCGATGTGCCAGAGAAGGTCGCAGATCAGGTAGTCGAGAAGCTTGCCGAGGCTGATGCTCCAGGAGCAAAAGGTAGCAAGTACTTTGTGAAGAGGGCTGTAACCCTGTCGATTCCACGTGATCCAACTCCCGAGGAGTTGGCAGCGATGCAGAGTGAGAACGAGGAGCGTTACGAGTCAGATGACGATGGAGCTGGCAGTTATGATGACCGCCGTGGGAACGGTGGCCGTCGTCGCCCGAGCCGTGATGAGCAGGGTGATGATGCTGGTGGTGATGACGAAGAGGGGCCGACCCTTTTGGCAGTGGACGACCAGGCCTAGTCGGTAGCGTAGCGTTCTGTCGTTATGCAGCCACACCGGACTTCTTCGAGCGTTGCAGATACTCGGTACAAGTGGTGCTCGATCGCACTAGGTGTGATTGTTGGGGTGGTGTGGTTTTGCGTGGTGATCGGGGTGCCGCCGGCATTTCGCGGGGTATTCTGCTGCGACGCAGCTGAGTACCTCAGCCTAGGGTCTGAGGGTATCGCCGAAGCGCTGCGGCACATATCGAATCGAACGTTTGGGTATCCTCTCTTTGTAGCGTTGGTGCGGGGTGTTCAGTGGTTCACCCCGCCCCTACCGTTAACGCTACTTGTGGCCCAGCTGTTGTTGTCGTTTGCTAGTTCGGGATTTCTCGGCTGGGCGCTGTCTCGATCTGGTTTGCCCTTTCGACCGTGGATGTACGCGGTACTGCTGGCTAATCCGGTAGTGGTCGGCATCGCATCTGTCTCGCTCTCAGATAGCCTAGCCACGAGTCTGTTTACTGCACTTGTTGCCTTAACTACTCTTCTGGCTTTTGGTTCAAGGCGCGCCGGCCTAATAGCTCTCATCAGTGGCGGGCTGATGGGTTATCTCGTCGCTATAAGACCGATATATGCGCTGATAGTGCCGGTTTTCTTGCTAGCTATTTTGATCTCAGCCGTACGATACGGACGTGTACGTTCGAATGTTCGACCTGCGCTTTTTGTATTTGCACTAGCAGTGGTTGGATTACTTCCTTCTTTTATTATCTTGGTAAAAAACTGTCAGAGTGCATTTGGTAGGTCTTGCTTGGTAAATCCCCGCTCTGACGAGCGCAGCACGGTAAGCTCTTTTAATATAGCGATGCGCTTTAGTCGGTACGACTGTTTGGTGGATTCGCAGAGTGGAGAGCTTATTGGTTGGGCGCCGACAACAGATAAGGTCTTCAAGCAGAGCTGCGAGACGACTCAGGGAAATGTGACAGGCTCGCTAATAGGTTGCTATCTGATGAACCGGGAGTCTCTGCTCACATATTTTCAGCACCGATTGATTGGCCTTTTTGATGTGCGTCACTTCAACCCTTATGCCGCCCCTGCAACCCCAATCTGGGCGAATTGGACTCTTAGAGTTTTCGGATTGATGGGCCTCTTGGGTGTTCCGGCGATAGTGTGTTTGTTGTTGGTGCAGTTATTTAGGTTTCGGAGTTGGGAGTACCTTCTTCTGCCGATTGCTTATGTTGTTGTGCAGATGCATTTTCATGTCGAGAATCGGTACATATTCCCCCTCCTGCCGCTATCATCATGCTTGGTTCTGATGGCGCTGTTTAACCCCGGATATTTTCGACGTTGGCAAGCTGTAGCAATATGGGTGTTTGCTCTAGTTGTAACTGCCATTAGCTATCGGTTAATCGTTGAATGGGATGCTATGCATTTTGCCCGTTACCAGTTTCTATAAAGGCAACTAACTCCTATACGCCTAGAGTGTAAAGTATAGAGGTTTGTTAGAGCGTTTCTTTCAAATGACTCGCGCAGGGTTGTTCAGGAAAATCACTTTATTTGGGTGAGATTTGAGTGCGTCACGGTAGTAATCACTTCTGATTTAAAATTTGTAGTAAGATGGGACGAGAGCTGTTCAGTGAAAAACACAGAGCGGTGCTGACCGCCAGTGCACCCGAACCCAACTACGAGAAACTCGAAATTACGGCTTAGATAGTTCCTCACAGCGTCTGTAATCAACCCAAAAGTGTGCGTTCGAAAAGATTGCACCTCGGGTATTCGTGACAAGTATTCGATCACCTCCGCATCAAGGCCTGTTTGACTCTTGTAGCGTTCCTCTCGGCCCGGGTTCGGTAGGCATCGGCAGTCAAAGACGAATCCCCCTCCGTGACGTCCCGCCTCATGAGAAAAGAGGCCAGCGGGGAGCGGTCGTTTGTACGAGAAGCTAAAAAGTTCAACGGTCAGGATTTTTGGTGATTCATCGCTCATGGTGAAGTATTCCGGGATAAAAAATCGCAGCTACTCACCAGTTTTTAGATTATGGTTCGAGCTTTGTCCACAAATAGCGCTAATTGTTGATCGTTCTTTCTTGTTATCTCCTGATTGGGGATGTCCTATATTCTGCAAAGCCGCCCCTTAATAGGGGCTGTATTCTCCACCCCGCTTTGCTCCGCAAAGCCGCCCCTTAATAGGGGCTGGCGCTACCGTTCCAGAATTTGCTGAACAGTTACAAAAAATCTAAGAGTTGGTCGACGCAGCTACACAGGCCCGGTAAGGCAAGTGGGAATGAGCTCCGACTCAGTTCAGTATGCAATGTGTTCACGGCAGCTGGAATGCTGTCCCTGAAGTAGGTTTTTCCCGCACCTAGCCCTTGGCGTCCATAGACTCCAAGTACCTGAAGCATGCGGGCGACGATAAAACCGCTGAAAAAACGATTAAAGCGTTCGGCATCTATAGGAGTGTATCGCGAGGCAGCGGTGATATAGTGCTGAGTAAGACTCTCGCGTTTGGATTGAGGTATTTGAGTGCTTGATTGGTATAGCAAAGAAACCACGTCGTATTGCAGAGGGCCACGCCTACCACTCTGAAAATCTATAAAATATGGTAGTCCTTTATGGTACATGATGTTTCGTGACTGGAAATCGCGATAGACGAAGAATTGGTCATCTGCCTGCTCAAGAAAAGAGATCAGCAAGGCAAAGTCACGAGTTAACAGAGAGATGTCAAACGCAGGTAGGAGTCGCGTTACTAGCTCCGTTGAGAATGCCGCACAATCGCCAGCAAATGTTCCAGGTAGAAGGTCCTTCTCTGGGTGGCATAGGGAAAAATCGAGAGCAGCAGCGCTTTCAATCTGAAATAGAGGAAGGTATTCAAGACTTTTGATGTAGAGCGCCTCAGCGGCCTGAGGGAATTCAATCGTAGGTGTTTTGGCGCGCTCGGCAGAGAGTAGGTCGTAGAGCGTTTGATCGCCTAAATCCTCTTCTAGATAGAGATTATGATCAGCAGCGTAGTGGTAGATTTCAGGAACAGGCAGCCCGCGAGAGCGGAAATAGCGAGCAAAAGCCACGAAAGTATCGTTCTCTTGTCTAAGGGGATTAAACACACCGATCATAGTAATTGCGCCTGCTGTGAGGCGATAGATGCGGCGCTCTGAGGCGTGGGGTCGCAAAGGGGTAATCGAGGATGCTTGGCAGCCGGTGACCTGATGGAAAGATCGGCTCAGCAGGTCTTCGTGCTCGTTATTGGTCATGCAGAGTCGATGAATTAACTATCGGAAAGCGTCAGTCTACACCCGGACTAGGCAAGATGCTACCTTGTTCTTTAACGGCGTAAAATTATAAAAGCCCAGCAATAGCTTAAGCATACAAACGGCAGTTGCAGCCCTGAGAATGGTGCAGATGTAAGAAATCACTTTGGCTTTTAAATTTTGGTGCGCGGCGCTAGCAGGGCGCTAGAGATTCGAAAAAACTCGGTCCTTTCAGGCATCTGCGCCATTTTATTCTCTACAACTGCTGTTTTTGGGATGCATCCAACCACCCATACCAAGCGATCTAACTCATTGAGCCAGAGGATATTAGCGTCCTTAGTCATCGAGCCCTCATCTTAACTAGTTGCAATCAATCAACGGGTGACCAGGCGATGGATAGGGAATTAACTAACCCAGAAAAAGCTGCTTTGACGCTACTAAGTCTCGGCAAAGAGGCCGCGGCGCAGATAATGCAGAACCTAACCGAGGACGAGGTAAAAGCGATCTCAAGGGCATTTCTAACTGTCTCTGAGGTCGATCGTGAAACACAGTTGATCACCTCCAAGGACTTTCTTCGCATGCTTTCTGGCTCAGACAAGCTGCTGATCGATGGAAGGGAATTTGCTGCGAGTGTGATCTCTTCAGCCTTCGGACAGGATAAAAGCGCAGGATTGCTTGAGTACGTAAACGGCACTCGCAAGCAACCGATCGGAAAGATTATTGGTGGCGTACCAGAGAAGCTACTACTGGGATTCATCTCTGCTGAACACCCTCAAACGATCGCTTTCCTGATGACAGTTATGAATCCGGATCAGGCAGCGCTGGTACTCAAACAGATGCAGCCAGAGATGCAGACGGATGTGCTCATTCGCATCTCGAATATTAGCAACGTCAAAGCCGACGTAGTTGATGAGGTACGTGAGGTACTCCAGGTGCAGCTATGCGGAGATGGAACTGATGATGAGGATATTGGTGGTCCAAAGTCGGCTGCGGATATTCTTAACTTCATTGACCGGTCGAGCGAAGAGCGAATTATAGCCGAGATTGAGGAGACCTTCCCTGATTTAGCTGAGACGATTCGCAATTTGATGTTTACCTTTGAGGATATCAAGAAGATCGATGATCGCGGAGTTCAGACGGTACTTAAAGATGTACCGCGTGAACAGCTCGTGCTGGCACTTAGGACGGCCTCTGCTGAGCTCAAGGATATTGTATACAGAAACGTATCACAAAGAGCGGCAGAGATGATCAAAGAAGACCTTGAAGCCATGGGCCCAACTAAACTAAAGGATGTAGAGAAGGCTCAGCAGGGGATCGTCGATGTCGTTCGTAAGCTTGAAGAAGAGGGCAAGGTGGTCATCAGTGGTGGTGGTGGTGGCGATCAGCTAGTGTAAACAGCCCCTGTGTGTATCGGCTTGGCACCAGTTGCCAACTCGCCGGAAGAGCCTTTCTGAAATCCAGTCAAGCAAGGTATACTAGCGGGATATATGGCTTTATCCGCACAACCCGCAATTCTTAATCCGCGCTCAGATATCTGGTTAGCCGGCGGTTTGTCAGTAGTGGTGCTGGCAGCGCTTGCAGCTCTTGGGTTGTTAGGCGCACGAGAATTTCTTCTTCAGGAATTTCTCATCCTCACGGTACTAATTAACGGTACCCATTTTATGGCTTCGTATCGTTTGCTCTACTCTTCGCGTGAGTATGCAGCTAAGTACCCATGGGCGTCCTTTTATGTCCCCGGTTTTTTGGTGACCTATCTTTTGGTAGCTTTATCACTTTGCGCGTACAATTCTGCGTGGACACTGCCTTTACATCTTCTCACTGCAACGGCTGGGTTGTACTTGGCTTTGCACTACACGGGGCAGGCTTGGGGCATGGTTAGCTCTTTTGCATTTCTTGCAGGAATACGTTTTGAATCAAGGGAGAGACTGGTATTACGCAGGTTTCTGCGCTGCATGGCAGCATGGCATGTATTTTGGTGTATTAAGCTTCTATGGCCGCCGGCGGCTGATTACGCTGGTTTTGTACAGATACTAGACCTGGCGTTCAATATCCTCGGCTGCTTATCCCTTTTGGGAGGGTTGTTCTGCTTTCACCGTATCGGGAGGCGAATCGGGAGAAGGATCCCCGCTAAGGTAGTGATGCCATACGTTGCGCTGCATGTATGGTATGGCTTTCTTTATCTCTTTCCTCAGGCCCTCTTTTGGGTACAGATATTTCATGCGCTGCAGTACCTACCGTTTCCTCTACGAGTTGAGCTGAATCGAGCACTTCATGCAGGCGAATCGCGCAGAGCGCTCGGCAATTCTCTGATCTACCTAGGGGCACTAGCATTCACCAGCGCTCTTCTATTTGGACTAGTACCGTGGATATCCAAGGCGAATGGAGGGGGAGCCTACAGTGTGTGGGTTGGAATAGCTTCGGTAATAAATATTCATCACTATTTCATAGATGGATGTATCTGGCATATCAGCAATCCGGTTGTAAGTAAGGAGCTATTCTCGCATACGCGCCCGGCGGCCAGCGGCGTGGTTTCGAATTGACAGGTAGGATAGTCCCTGCTAGTGATAGGGGCGATGCGAGCGCCAGGGAAGAACGGTGAAATTCCGTCGCGGTCCCGCCGCTGTATCCGAGATGCCGCTGCATAGAAACCAAGTTGTTGCCGTATTTTGGCGCAACTGGTCAATCGAGCGCACAAGGTTCAAGCACCCCACTGTAGCCATTTTATGTTGGTGCTATGGGAAGGGGGAGCCTTGATTTGCAGTAGCTATCGGGAGCCAGAAGACCTTCTCGCATTGGTAGTGCCGGCGTTCTGTAAGTAGGAGCGCTGGGACTGGACAACGTGTAGTCCTCGTGGATTGGGACGGCCGTAGAGATAGCTCTATTTTTACCAAAGCGAAGAATGATGGTCGGTACCAGCTAACCCGCATGTTTCATGAAGCCTGCTACTGCGAGCGACGATAACGGCGCTTTTTCGGCTCAAAAATCGATTTTCGGACCGGAATGTATCTCAATACGATTCTGCCCCGAAAATCGATTTTTGAATTCGCCCTTCGGGCCCGAAAAATCACCATTCTCGGCGCTCTCGCGACGCAGTTTCATGAAATATGTGGGCTAGGGTGCCGGGTCCTTCGTGTGCTTCTTTTCCTTTTACAGGAGTTTGTTGATGAGCGCCCGTGTATCTACGTTTCTGTCCCTGATCTGCGCGACACACTTTAATACTGCCAGTGTTTGGGCTGAACAGCCGAACCCGCATGGTCCAGAGGAAGTTAGCGAGGTCAGTCAGATTCTTGTCACCGGTAGTTCGCTTGATGCCACTCTTGAGAATACCGGCAGCGACGTTTCGGTTCTCACTGAACAGGATTTAAAAGATGGCCAGTACCGCAACGCTATTGGAGCATTGAGACAGCTTCCCGGAGTGGATGTTGTTCAGAGTGGAGGAAACGGCGGCAACGCCGCGGTTTTTCTACGCGGTGGAAACAGTGAGCACACACTAGTACTGTTAGATGGTATCGAACTCAACAACCCAGCGACCGCTAATCGTTCTTTTAATATGGCCAATCTTACCTTGGAAAACATAGAACGGATTGAGGTTATTCGAGGACCTCAGAGCACTATCTACGGTTCTGATGCCATGGGAGGGGTAATCAACTTGATATCTAAAAAGGCAAAGGAGGGTGTGCACACTGATGTTAGCTCTGAGGCGGGTTCGTATAATTCATTTACTCAGTTAGGAAATGTTTCCTACGGAAGCGATATGTTCGATGTATCAACGGGAGTAACACGTCAGGACATAGGTGGAGTTTCAGCTGCAGATGCCCGATATGGAAACAAAGAACAGGACGACTATCAAAATACTTCACTCTCCAACCGCTTACGCTTTATGCCATCAAAGGGGGTAGAAGCAACAAATACCCTTAGGTATACCCGGTCGCATGCAAATCTTGATAACTGTGGCGGCGCTGGCTGCGATGATCCAAATCGCTGGATTCGTAACAATGAATTGTTCACTCGCGGAGATGTAAGTGCCAAGCTGCTAGATGAAAAGCTGACTCCGGCGGCATACCTGTCGTATACACGACATAGCCTTAGTGATCTTAATTCACCGGATGCAGTATCGAGGGAGCTGCTCGACTCTGACTACAATGGCGATATCGTTACTCTCGGGTCGCGTTTAACCTGGGCGCCAAAGCGGGCATTTTCAACGGTAATCGGAGGTGAAACTCAAGGCGAACGTGCCAGTTCATCATATAGTTCTGATGGAACATACGGGCCATTTAATGATATATTTTACGGACGCGAAGCGCGGACAAACAGCGCCTACCTTGAGTCTCGTATCTCTTACGAAAAAAAGGCTCACCTGGATGTTGGAGCAAGGCACGATAACCACTCTATCTTCGGTGGTAAGACGACCTTCAAAGCGGCGCCAGCAATATATCTGCACGAGACAACGAAGCTTAGAGGCTCAGTGGGGACAGGCTTTAAAGCCCCTTCGCTTGTGCAGCTTTACTCAAGCTACGGTAACCGCGATCTACAGGCAGAGACTAGCACCGGTTGGGACGTGGGGATCGATCAACAGATCATAAAGGACTCACTCAGCACGTCAGTAACATTTTTTCGCACCAATTTTGATGAATTGATTACCTTCAACTCATCGACCTTTGTTCTTGAGAACATCAACAAAGCTACCACTCAGGGATTTGAGGTGGGTGCAACTCACGAGATGCTTGATGATCTCTCACTTCGTGCAGCCTATACATACACCGATACCGAGAACACGGTTACAGGGGAGGGGTTGCTGCGGCGGCCACGCAACAAGGGCTCACTTACGGCTGTATATTCTCCGACAGATAGACTGCGAGCGCAGCTTCAGTGGCGGGTGTATAGTTCGCGCTTCGACAGTGACTTTAACGCTTCTCCGCCAGAGAGAATTTCTTTGGGCGGGTATGGAATTGTTGACCTAGCTGTATCGTATCAGTTGCTTGATTCGGTGGAGCTATTCGGTAGAGTCGACAACTTATTTGATAAAGAGTACCAAGATGTGCTTGGTTTTGGCACTATGGGTGCTGCTGCATATGCTGGGGTCCGGGTTGAATTGTAGCAATACAAAGATCGCTTTTCTGAATAAACTGACTCGATTTAAGGTTCTAATTTGCTAGCGCGCCAGAGGATTGATATTCCGTTTAAGAGGGCGGCAACGGCCAATCTCCTAACGATCAGGCGGTTGTTGGCCGCAGCAGCTGCAACTCTTGTGTTGTCTTCAAAGCTTTTGGCTGCGGAGAAAGAATGCGAACGGATTGTGTCATTAGCGCCCAGTATTACTGAAATGATATTCGATTTGGGCTTAGGTGAACGGCTCATAGGTGCCACGGATTTTTGTCGCTATCCACCTGAGGCTCACAGTGTGCCGCGAATTGGGGGTTATCTTGATCTCAACATAGAGCGGATAGTAGCCAGCAAAGCGACGACGGTTGTTGGTCTTGAGGAAAATCAGGTCAAAGTGCGGGCTCTACGCCGATTTCCTATGTCACTCGATCTTGTTAACCACTCTTCGGTTCAGGGTATCAAGGAGAGTTATCACCAAGTAGCCAAACTGTGTGGTGTAGAGGCGCTAGCCCGTGAGCGACTCGAATCATTCTCTAATCGCGAGGCAAACATAAAAGACAGCTGTGCAAAAACACAGGGCTCAAAGCCACCGCTGCGTGTGATGGTGGTTGTTGGTCACACTAGAGAGGGCAGTGTCGATTCCGGGGTGTATATCTCCGGTGCAGATGGATTTTACTCCGACATAATTTCTCTGCTCGGCGCTGTTAATGTACACCAGGGCCGCACCGTGGCGGTGCCTACCCTCTCTGCAGAGGGGATTATGAAGCTTGCGCCAGATGTAATTGTCGATGTGGTGAATGTTGATGATCGGGCGAGGGAGGAGCAGGTAAAGCGATTCTGGCAGCGGTTCACTATGGTGCCCGCAGTAAAACAGGGGCGGGTAATTGTGCTGAGCGACGATTTTGCGAGTATTCCTGGGCCTCGGTATGTGCTTCTAGCGGAACGACTGGCACAGCTTGTATGTGGCACAGTCGAGAAGTGAAACACCGGATGAGTAATTGTTCATTAATCACTCGCGTCGGGTTTGTCGGGGCTATAAAACTGAAGTATCTTGTGCAATATTTTAGCCCTAGCTATCCTGCCTCCTCGCGTAGTCGTATAAGCTCTAGCCCGCATATAGTGACGTGCAAAAGTCCGTGCCAGTAAAACTGGCAAGGCTTTTGCTACGGACTTTTGGAGAACGCTATATTTCATGAAACTGCGTCGCGAGAGCGCCGTTATCGTCGCTCGTAGTAGCAGGCTTCATGAAATATGCGTGCTAGCACTCGCTGAGTGCAGAGTCATCGGATTTTGTCTCAATACTGTTTTTTCTGTTTATGGTCTCTCAATCTCCGCAGCCACCTCTGTCTGACTCGTTTGTCTCGATCGCAGGCGTCAGCTTCTCACTGCATAACCGCCCGATGGTTAGCAATCTCTCGCTGTCGTTAGGACAAGGCGAGTGTGTTTCGCTAGTT
>JBKCMS010000086.1:0-10159 GCA_046300175.1 Pseudomonadota bacterium | reverse complement strand
AAAAATCGATTTTTGGGGCTTCAATCGTATCGTGATACATTCCGGTCCGAAAATCGATTTTTGAGCCGAAAAAGCACCGTTATCGGCGATCGTAGCAGCAGGCTTCATGAAATTTCCGGGTTAACTACACAGCAAATGCAGCGACTGTTCTGCATCCCCGATCAGGGAGACAACAAGAAAGACCTAGAAATAACGATCAACGAAATGACGATATTTGAACTTGAAGAATTAACCACAGCATTTAAAACCGGTGAGTAGCTACTAACATGTATCGCTACCCTGACGTTAAATGTAGTTCTTCATCCCGCTACCGTTATACTAGCCTCAAGTCATGCTAGAGCGCCCCTAAAGGCCCACCTGGCTCACCCTCCAGCCGTAACCAGCGCTTCACTAAAGCTAACCTTCTCGAGGCTAAATTGCTTTAGCCGACTATCGGGCTTGGAGCGCTCGCGCTCAAGGGCAGCAAAAGCCTGTTCGTTGCCGACCACTACCGTCACTAATTTATCTGGTTGCCAGCGCTCCACCGCCACCTTGCTGACATCGCTCGGGGTCACCTGAGCTATCTTTGAAAGGTACGTAACATCGTAGTCAGCAGGATAACCAAGCAGCTCCTGCTTTGCTAAGCGCCCAGCGATATCACCAACTGAAGCGAAGTTGAACACGTAGGAGTTCTCGATTGCTAAGCGCTTCTCGTTTATTTCTAGCATGCTCGGCGTTTCACGTTGTAGCTGCTCAAGAGCGCCTATAGATTCTACCAGCGCAGCGCCGGTCGAATCAGCTTTTGTCTGCAAGAAGATATAGTTTGTTCCCTGCACCACCCCCGGCGCAATTCCACCAAACACCCCATAGGTTAAACCTAACTCGGTACGAACGCGCTTCATCAATCGGGAACCGAAACCACCTGCACCAAACAACTCATTAAAGACGTCGATCGCCGGATAATCGGGGGTCAGCCGCGCTACGCCGAGATGCCCAGCCTTGACTGATGCCTGAGCAAACGGCAGCGAAACAAAGTATATTCCCGGTTTAGGCTGATAATTTATCGGTGGGGGTGGGGGCAGTCTCTTACCGCGCGGCTGCCACGCGCCGAAATGTTGGTCTACTAGGTGCTGCACGCGATCACGATCTACACTCCCTGTTACCACTAGAATCGCGCCATCTGGCCTGACAAGCTCTCTGTGCAACGCCTGCAAGTGTACTCTGGAGATCGCCGATATGTCTTTTGAGCGCGAGACTCTTCCATACGCTGAATCGCCGTAGACTAATTGGGTGAATGCGATAGATGCTACGGTACCGGGGTCCTCAACTCGGCGGCGAATGCCTTCAAGTGATTGCCCCTTCCACAGAGAGAGTCTCTCGCTCTCAAACCTGGGCCTTAGCGCCACATCAGAGAATATCTGAAAAACTCGATCGAGATCAGAAGCTAGACAGGAGAAGGACAATGAGCCGAACTCAGTTGAGAAAGAACTTGATATTCCGGCAGCGAGCTTCTCTAGCTCACGGTCGAGGGCATCAGCTCTAAGCGCGCCTGCACCCCCAGTACGCATGGTATCACCCATCGCTGAGGTCGTTCCGAGTGGATACCCGTCAGCCCATAAAGATCCGCCGCGGATCATTAGTTGGCCCTGCACCACAGGCAGCTCACCATCTCGTATGTACACTACAGTTAGGCCATTGGGTAACGTCCAGCGCTCTGGTGTAGCAGGCGTGAACTGGGAGACCTCATCTACACCGTGAGAACTCTGATACTCACCCCTAGAGTCAACTGAGTCGAGTGCTGGGCCGCATCCCACAAACAAGCAGCTTCCGATTGCTATTGCTATTGCAAATATGTGCTTCATCATAGAGTTAATTTAATTGCCTACTCATGTGCGTAATTCCAGCACTACCGAGAACGCTCGATCGTTCCGATAGTGCGTTGCGTTGGGACCAAATACTGCTTGGCAACACGATTAATGTCCTCAATTGATACGTTTGACATCTTGTCATACCACTCTACGGAGGCCTTCCAGGTGCCATACGTCAGCTGTGATGTGGCAAAATCAAGCGCTAGCGATTGATTGGAACGAAGATGCCCAAGGTACTCCATGCCGATTGAGCGCTTGGCGATCTCCAACTGCTCGGTAGTTACTCCGTTTCTTCTAAAGCGAGTAATCACATTATCAAATGCGTTGATAAAGGTATCAGGGTTATGCGGTGCCTTCACGGAACCCGCAAACATAAGCAGATTAGGGTAAACAGCTCCCGGGCCCTCATCATGCGCGATACTCGCAGCGACCTGTTTTCGTTTAACCAACTCTGTGTAAAGTGGGGAAGTGCGCCCACCTGCCAGTATCTCTGCCATTACCGATATCGGTGGATCGTCAGGATGCGGATAGTTAGGCTTGCGATAGGCGATCAACACTTCGGGTGAGGATGCCATAGATATGTCGCTGCGCCGTTGCCCCTCCTGCTTACCCTCTTCGATAATCGATCGATGCACCGGCTCCCCTGAAGGTATTGCGCCTAGGTACTTCTCTACAATTTTTATATCTGCTTCAGGATCGACTCGTCCGACAAGAGCAACAACCATATTGGATGGCACATAGTAGCGCTTCCTAAAACTCTCTAGTTGACTTGCTGTAAGAGAGCGAATGTCTCGCTCATAGCCGATCACCGGATCGCGGTACGGGTGTCGCTGATAGGCAGTCCCCAGGAGTAGCTCGTAGAGCTTACCTCCTGGGTCATCCTCGTAACGCATCCTGCGCTCCTCTAATACAACATCGCGCTCCTGATAAAACTGGCGCATAACCGGAGCGATTAACCGATCGGCCTCCATTTTACACCAAAATTCAAAAGCCGATCGCGGAAGACTTACGAAGTACTTAGTGAATTCCGCATCAGTTGTTGCATTCTGCCCCACTGCGCCGTGCTTACCGTAGCGGATTGTGAAATCATCCGGCAGCCACAGCTCGCGCAGCTCATTATGAATCTCATCCCACTCACGCTTCTGTTCAGGCGATAGGTTCTGGGCTGCATTTGACTCAAGCGCTATCTCCTCCAGCCGCTCTAGGAGACGTCTCTCAGCTGCGTAGTCTTTAGTACCGACGGTACGCGACCCCTTAAAAGCCATATGTTCAAATAAATGTGAGATGCCAGTCTGCCCCGGCTGCTCGTCGCTTCCTCCTACTCGAACGACCACGGCTCCGGCAAAGATCGGAGCCTCTCCTCGTCGATAAAAGATAACCTGCAACCCGTTCGATAGAGTGTAGGTCTTTACCTTGGAAACCATATCACGAAGTGCGCTTGTTGAGTCATCAGCAAAGCCGGCGCGAAGAGATACGACGCTCAGGAAGAGCGGGAATATTATTAGAGAGAGCAAAGTCCTACGAAGTATCAAGTGCATATCCCCCATCTATAAAAAGCTCTCTGTAGACTACTGGTCCAGCCAGCGCGTGACAAGAGCCCCGAACTTTACTTATCAACCTGGCAATTAAATACGCCCAGCGGCATTCATTTTTCAAAAAAAGAATGCGAGTTTATAGGAACCTTTAGTCAATCTTGACTTATCTGTGGGCCCAAATCATGATCCGACACGTAATGATTATTAGGAACTGCGTATGAACCCTATTTTTGCTCTCTTTCCCGGACAAGGATCACAAAAGGTTGGTATGGGTAAGGACCTCTACGATGCCTACCCACTTGCTCAAGAGCTATTTCAGCAAGCTGATGAGGCGCTTGGATTCCCACTTTCGCAGATATGTTTTGAGGGTCCCCTTGAAAAGTTAACCCTTACAGAGATAGCACAGCCAGCGATCCTGACCGTTAGCACGATCTGCTTTCGACTATTTCAGGCCAACACTGACTCCTCGCAATACACCCTAGTCGCTGCTTCTGGCCACTCGCTTGGCGAGTACTCCGCTCTGGTTGCTGCTGAGGCTTTGACGTTTGAGGATGCGGTTCGGTTGGTAAATAAACGCGGCAAGTACATGCAGGAAGCTGTGCCAGTTGGGACCGGCAGAATGGTGGCAGTTCTGGGAAAAGAGGTGTCGGAGATCGAGGCGGCCCTTCCCGCTCCTGGCGGCGAGGTCGCCCAGATCGCAAACATCAACGCACCTGGGCAGATAGTGGTTGCCGGCTCGGTCTCTGGCGTGCAGGAGTTTGTTACCAAGCTTGGGGCTGCCAAGGTAATTGAGCTAACGGTTAGCGCTCCGTTCCATTGCGACCTGATGAAACCGGCTGAAGAGAAACTAAGAGTAGACCTTGCAGCGACTCCGATTCAGACCCCGAAATTTCCCGTTTTTCAGAATTACACCGCTCAAGCATCGAGCGCCGCTGATACGATCCGCGAAAACCTCGCTCTGCAAGTTTGTGGTCGCGTTCGCTGGGTGGAGTGTGTGCAGAATGCTTTGGCAGCGAACGAATCGGCTGCCGTATGGGAGTTCGGTGCTGGCAACGTCCTAACCGGGTTAGTTAAGCGTATCAATCCTGCTGTCACCCGCGTAAATATCGACTCACCTGAGGCGCTTTCACGTTAATGAGGCAGGCTGACTTTTGATTCGCTTCCGCGAATCAAAACAACAACCTATAGTGATGTCCAGCAAAAGCCTTGCCAGTTTTACTGGCACGGACTTTTGCACGTCACTATATTTCATGAAACTGCGTCGCGAGAGCGCAGAGAATAGTGATTTTTCGGGCCCGAAGGACGAATTCAAAAATCGATTTTCGGGGCTTCAATCGTATCGCGATACATTCCGGTCCGAAAATCGATTTTTGAGCCGAAAAAACGCCGTTATCGTCGCTCGCAGTAGCAGGCTTCATGAAATATGCGGGTTAAGCTTATTTATCTTTGCTGGCCCGCAACCGGGCGTGGTGGGCGCAGTTCTTTGAACACGTTTGAAGGTCTACACGCTCAGCACACCGGTTACACACCGGCGCATCCTTTCCACATAACGAGCAGAGCAGATGATCCTTAGAGGGATTTCCGCAGTGAGGACAGAGTTTATAGGTCTGTGTTGGTTGCAGGTTCTGATCAACCGCGACCCTGTGATCAAAGACAAAACATTCACCCTTGAATTTACCGTTAGGAAACTCTTCAAGGTACTTTAAGATACCGCCCTCAAGCTGATAGACGTTTTGATACCCGAGCCGCTTTACCTCCGGAACCGCCTTCTCGCACCGAATTCCTCCGGTACAATAAAGGAACAGCTTTTTGTCTTTCGGGAGGCCATGTTGCTCAACAAAATCGCCAAAGTCACTAAACTTACGAATTCGTGGGTCGATCGCCCCCTCAAAAACCCCGATGTCAGTCTCATAGTCGTTGCGTGTATCAACGAGTACAACATCCGGATCTGTCTCTAAAGCTTCATGCCACTCTCGCGGGGTTAGGTGCGTGCCTGCCGACTCTGATGACGAGATCGATTGATCACCGATTGTAACGATCTCTGGACGCAAGTCGACCTTAAAGCGCGCAAAGGGTATCTTGTCTGCTGTCGAGTGCTTGAAGGTGAATTCACTCCCAGTAAATATCACCGGCAATAGCTGCTCAAACGCCGCAATCGATTCGCTGCTCCCTGCAACTGTGGCGTTGATACCCTCACAGCCGAGTACTATTAGCCCCTTCATACCGGTTGCTTCGGCAAACTGTTCAAGCTGCTGGCGAACACCCTCAAGCTGCTCGGGTGCCAGCGATAAAAACTTATAGAATGCAGAGACAACTACGTTAACAGCCGCCATTCTTAATACGCTTTTGCAAAGATCGCATCCTTAATCGCCGGGCGCCCACTTACTATGCAGATACCCTCGCTACCACTTTGCTCAAATGGCAAGCAGCGCACGGTCACTTTAAGTTGAGAAAGCTTTTCGAGAGCATCTGAGCCACCTCCCCATTTAGCCAAAACAAAGCCACCATGAATCTCCGGCTTACTCTCGTTCTTAGGGGTAAAGAACGCCTTTAACTGCTCAAACGTTGAGATATCACGCCTGATATTCTCATTCAAAAACGCTTTGGCCTGCTCGAAGTAGCGATCTTGGATCGCTTGAAGAGTTGCAGATATACCCGACACCACCTCCTGCATTGGAAGAAATGACTTCTCGCGCGGGCCTTGATCTCGCCGGTACAACACCACCTGCTGTGAATCGATGTCGCGAGGGCCAACCTCAATACGCACTGGAATACCTTTCTTGATCCACTCCCAGCTCTTATCTCCGCCGCGAATATCGCGCTTATCGACCACGACCTCTACTGGCCTGCCTGCGAAACTCTGCGCCCGTAAGGCTTCAGCGATCTTTTCGGCGTATTCAAATACTGCGGCCTGTGTTTCGGGCTTGGGAATGACCGGTATTATTACTACGTGCTTGGGCGCTATCTTGGGTGGCAGTCGCAACCCATCGTCATCACTGTGAGTCATAATCATTCCGCCAATCAGTCGCGTTGATACTCCCCACGATGTTGTGTAGGCAAACTCAGATTCACCAGCCTGATTGAGAAAAGAGATATTAGAGGCTTTGGCAAAGTTCTGTCCGAGGTAGTGAGATGTGCCGGCTTGCAACGCCTTCCGATCCTGCATCATCGCCTCGATGCAATAAGTGTCCACTGCTCCCGGGAAGCGCTCCTCCGGTATCTTCTCACCCTTAATCACCGGCATCGCCAGATAATTCTCGACGAGGTCTGCATAAACATTGAGCATAGTGAAGGTCTCATCGATCGCTTCTTGAGAGGTGGCGTGCGCTGTGTGCCCCTCCTGCCACAGAAACTCAGTAGTCCTGAGAAATATCCGCGTCCGCATCTCCCAGCGTACAACGTTTGCCCACTGATTAATCAACAGCGGCAGGTCTCGATAGGACTGAACCCAGCGCGCAAACGACTCACCTATGATCGTCTCAGATGTTGGCCGAACAACCACGGGCTCCTCAAGCTCTCCTGCCGGAATAAGCTTTCCATCTCGGGCCTCAAGCCTGTGGTGCGTCACCACCGCGCACTCCTTGGCAAACCCTTCCACGTGGGCCGCTTCTTTTTCAAGAAAACTTAGCGGTATAAAAAGCGGAAAATAAGCGTTGCTGTGTCCAGTAGCCTTAATCATGCGGTCCAGGTGCTGCTGGATATTCTCCCAGATCCCATACCCCCACGGCTTGATCACCATGCAGCCCCGAACTACGGACATCTCTGCCAGGTCTGAGGCCTTGATTATCTGCTGATACCACTCTGGGTAGTCCTCGACTCGCCGCGGCGAAATCGCCGAGGTCTCTTTTTTGCTGCTGGCTGCGTTTGTGCTCATGAGGCTCCTTATCACGAAGCGATGCTGCCTTTCGGGCTCGCCTCTATACTGCCTGTGGGAATCTACCACCTGGAGCTGGACTTAGTAAACTTGGCCAAGTTAGCCCAATTTTCCTGAATCTGACCGGCCTACAAAACCGTAAATGCAATAAGTGATGAGCAAAAGTCCGTGCCTGTGCAACTGGCGAGTCTTTTGCTGTACATCACTATAGGTTGTTGTTTTGATTCGCTTCCGCGAATCGATAGCGTTCCCTAAAAGTCCGGATTTCGCTACTGACTTCTTGAGAACGCTATAAAGATCTCATCGGATTTAGCCGAACCTCCCTGTGATAAGCAGAGCGCGCTACAGAGGACGCTCCAATAACGAGGCTAAAGGTACTATATGAACGAGATGAACGGCGAGAAGCCCCAGCGTAGAAAAGGAATTACATCGATGACTCTGCACTGGATAGCGGAGAAACTCCGCAGAGCGGATCGAATCAAAGAGCAGCTTTCACAGGGAACCTACCAGGTTGACTCAGCCAAAGTTGCACAAGCGATCGTAGACACCAAACAGGACCCCGAAAAAGGTCAGTGACAAACGCCGTCACTTGCAGATCCCGGACCCTAAAATGTTAGGTTAGCTAATACACGGTTCTACTAATTCGGCACTTTATTCTGTAGTATGTGCCTATCATCTTAGAATTGCGATTATCCGCTTCAGCCGGTTCTTACCCAGCGATGGTCTGTTTCATCCCGAAGCATCATCTACTAGACTGTAGAGCTCCGAGATTACCATGGCCCGTTCACATTCCCAAACTGTATCACCCGCCGGGCTCTTAGTCGCCCTCGGCATTATCTATGGTGATATAGGAACATCACCGCTCTATGTGCTTAAAGCAGTTGCGGGTTCCGAGGCTATCTCTCATGAGCTAGTTCTGGGGGCCCTATCGTGTATCTTTTGGACCCTAACGATCCTCACCACGGTTAAGTACGTTCTACTTACACTGCGCGCTGATAACCGCGGTGAAGGTGGCATCTTTGCCCTTTATGCGCTGGTGCGAAAAAATGCTCGCTGGCTGCTGATTCCGGGGATTATCGGCGGCAGCGCTCTGCTAGCTGACGGGATTATTACGCCGCCGATCTCGGTTTCATCAGCAGTTGAGGGATTACGAAAGATTTATCCTTCGATTCCAACGGTGCCGATCGTTTTATTTATCATTACCGCGCTCTTCTCAGTTCAGCACTTTGGAACGCGTGTGGTTGGTCGCTCATTTGGTCCAGTTATGTTTGGGTGGTTCACTATGCTAGCGCTACTAGGCGCTTGGTGGATAGCATCCAATCCCGGAATCGTCACGGCGCTTAACCCAGCGCATGCGTTTCGGTTACTATTCTTCCATGAAAATGGCTTTTGGCTTCTAGGCGCGGTTTTCCTTTGCACTACCGGGGCCGAGGCGCTCTACTCGGACCTGGGGCACTGCGGCAGGGGAAACATTCAGGTATCTTGGGCTTTTGTCAAAACTGCTCTGGTAGTTAACTATCTCGGTCAGGGAGCCTGGATGCTCACCCACGTCGGTGAACCACTTGGAGATCGCAACCCTTTTTTTGAAGTTATGCCTGAGTGGTTTCTAATCCCAGGGATAATTATCGCTACACTAGCAACTATTATCGCCAGCCAAGCTTTAATAAGTGGCTCGTTTACCCTAGCCACCGAAGCGATGCGTCTATCTGTGATCCCCAAGGCAAAGGTTGTTTATCCTTCGGAACTCAAAGGGCAAATATACGTTCCTGCCGTTAACCTACTCCTATTTATCGGCTGCATCGTAGTGGTTCTGTATTTTCGGGAATCATCCAATATGGAGGCCGCTTACGGCCTGGCGATCACTCTAACCATGTTAATGACGACTATTTTATTCTCTAATTACCTGCTCAAAAAACGGGTGCCATGGATCCTGATTGCCCTGTACTTAGCAGTATACCTCTCGATTGAGGGGAGCTTTCTCTTCGCCAACCTTCTCAAATTTACCCACGGAGGTTGGTTTACCTTGCTGATCGGCAGCATGGTTGCGGCGGTGATGTTCACCTGGAACTCAGGATCACGACTCAAAATGGCCTATACCGACTACGAATCACTCCCTCAGCACCTTCCAGCGCTCGAGTCGTTGAGCCATGACACCACGGTGCCTAAATTCGCTACTCACTTAGTTTATATGACCGGCGCACCTTTCCCCAAGCTAATCGAGAGCAAGATTGTTTACTCGCTCTTCCACGTACACCCCAAAAGAGCGGACGTCTACTGGTTTCTGCACGTGAACGTACTTGATGTGCCGTATACCACTGAATACGAGGTAACTACGCTAGTACCGGATAAGGTCTTTAGGATTGATTTCAACCTTGGCTTTCGGGTGGAGCCACGCGTGCATCTTTTTTTCCGAAAAGTTGTTGAAGACATGGCCAAAGCTGGGGAGGTCGACCCGCTCAGTCGCTATGAATCTCTTAGGGCCAGCAATATAAGCGGCGATGTAAGATTTGTCGTACTACACAAGGAGCTATCCCACGAGAGCGACCTACATTGGGCGGATCGGATGACAATGGAAGGCTATTTTCTCCTGCGTAAGGTGAGCCTCTCGGAAGAGAGTAGCTTTGGACTAGATACAAGCGCCGTTACTAAGGAGATAGTGCCACTAGTTCTATCTCCAGCAAAAGACTTTAACCTATCGCGTGTGGACGACACCCAGCGCTAAACCACATATTGAGACCGCCGGGAAACCCCCGTCCATGGGGTTTCCCGGCTCGCTCCAAGCTTAATCGCGCGCAAACCGGCGCGCGATTGCGCGTCGCTCCAGGCACTTGCGTGCCTGTGGTCGCCATCCGGGCGACCGAGATCCCTCCGAGTCAACCTCTTTACAGAGGTTTCCCGGAGGT
>JBKCMS010000085.1:0-14802 GCA_046300175.1 Pseudomonadota bacterium | reverse complement strand
AGAAACTATAGCGACGTGTAAAAGTCCGTGCCAGTAAAACTGGCAAGGCTTTTGCTGGACATCACTATAGGTTGTTGTTTTGATTCGCATCCGCGAATCGATAGCGTTCTCCAAAACTCGGGATTTCGCTACGGACTTTTGCACGTCCACTATAGTAGACTCAGTCCTTCTGGAACTTACAGTCAAGCAATCCGGCTTTCTTGAGGGCACCACTAAAGCCTTCCAACTACATTCCGTAGAAGACAACAAACTCTTAAGTGCCGAGATTGTGAAATTTCAGGGTGCATCGCTACACCCGCCGCCGCTTACCTAATTGCAAGCGCTCAGGTCGGAGGGTGATCTGGGTGGTTACAGTGCCTTCGCGTTGACTTAGTAGCTGCATCACGGCGTCTGCAACACACTCTGGGGTTATTGCGACGGAGGCGTCTTCTTCTGGGTAAAAGTGTAAGTGGTCATAAAACGGAGTGCGAGTAATGTCGGGTGTAATCGTAGCTACCTTAACGCCACTCTTTCTAACTTCATCAAACAGCGACCGCTGAAAATGTTCTAGGCCTGCTTTCGTAGCGGCGTAAGCTGCGCCGAAAGAACTAGCTTCATGAGCCGAGAATGAGCCGATCGATATGATCGTTCCACGTGTCTCTTTTAGTGCACGGAGAAAACCTCGCGTGAGAAGTAGGGGAGCTAGAAAATTAAGCTTAACGAGCTCCTCTATCTGTCTAATCGAGAGCTCTTCATGCGGGGCAAAATAGCCAACTCCAGCGTTGTTAATCAGCAGATTAAGCTTGCCGTGCTCCTCAAGGATAGTTGAGATAGTCTCAGTAAGACGGCGAGTGTCGGTAAGGTCAAGCGGCACGTGGTGGTAATCGGCGTGCTGCCAATCAGGTGTGCTGCGGCTTATTCCGACCACCCCCCAGCCGTTATCTAGTAGTTTGTGAGCTATAGCCTTACCGATGCCTGAACTTGTTCCGGTCACAACTGCCATGGGACGGGGCATATCTTCTCCTGTGGAATGTAGAGTTGTAGTTCAGATGAAATTGCAGCGATCATCTCTTGGTGCTCAAGAGGGGTATACGAAGCGCTCTGGTTGCGTACGGTATAGGGGTAATGCACTAAAGCTGATGTTGGGTTGTTATCCTGCATAGCGCGCAGATAGCCGCTGGGGATGCGGAAGACACCGATTGAAACGTCGTCAATGCTTTCTGGAGTTAGGGTTGAAAATATCTGACGTATAAGTTCGGTGTATTGGTTTTGCCACGCATCCACTCGTAGTATCGGATCAATACAGAGTCGAACGCGCCATCCACGTTGGTGCGCTTTGGCAATTGCAGCCATTCGAGCAGCGAGGTTTGGGGTGCTGTGCTCATAGCGTTCGATCACTGATTGGGGCGAAAGGGTCCAGGCCAGTATCACGTTCTTTGTTGGTACGATCTCGCGCAGCGCTTCGATATTGGCGCTCTTAGTGCGAATTTCGAGGGTTACATGCGGATTTAACTTTGCGTATTCAATGTAGTGTGCGCAGTAGCCCACGATATTTTCAAGAGCTAGCAGGTCGGTATCGTATGAAATGCAAAGATAGGCCGGCGCTGGACCTGGAATGAGACGAGCTGCGGCCTGGGTAAAATCTTCGTGATTTACGAAGGCAACCAGATTCGCCGACGGAAACATACCTTGAAGGTAGCAGTACTCACAGCCGTAGAGGCAGTTTAGCACCGGAGTGGTGTAAAAAAACGATGCGTGCTCAAAGTTAGGAACAAAGGCGCTTCCAGGATACAGAAAGGCTTCATTGCGCACTGCCAGGATCAATTTCAGTGAGTGTTTCTGGTGGTCCCAGCGTTGGCGTGGTCGATTAAAAACCTCCTTGTAATTGCTAATCATCACTCGTGTCGCTTTGGGAAAGCGAGCTGTGATCGTTTCGGTCAGCGGGTAGCGCAGCGCGCTCTCTTCGATATAGATGTGTGAGAAATGCGGTAGGTGACTCACAGCGATACTGCTCCAGATAGCTCTTGCAGAAGAGCTTTGTACGCTTTATTGCGAGCCTCTTTCGTGCTAACCGAAGATGCAAGAAAGCGCACGATTGTTGGGCTCCAGGCGATGCCTTGAGCTTGAAGTGCAGTGACTCGACGTTGTAATTCGATCCGTTGTGATAGTGATAGCGATGCGTGGGTAAAGGTGCTCTCAAGCAGCTTGCGATCAGCCGCGCTTAGTCGCTTCGGCTCAGGGAGTGTTGAGCAGATGGCACTGATTGTGCTGCGTATTGAATCGGTTTGCAGCGAGATCAGCTGGCTTGCTTGGTCAGCGGTCACGCGGTTGCCTGAGCAGTGATCAGAGATCACCTTCAATAAGCACACGGAACTTGGAGCTCCTAGGGTGATAGCTGCTTGAATAATTCCAGAGCCCTCCATGTCAACGACTACCTTTGCCTCGGGCGCCTCTGTAACTGGGTGGTCGTAAGTTTCTAACGAAACTTCTGGTAGTTGGTGTTTCACCAGGATATCCGGATAAAAGCGAGTGTTTGTAGCGACGTCACGCACTTTATTGCAGTAGGTCAATTCTCCGATCGGAAGACTTGAGTCTGATGATCCGGCTATCCCGATGTTGACCAGTAATGGCGCAGCTTCTCCATGCAGGCTTCCCCTAAATAGCGCTGTATCTCCAAAAAGTCCGGTGAGCAAAGCAGTAGTGGCGATGGCAGCACGAAGCTTTCCGATTCCAGTTGTGGCGATGTAGGTATCGTCTGCGCGAAATACCTGGAAACGCTCGGCGCAGGGGTGCTCTCTTAGCGGCTTGGCTTCCCATGCTTGGATAAGCGGGGTAGCCTCACAAGAGAGAGCGGTGACTATTAGAGTTGAGCGTTGCATCGATAGACACGCTATAACAAATAAGCGAAAACGTAATTTGGAAGTAATTACTCACCAGTTTTTTAGATTATGGTTCGATCTTTGTCCACAAATAGCGCTAATTGTTGATCGTTCTTTCTTGTCATCCCCTGATCCGGGATGCCTTATATTTGGTGAGTAGTTAATGTTGCCACCCCGCTTTGCCCCGCAAAGCCGCCCCTTAATATGGGCTAATGCTACCGTTACAGAATCTGCTGAACCGTTACATTTGGTAACTACTCACCAGCCTTTTAACTTACGACCGCAGAATTTGCTGAGTAGTGAAGTATTTTGGTAAGCTACAACCGTGCCAGAAAATAAAACAGTATCTGAAACCCCTTGTATCTCTGACTCGTTATCACGAGGTCAGAATACATTACGGCACCCGACCGGTAGGGTCGTTAATTATACCATAGTTGGCTCAGAGAATCTGCAAAAAGTGGTCTTTTATAGCCACGGATTTCCAGCCAGCAGGATCGAGGCGTCAATAGCGCACCGCGAAGCGCAACAGCGAGGAATAACGGTGGTAGCCTTGGATCGGCCTGGATTTGGCGGTTCAGAGTGGTATTCCGGAAGGCGCTTTGAGGATTGGGCTGGTGATGTGGCCCTGGTAGCTGATCACTTGGGGATAGCACAGTTTGGGATTTTAGGTGTATCCGGGGGAACTCCTACGGCGGTGGCCGCGGCCGCACTGCTTCAGGGGCGGGTATCAAGCCTTACAATCGTTAGTGGCATGGGTCCGGTAATGGGGCCAGCGAGCCTAAAGGGGATGAACCGTGTGAATCGAGGGCTACTCTCGCTTGGGCGACGTTTGCCGTGGTTGGGAGAGGGGATACTCTGGATGGTCGCAACGCTCTGGAGGGTGTTTCCGCGGATCGTTATGCTCTGGTTCGGTGTGCTTCTGCCCAAAGTAGATCGCCAGGTGGTAGCGCGTCGTGAGGTAGGGGTGATTTTGACCAGGAATATCCGCGAGGCCTTGTCTCAGGGGGTGCGGGGAGCGGTGAGTGAGTTTATGCTCCTAACCTCGGATTGGAGCGCGCTTTTATCAAGGGTGCGAGTGCCAACGACTATCTGGCACGGAGATGCCGACACTTATGTGCCAGTTACTATGGGTGAAGTGGTCCATCGAGGTATTCAGGGGAGCATTTTTCATAAAGTAGTGGGTGGTGGTCACTTCATGATTCTTGATACGATGCCTGAGGTTCTAGAGGGTATACGGTAGTACGATGATTGCAGTTGAAACGGTTTCAGCGCTGATTGAGCAGCGAGAGCTTCATGCTCTTCGGGATACGCTTATCGATAGCGCTCCAGTTGAGATCGCAGAGCTGTTTCAGCATCTATCAGATGAGGAGCGGGTTCTCATCTTCCGAATTCTCCCGCGTGATGTTGCTGCCGACATCTTTGCTGAACTTGATGTAGATTTGCAGCGTACTATTTTAAACGGCTTGGGTGATAAGCAAACCGCGCGGCTACTCTATGAGATGGCAGCAGACGATCGTACCGCATTGCTGGAAGAGATTCCGGCAGAGGCGGCTAGGCAGTTGCTTGCTCTGTTACCGAAAGATGATCGCGATGTTGCGCTGACCCTCCTTGGCTATCCTGAAGGTAGCGTCGGGCGGCTTATGTCGCCAGACTACCTTACTATCCATGAGGACTGGAAGGTCCGCGAAGTGCTTGATCACATCAGAGCGCACGGCCAGGAGAGCGACTCGCTCGATACGCTCTACGTAGTTGATGCTAAAGGGGTGCTGGT
This sequence comes from Pseudomonadota bacterium, assembly GCA_046300175.1. GTDB lineage: Bacteria > Bdellovibrionota_C > UBA2361 > UBA2361 > OMII01 > OMII01. The sequence goes on along the minus strand of JBKCMS010000085.1, from coordinate 10,173 downwards.
CGATGAAGTGGCGGTGAAAAATCTGCTCTTGGCGTCTCTCGACGATGAGGTGGCATCGCTAATGAACTACAAGTTCGAGGCACTCTCTGTGCAGAGCGACCAGGAGCAGGCAGTCGAGCTGTTTAAGAAGTACGATCGGCCCACCCTTCCAGTTGTGGATGCGCATGGGGTTCTGCTCGGTATCGTCACGGTTGATGATATTCTCGATGTTCAGGAAGAAGAGGTCACCGAGGACATTCAGAAACTCGGAGGTAGTGAAGCACTTGAAGACGCCTACATTAAGACCCCAGTGGCCACACTGATTCGCAAGCGAGCCACCTGGTTAATCGTGCTCTTTGTGGGTGAGATGTTGACCACCACGGCTATGGCAAACTTTGAGGGGGAGATTCAGCGGGCGGTGGTGCTGGCCCTGTTTGTGCCGCTGATTATCTCTAGTGGGGGTAACTCAGGGAGCCAAGCCTCGACTTTGGTGATACGTGCGCTTGCAGTCGGAGAGATACGTACCCGCGATTGGTTCACTATCATGCGCCGAGAACTAATAACTGGTTGGGCGCTTGGCACCATTTTGGGAGCAGTTGGTTTTCTGCGCATAGTGGTCGGGGCTCAATTTTCTGATATGTATGGCCCACACTGGTTCCTGCTGGCCGTAACAGTGCTCTTTTCTTTGATGGGGGTGGTAACACTCGGGAGCTTGGCAGGCTCTATGTTGCCCCTAGCTCTCAAGCGCTTGAAGCTCGACCCAGCAACTTCATCGGCTCCTTTTGTGGCCACTTTGGTCGATGTGGTAGGGCTGATCCTCTACTTTACGATCGCAGCTCTGCTGCTATCGGGTACTATGCTCTAAAAATCTATCGCGCTATCTGGCTTGTTTTATGCGCTCAGCTAGATGCAGTACCGCATCGATGTAGCTGGGGCTCTTATTGTAGCGCCATATAATCGAACGTTTCTCCTGAAGCGGGATAGAGCGACGATACCCAAAGCTTGAAAGATAGTTTGCAGCAGACCAGATCGCATCCGCTTCGTTATGCAAGGAGACGATGCCGTCCTTGTTGCCATCTATACCGAATCGAAGAAAGGCAGATGGCAGAAATTGCGGAAGCCCGAACGCTCCAGCAGAGGATCCCTTCATGGAGAGTACGTCGACTTTGTTTCGCTTGGCGATGGTAATTAATGCAGGTATTTCCGGAAGAAATGTGCGCTCTAGGTACCTACCCCTTCGGCGCACATCTTCAAAAACGACCTTGTGGTTGAGCTTCTTTTGCGCCACGTAGTTTTCGCGAAGATTGTCCGGCGCATTAGTAGTTGCTAGTCGCGATAAGCGGTAGACGAGTAGGTGATTGCCGGTGTTCCTTCCTGCGCCAGACTCAACAACGATAATCGCCGCAACGACTTCGCTCGGCACGTGCAAGGTGCGCTCCATTTCAGCAAACTCATCGGCGTATTTACCAAGAAACTCTAGTCCAAGCTGCTGATGTTGTGGTTTCTTGAATCCCTCGTACATCGAAGATGGTTCTCGAGGTTTAACACTGAAAGGAACAAATGTTCTCTCTGGCATACGTGGGTCTGAGTATATCTCTACCAGGTCTCGCTCGTTTATTCCGTTGTCTTTAAGTCTCTCTACCAGGTAGTCCCAGCCTCTAAACCGCGATGCAGGCCACAGAGTTTTGGTCTTGGCAGGTTTAATCCGAGCTGATGACTTTGATTGTACGGCCTTTTTTTTGCTCAGCTGTTTTTCAGCGATAGCATCGTGTGATGTAGTTACAAAACCAGCAATCGTGATTATTAGAACCGGTCTCAAAAATAGCTTCGTCGCGAGGTTGAAGAGATGCGAAGAGACAGGTTCTATTAGAGTTGCGAGCTGGCGACTAAAAGATGCGATCATGCTCGACCCCCTCGAACTCCTGCTGATGCATTCTCTCCGGCAGCTTGAGCCACTGAGCTAAACAAGGCAGCGGGTCCCAGAGAGCGATCCTTAAGCCGGAAGTCTGCTATCAACAGGCCCTCGATGATTTTAGATAACTGGTCTGTGGTGCGTAGTTTAGCAAGTGGTAGATACTTGGAGAAAATCCAGGGGGTGAGGCCCATGCTATTGCGTATATCGTGTGGCCCAACGCCGTTGTCGAGCAGAGAGCGAATTCGCAATAGCGAGGTAAAGGTCTTGGTAAGCAATCCGATTAGCATAAAAGGGCTAGAGCCCTGCCCAATTAGTTGAGTCAGAAGAGCCTCGGTAACGCCGCGATTTCGTCCGAGTACAGTATCAGCTAACTCAAAATCACTGGCGTGTGCACGCCCCGGTTCAAGGGCGCGAAGCGCTGCTTGGCTTGCTTGCGATTCGCCCAGGTATAGCGAGAATTTCTCAATTAGCTGCGCGATCGATTCCGGCTCCTCATTGCCCAATGAGATTAAAAGCTCTATCACAGCGTCATCGGCATCCTCGATCTGATTCTGTTTCGCTTCACGCTCTACCCAGCGTCGCAACTCAGCACCTTTGAGCTGTTCAAAGGCTAGGTGAGTAGCTTGGGCTTCAATGGTCTTTTTAAAATTAGGGGTGTTAGGTAGCGATTCCCCGATGATGAAAAGGTGGGTGCCCGGCACTCCTTTGCGCAGGAAATCAGATATCGGCTCGACGTCGGCGGCTTTTGCAGTCTCAATCGCCCGAATAACGGCAAATCTAGTTGGTTCAAAGAGTGAAGGCTCCTCAAGGTCCCGTAGGAAGGCAGTTGGACTCGTTCGACCTGCTTCACCGCACGTGAAGCTAGGCACTTTGTTGGTTCGGTCTTTTATAAAGTGTTTGAGCAGGTACTCCAGTGTGCGAGTGCGGCGCACACGATCTGGGGAGGTAATCACGATGCAAGCGGGGCAGGTAGCACTAGAGGTGATCTCTTTAAGGGTGGCAGCGGCAGTTGAACGCATGTGTTAGCCCGTTCTAGGGGGTGGTTGAATCTTCAGCTCCTTGAGGTTACTCGCGAACGGAATTAGAGGCAACTTTTCTTCCTTAATTTTCGATATACATAAGGCGCCGGGTGGTTAAGTCGCCGGTGGCATAGAGGAGGAGAGGATATATGACAGATAAAGTAGGGAATGATTCGCCAGGTTTTTTCCGTTCGGTATTCGATGGAGCGGTAGCGGGTGATTTCTCAGAGAATGAGTCGATCGTAAAGAAAGTTACTCAGGTCGGGGTCGGTTTGTTACCTGGAGTTGGCCAGGTAGCCGATGCGCGCGATACGGCGGCGGCCATTGATGACATCCGTCAGGGGCGTCAGGGTGCTTGGGGTAACTTGGGGTTTGTTTTAGCCGGATGGTTGCCTCTGGTCGGTGACCTGGTGAAATCGTTCAGGAAAAGCGGAGTCAGGGATACCCTTGAAACGATTGGGCATGCAGCAGGCGCAGCCAAAGCCGGGTGGCGTGAGATCGTTAGTTCAAGCGACGAGCGCGCCGGGGAGTTAAAAGGGTTGTTTTATTCACCTAAGACGACGATGGACGTAAAGGGCATGGAAAGTGGTGTGCACGGTACAACCAATCGTTTTGGTGATATTGAAATTCGCAGAGGTCTCTCTGCTGATGAGGCCTCAAGTGTACTTGAGCACGAAAAGGTGCACCGGTTCTTCTCGCCCATGCTGCGTTACGGGCAGGAAGAACGAGCCAATATCGGATTGTTGGGGTATTCACAATCACATCTTCTGCGCAGGGTCGAGGAGGGGCTCGCCGAGGGTTGGGCTCGCTTTAAGACCCAAGGGCTCACCGGATTTGTTCAGGGGTGGCGATTTCCACTTGAGAACGATTACGGTATCAGTCCAGAGCGCTTGAAGGTTGAACAGCACATCTTGCTAGGGCTCGGCACAACATCCCTTGGCGCAGGCTTTGCCTTGAGCGAACATTACCCTAATGGCGACAACACGCAGCGAACTCACTGATTTGATTATTGGCTACCTACGGGAGCACTTTCCTAAGGAGGATGATGGCATCCTTCAACGCCTTATCGGTGCACCGCGCGGGTATAGCTATGCTCTGAAATCGGTTGGTGAGTTCGAAGATGGCAAGATATTTAGCGGCTGGTTGTTACTACGGGTTACCGCCGAAGAGGATTTTCTTTGGAAAAAGCTCCGAGGTGGTGGTTCTCAGGGTATCTTTGGCGTGAGGGGGATGGAAGTCACATACCTTGCGCCTGATCATCCGGAAGGTTTGGAGCACTTGCTGCGGTCTGAGGGCAGGGTAAGTGAGGTTTCAGCAGAACGGTTAGCGGCGCTGTGTTGTGAGGTGTTGCTTTCACGTCCTAACGCGCAGTACACGCTGCTTGCCTCGTCTGCATCTTTAGATGCTCTGATTGAACAGAGCTATGCTGAGTCTCGTGGATATCGCCTGAACCGCGACGGGTGGCATAAATTGGCTTTAAACATCTGCGCACCGCATTGGGAAAGTTTAGATAAAGCGAATCACAAGGTAGAGGGACACTTAGTTTTCTTTGGGCTACTAGTTGGATTTCAGAGCTACCAGGTGGCGCGAATATCGGTAGCGATCGCGCAAGATGGAACGGTCACATGGAGTCAGGAGATCGCCCTTGACCAGCTCTTTTTGCAAGTTCCGATGGTGAGAAGGTAATTTCTTCACACCTAAGTTTATTAGAAATCCAAGCTAGCTTCGAGCAACGGGTCCCGCCGCACAAACCTCCTCTGAGGCTCCTGCCGCGTAGGTCTTAAAGTTGTTGATAAACAGAGTGGCGAGCTTGTTAGCTGCTGCGTCATATCCTGCTTTGTCGGCCCAGGTATTTCTAGGGATCAGAACCTCACTGGGGACGCCTGGACATTCGGTGATAACTTCAAATCCGAATACTGGGTCCTTTTGTGTGGGAGCTTTGGCAAGTGTACCGTTGTGAATGGCATCAATGATTGCTCGTGTGAGGCTGAGTTTCATTCGTTTTCCTGAACCATACGAACCTCCGCTCCAGCCGGTGTTGACCAGCCATACATTAGCTGAAGTCCTTGCCATCTGCTCAGCAAGTAGCTCTGCGTACTTGGCCGGATGCCAAACTAGAAACGGTCCACCAAAGCAAGGTGAGAAGGTCGCAGTTGGCTCTGTCACACCCATCTCGGTTCCAGCAACCTTGGCTGTGTAGCCACTAATGAAGTGGTACATGGCGTGAGCGCGCGAGAGCTTGCTGACTGGCGGCAGTACTCCAAATGCGTCGCAGGTAAGGAAAATTATATCGGTCGGATGCCCGGCTACGCATGGAATCTTGGCGTTGCGAATGAACTCGATCGGATACGCGCCGCGGGTATTTTCGGTGATCGAGGTGTCATGAAAATCGACTCTGCGATTCTCCTTGTCGAGCACAACGTTTTCTAAGACGGCACCGAAGCGCAGGGCTTGAAAGATGTCAGGTTCGTTTTCAGGGGTGAGGTCGATTGCCTTGGCATAGCATCCCCCTTCGATATTAAAAATACCGGTGTCTGACCAGCAGTGCTCATCGTCGCCGATAAGCCTGCGCTTGGGGTCAGCAGATAGGGTTGTTTTGCCGGTCCCTGATAGTCCAAACAGCACACTTGAGCGCTCGGAATCTTTATCCGCCGTGGCTGAGCAGTGCATTGAGAGGATGCCACGCTTGGGCATGAGGTAGTTCATCACCGTAAAAACACCCTTCTTCATCTCACCCGCATACTCTGTGCCGAGGATTACCAACTCAGCTTTCTCGAAGTTAAGGTCGATACTTGTTTTGGATGTCATCCCTGGGGTGTGGCGGTTAGCTGGAAATTGGCCGGCATTGAGGATAACGAAATCCGGCTTGCCGAAGCTTTGGAGCTGCTCCTCGGTCGGCCGGATCAGCATGGTGTGCATAAACAGCGCGTGGTAGGGGCGCGAGCAGATGACACGAACTTTGATCTGTGTAGCTGGGTCCCAGCCCGCAAAACCGTCGAAGACATAGAGTGTGTCTCGCGTATTGAGGTAGTCGATGGCGCGCTCGCGGTTGATATCGTAGATATTGGGCTCAAGCGCCACATTTACGTTGCCCCACCAAATATCCTTCTCCGAAGCTGCATTTTTAACGATTCGCTTGTCTTTAGGTGAGCGTCCGGTTTTTGCTCCCGAGTAGGCCACTAGAGCCCCTGAGTCAGCTATACGGGTATCGGGTTCGGTTAGAATGGCCTCCTCGTATAGTCTGCACGGAGCCAGGTTGCGGTGAACTTTCTTTACTGTGATGCCGTGCTCTTCGAGTGAAAAATGTGCCATAGCTGCTCCCAAGGGGCTTTCTCGTTGTAACCGAACACTTTACCACAGGAGTTGCTAGGCTTCAAAGGGCGTTAGTCAGGGGGGAAACCGGGCCGTTTGCGGGTCTGTACCCAGGGCGGCCTGGATTGTTTATGGCGCCTTGCAAAGAACTTGGTGCGGACTTTGCAGATGGCTTTGTTACTACAAACGGCCTAAGCTTTTACCTGGGGGAGGGATTAGCATGTCACGTTACAGCGATCACACTGGAAAGCCAGCAGGCTCATCTCCGGGAACAGTAATGTATATCGGCGAGGAGCGTTTAGAGCCCGTTACTATATCCTTCATTCGCTACAGCGCGAGTGGTGCCGAGACCAGACGAGCTGTTCCGGTAAACGAGGTAGTGCCGCCAGGCAAATCTAATCAAGAACGTGAGACGCAGGTCGATGGCATCTCCTGGTATACAATCGATGGCGTGCATGACGAACAGATTTTGAACAGCATCGGCGAGAAGTTTGGGCTCCACGGATTGGTGCTTGAGGATATCGCCAATACCAAGCAGCGCCCCAAGATCGAAGAATTCGACGAGTATATCTTTGTAGCCATGAAGATGATCACCTTTGATGAGCAGGCAAAAGAGCTTGTCGCAGAGCATGTCAGCTTGATTATAGGTGATGGGTATGTACTGTCGTTTCTGGAGAATGAGGGGGATGTTTTTGAGCCTGTTAGGCAGAGGATCGCCTCGTCGAAGGGCCGTATTCGCAAGATGAAGAGCGATTATTTGGCCTACGCCCTAATGGATGCGATTGTTGACAACTACTTCGCGGTTTTGGAGGACCTGGGCGATCAGATCGATGAGGTAGAAGATGAAGTGGTAGAGGCCCCTACCGTTTCAACCCTGCGCACAGTGCATCACCTCAAACGCGAACTAATTTTCCTGCGCAGGTCTGTGTGGCCCATGCGTGAAGTGGTCAACACGATGCTTCGTGATGAGAGCGATCTAGTACGTGAGGAAACGCGCATATACCTACGCGATTTATATGATCATACTATTCACGTTATCGATACAGTTGAGACGCTCCGTGATATTGTGGCAGGTATGTTAGAGGTGTATCTCTCAAGTGTCAGTAATAAGCTTAATCAGGTGATGAAGGTGCTGACAGTTATGTCTAGCATTTTTATTCCACTCACATTTGTTGCTGGCGTATACGGCATGAATTTTAAGTATATGCCTGAGCTTGAGTGGTACTACGGCTATCCCGCGATTATGCTCGGGATGCTGGTAGTCGCTGTTGCTTTACTAGCGATGTTTCGACGCAAGGAGTGGTTGTAGGACTGTTATGCACTGGGCAAAAAGCTGCTCTGGTGAAGCCGTAGCATCGAGTACCAGGAATGGCGCCGGTAGAGTATCAGCGCATTCAAGGAACCCTCGGCGTATGCGCGCATGGAACTCCAGTTCCTCATCCTCAAAAGAGTCGCGGCCGTTGCCGGTACGAGAGGCTATCCGCTGTAATGCCAGAGTTGGGTCGATGTCGAGCAAGATCACCAGGTCGGGCACTACGCCCTGAGTTGCTAACGCGTTAGCTTGGTCGATCCATTGGCGATTGATGCCGCGCCCGTGACCCTGAAAAGTTATCGTTGAGTACAGGTAGCGGTCACACAGAACGGTATCTCCTCTGCTGAGCGCTGGAGAGATTACTTTATCAACATGCTCGGCGCGGTCTGCGGCAAAGAGTAACAGCTCTGCTCGGTCGCTTTTTTTCTCGCCCGGCCACTCAAGGACCAGTTTACGAATCTCTTTGCCGAGTTCGGTTCCTCCGGGTTCGCGGGTATCGACCACAGCTGCACCAGCGGCACGAAGGTGCTGCGAGACCAGGCGGTGCAGGGTGGTCTTACCGCAGCCGTTAATGCCTTCAAAGGCGATGAATGCCGGGTTCTTAGTGAGTGTAAAGCTTGTCGGATTAACTCGCATTAGCGGATAGTATGGGGGCGGGTGTGGTAAAGGCAAGAGGCGCAGCTGAGCTGTTGCTTTCAATCGTACTTTCTCTTACTTAGTTAAGGTGTTAGAATTCAAAGTTTTTTAGGCGCGCTGCGGTTTCTGCGGCCCTCTACCGGGACCTCTGGAAAACGCTAGGGCAATCAGCAGGTTTCTTGACAGGCGCGCTCATAGTAAAACAGCTAGGCCGCAGTGCCGTGCTAGTTGCACCGTATCGGTAGCAAGGATTAACAGGTAAAAAGTCGTTGGTAGCGATTTTGTAGCGAAAATGTGAAGGATGTTTCGATGGCGACTCAGACCACGAGCTTAAAGCAGGAATCCCGTGATCGATACCTTACCTACGCGCTGAGTGTAGTGTCTGGGCGTGCGCTTCCCGATGTGCGTGACGGTTTAAAACCTGTGCAGCGGCGAATCCTTTACGCAATGTTGCAGAACCTGAACTTAAAGCCTTCGGGCTCTCACCGTAAGTCCGCAGCTGTTGTCGGTGAGGTGCTGGCGCGCTTTCACCCACATGGCGATATCGCCTGCTATGAAGCCATGGTGCGTATGGCACAGGATTTTTCGCTGCGTTATCCACTTGTGGACGGCCAGGGAAATTTCGGTTCTTTAGATGGTGATAACGCAGCGGCCTATCGTTATACAGAAGCGAAACTGCGCGAGCTAGCTTTGGAAGTAATCGGAGAGATCGACCAAGAAACGGTGCCATTTCGCGATAATTTTGATGCAACGGTAGTCGAGCCGATGGTGTTGCCGAGTCGCGTGCCAAACTTGTTAGTCAATGGCGCCACGGGAATAGCGGTCGGAATGGCAACCAGTATTCCGCCGCATAACCTCAAGGATACCATTAAGGCGTTGATCGAATTATCCAAGGACCCGGAGCTCTCCACTGGAAAACTGACGGGGATCATCAAAGGTCCGGATTTTCCGACTGGATGCAATATCTTGAACTCGCAAAAAGAGTTAGTAGAGATGTATGAAACCGGCCGCGGTTCGGTGCGGATGCGCGGAGAATGGGAGGTTGAGGAGCAGGCTCGCGGGAAGCAGGTGATAGTGGTGACTTCGATTCCATACGCAGTCAACAAATCAACTCTGGTAGAGCGCATAGCGGGACTTATTGTCGAGCGCAAAGTTCCGCAGCTAGTCGATGTGCGTGATGAATCGACCAATGAGGTGCGTATTGTTCTTGAGCTGGCGGCAGGAGCAGATGCAGAGGTAGCTATGGCCTATCTCTTCAAAAACACTCCGCTTGAGTCCAATTTTTCCGTTAATCTGACGGCCCTAGTGCCATCGTCTGAAGGGGCATCAACTAGGCCTGAATTGCTCTCTCTTAAGGGCTGCTTGCAGCAGTTTCTTGGGTTTCGTGAGGAGGTAACTGAGAAACGCTTGGTTTTTGAGCGTAAGCAGCTTCTGGAGCGGATTCATATTCTTGAAGGGTTAGTGATCATCTACGATGCACTCGATGAAGCGATTCGGATCGTTCGCAAGAGTGATGGCCGCAGTGATGCAGCGGAGCGGTTGCGTGAGCGCTTTAAACTCTCTGAGATCCAATCATTTGCAGTTGTTGATATGCGTATTTATCAGCTCTCGCGAACCAATATCGACGAGATTCGCAGCGAGCTTGCTGAGAAACAGAAGAGAGTCAAGGAGATTGATCGAATACTCAAGAGCAAAGAGGCGATCCAGGAGATCGTGCGTACTGACCTTGAGGCGATCTCAGAGAAATTTGGCGATAAGCGCCGCTCAAAGTTGATCAAAGATAACGTCGATATCGAGTTTGATGAGACAGCTTACGTGGTGCAGGAGGATGTGCACGTAGTGGTATCGGTAGATGGCTGGGTCAAGCGCATTAGACGCTCAAATGACCTCTCATCGACCAGGTTGCGGGAGGGAGACTCCATCCTGGCAGCGCACGCGCTTACAACTCTTGATTCGCTAGCTCTGTTTACCAGCTTGGGCACTCTTTTTGTTCTGAAAGT
>JBKCMS010000084.1:0-6318 GCA_046300175.1 Pseudomonadota bacterium | reverse complement strand
GACCGCAGCCGCAGAGCTGGAAGCTACCCTTGCCAGTCAGAAAAAGACTGTACCTCTTGAGTGGCTTTCAATACTCCTGTCTCATGAGATCGACGCTCGGCGAGAGCACGCCGTGCAGTGTCGGATCCATCGAGCGGAGTTTCCAGAGATTACCTCGCTGGAATCCTTCGACTGGGAGTTTAATCCAGACATCAATCGCCGCGCTATCGAGGAGCTCGCCTCTCTACGATTTATCGATAACAATCAGATAGCGCTCTTCCTCGGACAGCCGGGCACTGGCAAAACTCACCTAGCGCTCGCTATCGGCATCAAGGCAGTCTATAGAGGACATCGGGTCTTCTGCTCTAGCGTCAAACGACTATCCCAGCAGATAGCTCTTGCCAGACAGAAAAACTCTCTGGATATCCTCTTTCGAAAGATCCTGGCTGCCCGACTCTGGATTCTAGATGACTGGGGTGTCGTGTCGATGAAGCCCGAGATAGCAGAAGAGGTATTTGATTTACTCGACCGGCGAAGGCACTCCTCAGCACTTATCCTCACCTCTAACAGAGACGTATCAGAGTGGGGATCGGTCTTCCCAGACCCGGTGCTAGCAGGAGCTGCAATTGATAGGCTCTTTGACCGCGCCACGGTCCTCCCTTTCAAAGGTCCAAGCTATCGGCTGAAGGGGAAAATCGTCGCTCCAACGAGCACAGAAATACACAAGTTTAACAATCTCGAATTGGAGTGATTTTTATGCTACGTTAGCGCTGGTGTCCGGTATGTGGAATCGTACTGGGTTCGGTTGTGTGGGATTCGACAGGAGGCGCGAGCTTGGCCCGTTCACCTCTGCTCCTACAGGAATAACCCATAATGTAACGGGTTTACGCAGAGATACTCAAATGCAAAAATAATTGCGTTCCAGATCCCAATATAGTTCAACCTACCACCCTCACCGTTCCATAATCAATTCGGCAGGCTGAAGCGCTCTAAAGCCCTCTCTTTCAATTCTCTGCATAACCACTGGAAAATCAAAAAAACGTCCTTACGCTAATTCGTTACGGAGTTGATACGGTCCCGCTACCGAGCTCTCCTGCCGCGGCAGCCGCTCAAACGCGCTCATGAGCTGGTCACCTGAGAGCTGGCTGTTTTGAACAAGGATCCTGCCGAGGGATTGCGCGAATTCGTACGCTAATGCTCCAAATCCGATCTGACTCGCATGACCAAACCGTTTTGTGTATCTATTGATGAAATCCTCGCTCACCTCGTTTGCCGCAAAAACAGCTCCGTCCATACTACCCGCTGCCGCTTTAATCTCCGAGATCGAGCCGTGAGTATTAGCACCAAAGGTCGGTTTTGAGTCGTGTTGCTCTCGCCGTTGACGATAGTACGCCGCTATCTGACCAGAGGATAAGAGAACCGCTGTAACCTGGGCATCAGAGCGTTTAATTTTCGAGATTACTGCCCTGAAATCCATCGAACTTTGATTGAATCGATCCACAACGTGTAGCGTCTGGCCTGGTTGGAGGTTGCGTTGCAGGGCGGCCAGGACCTCCTCGGTGTAGGGACTATCGGCGACAAGCGCCGCTATGCGATCGAGGCGCTGCTGCTTCAGATAACGTGTAGTCGCACTCGCATATTGGTCTGATACGTTTATAAAGCGGATAACGTAGTGCCGATCACGAGCTGCCTCAGGATGAACGCACTGGACTACCACCGGAATCCGCATCGCTTCGGCGAGAGGTGCAAGCGGATTGCAAAAGATCACGCCCCAGATAAAAACCAGATCCACTTTTTTAGCCCGAACTAGATTCTGAAATGCTGAAACTGCCTGTTTAGCATCGTACGGGACATCCTCGAAGATGAACGTAGCGCGCTTTGCTAGCTCCTGGTTATCCTCAAGCGCAAGCTGAATCGAGTTGCGAACTGCCTGCCCAAAATCAGCAGCAACACCAGTAAGAGGGGCGATAACTCCGACACGGAGCGGAAGGCGCTCCCCGTTTTGGGCACGACATGGAACGAGGGTCCACAACAACGCAAAAAGAGATAGCACCACGAGGCGTATGGGCGCAAGGAGCACCATCTAAGCAGCAAACTTAAGCAACATCTCATTAATTATTGATTGGTAAGGTACATCCCTTTTCTTTGCTTCTTTCTTGAGCCAATCAAGTGCGAGCGGGTGAAGCCTGATGGAGATCGGTATGAACTTCTCTTTTTTAGACCTGGGGGGGCGACCTGGTCGCTTAGGACGAGGTTTGCCTGTGAGTTTTTCGATTGCTTTGCTGGCTTTGGCAACCTCCCGAGGAGTTACCCTTCTCGCCTTCTCAAACGGAAATTCTTTTGTTGATTTCATAGAGAGCCCTTTACTTTCTGTTTGCCCTGCGGGCGCTAATCAATCCGTACCGCTCTGTTCTTTCTTTACCTCTGACCGTAAAAACCACCACTAAAATACCCGAGTATGACTCACCAATTTACCAGAATCGCTCTTCAGTGCTTGAGTGTTTTAAATCATCAACCCTGAGCGCAAATGGATCATCGAATACCGTCACTGCAAGGTCAAAAGCAACGCCGTGCTTCCGTCTGTTACTTGAGGCCTTGCCTTCATCCCATTCAAACTCCATATTTAGTATATACCAAAATTACAGTACTGCTGCAATCGCGATATGAACGAGCCAAGGCCGCCCTCTGTTTCTCGCCGCTTGTCGACTGCAGGAATCTGAGGCTGGTCTCGCTAAGTCGCATTTTTCGTGAAACGGTGTTGGAACTGGCATCGGCGTTCCAAGCGTGCCATGGATACGTAGTTACGATACACCTTGAGCACTGCTGAATATCCATCGGAGCCACTTACCGCTTAAGCAACTTTCCCCTCCTCTTTTCCGCTCCTTGGACTTGTCTCCTTGGACTCGTACATAGTAGAAAATTTGCAAATCTAGGCGGCTGACTTAGTAGCTAAAAGCCTCCTAAACGAGCAATTTAGCAGCGAGATGATTCTTCAAACTTCATAGCTGTACGGGATAGTTGCCTGATTTTATGACGGCGAGCCTGTTGCCCAAGTCGAAGCTGTTAGAGGCTTTTAGCTACGTGATAAACCATTGGGATGGCTTAACGGTGTATCTTGACCATGGAATAGTGCCTATAAGCAACGTGATTATAGGGCAGCAGATACGCAACTTGAAGCTCGGAGCAAAGAACTTGCTTTTTGCGGCGAGTGAAGTTGGTGCCGAGACAGTCGCTATCTTTAACTCGCTTGTATGTACCTGCAAGATGAACGGTATCAATATCCAGGAGTATCTCACCGATATACTCGGGTCATTAAACCACAAGCCTGCATCCGAACTGACGCCGAACGCATGGGCTAAGGCGCGTCAGGCGTCCCAAGCCAAAGCCTAGTACTACGCGCAACTATTCTGTGGTTGATAGCTCGGCTTTTTGAGGGGGGCTTAGTTACGGGCCCTTACTTACGTACAAATTCCCATTGCTCTTTCGTAAGTCTCATGACCCCACGATTACCTATCTGCTAACTTATAGATATTCCCTCGCTTTTACGGGACTTTGGAGATGGCTTCAAGCAATCAGTTGAAGAGTTGCAAGTTTAACAAGATTCTTTTATTGATTTTCGTCTCCTGTAATCCTAGAGTTTTCGCATGGCGGTGATTTCGATTTCAGATGCACAACTTTACGCTAGCACCACTCTGCGCCGCGCGGGCTTTACTGAAAAAGCTTCGGAAGTCACTGCAAGGGCGTTGGTGCTGGCGGAATGTCAAGGGCTCTCTTCTCATGGCCTTAGTCGAATACCCCAGTACATTGCTCATCTTCGTAACGGCCGTATTAACGCCAAAGCTGAACCTGTAGTGGCCAAGCGAAACCAGGCCTGCGTCGTTGTCGACGCACAGTCCGGCCTGGCATTCCCTGCGTGCGAGCTTGCTATTGATGAGGGCATTCAGCTGGCTCGAGAATTCGGGATTAGCCTGTCGGCGGTGGTGAATAGCCATCACGCCGGAGTGATGGCTGATCACTTGCGGAGACCTGTAGAAGCTGGGTTGGTCGGTCTGGGCTTCTCGAATGCTCCAGCCGTAATGCCCACGGCTGGAGGGCGCTCTCCTCTATTCGGAACTAATCCCATAGCTGCCGCCTTCCCAAGACGCTCTGCTCCTCCTTTGCTCATTGATCTTAGCCTAAGCGAGGTTACTCGGGGAACATTGGTAGCCGCGGCAAAGTTAGGCAAGCAAATCCCCCTTGGCTGGGCGGTTGACTCCAGGGGTGTCCCAACCAATGACCCGCAGGCTGCCCTCAAAGGATCAATGCTTGCTATCGGCTCAGCGACTAGCGGGAAAGGTGCCATGCTTGCGATGATGATCGAATTGTTTGCATCCGCTCTGATTGGTGCAAACTTTTCGTTCGAAGCGTCAAGCTTTTTTGTGGATTCCGGCAACGTTCCACGACTTGGGCATACGTTTGTTTTTATTGATCCTAATGGGCTAGCAGGCACCGGATTATATTTCAATCGACTTGAAGTTTTCATTTCAGAGCTGCTTACTGATGACAATGTTCGATTGCCAGGAGCCCGCCGAGAAGCTCTACTCCAGAAGTCTATGGTGGACGGGCTTGAAATCCAAGATTCGCTACTTTCGCTGCTTACGGGTAGCGACTAGCTAGGTCGCCCTCAACCGATGTGCACAGGTACGTTGCGCCGACCCACTAGTCCCTAAACACCTTGTCTGAACAAGTAGCCCGGCTACAGGCCTCCTAAGAGGGCATAGTATGGGGTCAAATGAGTAGTGCTCAGTTGCGGTGAAGGGTATCAATGGCTCCAACAGGGATGAGTGGGGAGAGCTAAGTAGCGAAAGGCGCCGTCCATATACACAACTCCTATTCGGTCATTAGAAGTCATCAGGAGCCGGCTCATCGGCAAGAGCGGGCTTCTCTGCGATGCCCTGGAATTTTACTATCATAAGCTGATTACTCCCGAGAACCAGGCGGCGCAATTCAGAAAAGAGACGCTGAGGCTATTCACCTTTAACCTTTAGAGATCGTCGCTGAAACATCAGCTGATAGGAGGCTCCAGCAATGGCCATAGCCCCCAATGGTACCAGCGCCAAAGGAACGGCACTCCCAGTCAGATAAGCAGCCCCCGCTATTGCCTGCCCAAAATAACCCCATGCGAATTTCGACCTGAGTGAGGTCGAAAGTTGCTCTGTTATCGAGGGAGGAGAGAGCTGGCCTGCCACTGCTCCTTTCAGATCGATGACATAGGAAAGCACCCGCCCCTTTGGCTGTGCGTACTCCAAGGGCTGAACCGGAATGCCGAATGCATCAAGATACTCTCGTGACGTTGCGTCAAGAAATTCCAGCGGGACACTGCACAATTTTCCTCCCTGCGTCGCAGCATATCGAGAGAACCGTTTAGGAACAGCATTGAGCGGAAACGCATTAATACAAAGGGCATCCGCATTGCACGCACTGGCATACTCCTTCAAACCTTTCAAGATTACCGGTGGTGGAATAACGTTACTGCCTTCGACTCCATCAAGAAACACCGCAGTAACCTTGCGCCCATCGGAGAGAGCTGCTTCAGCCAGACCACATCGAGCTCTGACTACCCGGCCCTGAACTGTCGAGAAGTCGAGCGTTGATATGGCCGGATTGTAAAGGTAGCAGAATGTCCCGAGTCTGCCCTTGGAGTCTCTTCCCATTTTTTTGACACCCCGAAGCGAAGCAGAGCTGTAGAACTCCTCCTGATGGGTGAGATCTACCCACGGATCTCTCTGCCAGACCTCTGCAACAACTCCATCGGATTCCTGGTTAACTCTCCGTTCTAGACGATCAATCTCATGGGAGAGGATCCGGGCACCCTCACTTTCACGGCGAACTTCTGACTCAAGCAGAGCTTTAAGAAGATCAATACCCGCATTGATCTCTAGCTCGCCCTTCCGACTCTTTACCAACTCGGCTTGATGACGTGAAACAAAGCGCGTCACGCTTTTTTTTGCTCGAGCAGATGTGGTGTGTTTTTTCCCGGGGAAAATGTTGTCGTTTGCGCATCTTTGGAACCAAGGAAATCCTTGAGAAGGCCGTGTATCTGCTGCTCGAATGAGGGCGGCTCGTACGATTGCCACTCTTGATCGCTCCGCCGGTAATACTGGCGATATTTAGGATTATCCCAAAAGGATAGTTGCTATGTAGCCTCATAGAGGAATCCCTCTCGACTCGAAAGTAATCGAAGTGATTGGAGTCAAACATTACTTTGAGAGGAGAGGGATATGAAAACAACCAGTTACGAAGGTAAGCAGGTGTTCATTGGATTGGATGTTCACAGGGAGTTTTTCGTTGCGAGTTGTA
>JBKCMS010000083.1:0-11691 GCA_046300175.1 Pseudomonadota bacterium | reverse complement strand
TATAAGTTGTTGTTTTGATTCGCATCCGCGAATCGATAGCGTTCCCCAAAAGCCCGGATTTCGCTACGGACTTCTGGAGAACGCTATATATGCCGTGTTAAGATTAAAGACTATTAGAAATCACGAGGAAGGAAAAGGCGTAGAGTGCATCTCGTACGAACGCGATTGCAACCTAAATTGGCTACCGGCTTCGCCGTAGACGCGCCAGGTCCTCTTCCAGAATCGTAATGTGCTCATCGCGAGTTTCATCGATTAGTGAAAGCTTTTCCTGTAGTGCGCCCTTGGCCCCTGCAAGTCGCCGCAGCGCCTGCGTCTCCGCCGCTGATAAAGCCTTTGACAGTTCACTAAGCTGATCGACGAGCTCAGACTCACGCTTCTGCGCATTTAATGGCACCGGTCTAGTCTTGATTTGGGCAGATCGACGATCGATCCCCTGCTCAGCTGATATTACCCTTTGGAGCTTTGTCTTGACCTCGGTCAGATCATCCTCCGCGCTCACTATCTTCGATACCATAGCGATCGCATCAGCATCGCTTTGAAGGCTGCGCAGCCTTTCTTGCTGAGCCTGATTTTCGCTCTGTAATTTTCTATATATCCCTCTTCTCTCGACAAAACGGGAACGCAACTCCGGCAAGGAGAGTCGTGATGCTGGTGGAAGCTCATCGGCAGCCAATTCACGATAACTCGAGCGAATCTCTCCGCGTGTTCCGATCAATACCGCAAGCACCTGTAGCCTCTCCCTCGTCTCTATAAAAGAAGCGCGCCCGACACACCAATACTCCTCGCCCGCGTGTGGAGCTATCCAGGTTGCTTGTGCAATCTCTGGAGCTGCTTGCCCGCTCATTACAGCAATTAGCACCTGCTGGACTTCGCCACTAAATGGCACTCTCTCTACAAGTGTTATTCTGCTCCTGGATTCAGCCAGTGCATAGATAGGGGTCAGCAGCGCATACAGAATAACAAACCTAACGGAG
This sequence comes from Pseudomonadota bacterium, assembly GCA_046300175.1. Classification (GTDB taxonomy): domain Bacteria; phylum Bdellovibrionota_C; class UBA2361; order UBA2361; family OMII01; genus OMII01. Next base: position 10,717 of record JBKCMS010000083.1, on the reverse strand, counting down.
ACGTTCATAAAACTCCTCCTCCGAAGCAACTGCAGGTGTATTCGATGAAGTCGCTGATCTAGTGCTCTTTGCAGCAAGAGCTTCACGCTCTTTGGCGATCGCATCTTTGAGACCTCGCACCCTTTCCGCTCGCTCCAGCGCCTGATCAAAACCGATTGATGTCTCAGGCGCCAGCATTTGCAGGGTTAACTCGATCCATCGTGATTCGCGGCTAATCGTTTCGCGACTCAAAAAAACAAGCCGACCTTCTTTTGAGATACGCTGAGTTAGGTCAAAATCTCGCAATTTGCCATCAAGCCGCTGTTGTCTCGCCCGTAGTTCATCAGCGGCAGCCTCCATCTCCGAATCTGTACGCCCAAGTCGTACATCTGCTGTTCGACGCAAAGTCTCACCTTCTGAGACTGCTCGATGCAGGTTCTCAATAGTGGAAGTTTGATCATCCACAGTGCGCTGTACACCCTGTATCTCGCCCTCAATCTGTTCCAGCTCCTGCCAAAGCGAGAACCAGCGGGCTATATCACTTTCTTGGTCAGCAGCCAGAGCTGCTACATCTGTTTTATTGAGAAACCACGTCCCTGAATCCTGCGACACAGGATTAATAAACTCACCGTCATAACGACCCGGTTTAGATGCACTGCCGGTGAGTCTCAGACGCACCTCGGCCCCACCTATAAATAGCGGCTGGCGCGCACCGCTAAGCGCATCTACCGGCGCTACTCTTTGCGCAGACACTGTCACTAATCCAACAGCCACAGCCAGACTAGGCTCACCTGGACGACGAACCACAATCCACGGAACGCTCTTCTTTGAATTCTTAAAGACTAGTACGCCGGTATAAATGCCAGACTCAAGCTCTGGAAATGCGGCCACGTACCAGCGACGCACCACAAACAGCGATCCGAGAAGCAGCACAACACCTATGGCACTAAACAGCGCAAATTTCTTACCGAACATAGAGCAGACCTAACTACTCCTCCTGAGGAGCTTGGCGTATTTTAATCACTCGAGCCGGTGTCCCGACCGCTACACCCCAGTCCGGTACATCGGTAGTCACCAGAGAGTGTGCCCCTATGATTGCATGACGACCGATCTTCACACCATCGAGTACAGTAACCCGTGCGCCGAGCCAAGCGTGATCACCGATCTCTACGCCACCCTTAATCTCCATCGGTTGCGCTATCAGCGGCCCGTTACCATCTCCTTCTGTGTGGTTTCCAGGTCCGAGGTAACAGTAAGCGCCGACTAATACACTCTCCCCCAGCACCACCTTTGAATTGGTCGCAACCCGACAGTAAGATCCGATATTGGCTCCCGCAGAGAGGCTAATCGAGCCGGATTTAGCAGCTACTGTGGTAAAGCGTCCGATACTAACCCTGTCTCCGATATCGATCGCTGCATCGGCGCCTCTAACATCAAGCGTAACGTAATCATCGATTAATACCCCGGATCCAAGCGAAATCTGCCCAGGAACTCGAATTAGCCCCCCTCGTCCAATAGCAGGCCTGCGACCACAGCGCTTAAAAAGAAGAGGATAGAGCACTGCGCGGGCTGCAAAGCCTACTATCCCCGGAACCCAGCCGCAAAACCCCTGCACGATCTCGTTAAGAATACACTGAACCCAACCGGCGGAGCCCACAGATAGTTCACGGTACGCCGCCAGACCAGACCTATGGATGTCCGAGAGTGCGGCCTGTTGAGGTGTCATGGCTGGGTTGTTGCTCATACGCAACCGTACGGTACATCGAAAACTTCCTCTAGTCACGACGGTGATCAACTCTACAGAGGGTCTCCATTGTCCCGCTATCTACCTATAAGCGCTTGAGATTTAGCAAATGATAAAAATCATCCGGCGGATGATGCTGACAAACGGGGGCTTAAACTGCCACTCTTAGTACCTTAACCAAACCCTACCAGCTGCTATGTCGACCTTATACATCTTATTTTTCTCAGTTCTATCGACCAAATCGCCCCCACCAGGGAGTGTTGGCAGGTTACCTCGCTCTGCGCTAAGATATTTGATAGAGCAACACTTTTTTAGAGAAGACCCGATATATGATTCCTTCTGACTCTTCAGGATTCCTCACCACCACCCTTGAGAGCGCACTTGCATGGGCTCGCAAATACTCTCTTTTCTCTTACCCATTTGTTACTGCCTGCTGCGGCATGGAGTTCATGTCGGTTAACTGCTCTCACTACGACACAGACCGTTTCGGTGCAGCCTTGCCACGTTTTACCCCGCGTCAAGCTGACCTTTTATGGGTCGTAGGAACAGTGAACCACAAACTCGCGCCCGTACTTCTGCGAGTATATGAGCAGATGGCCGAACCAAAGTGGGTAGTTGCATTCGGTGCATGTGCATCGAGCGGCGGTTTCTACGATAACTACACAACTGTCGCTGGCATTGACAAGATCATACCAGTTGATATGTACATACCTGGCTGCCCACCTCGGCCTGAAACGGTACTCGACGCCCTGATGCACCTGCAAAAGGATATCCAGTCAGCAAAGCAACAGATCGTCCCCTCCCACGGCGGACGACAATATCACCCGGAGCTGCCGCCTCTACTAGGAGAGCCGATCGACACCAGACTCACTAAGCCTGTGTAAGGCTTTGGCGCTCAGCAGAGAGCCAACTAACTAGGCAATCTACATCGAGGGGCTTAGAGAAAAACTCTTGTGCTCCTAGTGCTGCAAAGCGGTAAAGCAGATCATCATTAATCTCGCCGCTCATAACGGCAAAACGCACCGCGCATCCTGACTGCACCAGACGCTGTAGCAAATGCTCTGCCCCGCCATCAGGCATGTGTGCATCGCACAAAACTGCGACCTGCGGCCTTTGCACGATCACAGCAAGCGCCTGCTCAACGGCCGAAACACCCTCCGCCGATATCCCCTTGCGGACGAGCAGACGACCCAGAGAATCCGTATGCTCCGTATCGTCGTCGACTACTAGCAGCGGTGTATCGCCTCTCTCAGACAACCGGCTGCTGTAGCTCTCTGCCGTCCTTTCCGCAACACTGTGCCAGAGCTGTCTAGTTAACACTTGGCCCTCTGGAACGATAATCTCTACAGATGAGCCGTGCTGTGATGCCGAAAGTACTAATTCCCCTCCTCGCGCTAATAGCGCAGCTCTGCACGCCACTAGCCCAACTCCCCATCCCTTACTGTCAGCAGAGCAAGAGTGCGAGCCTCCTAGTGCTACTTGATCAATAACGCTCTGTGGAATTCCTGGCCCCTGATCCACCACGCGGATAACCCAGCGCGATGGCGCACCGTCAGATGCACTAAGAAACTGCAAATGAATACCGACCTGACCCGCTCCAGAATACCTAACTGCATTGCCAACAACATTTGAAACTACTCGCTCAAGATCAAGTTCAGATATTTGTGCTTGCGCGTACAGACCTGCTGGAATCGCAACAGATATATAGTTACCACGCTCAAGTGCCTCAGGGCGAAAGCGATCGCAGACTCTACGGACTACTCGCGGAATATCACTCAATCCGCTACGTGTCCGCTCCGTCACTGCCCCGCCTGGAGCGCACTCAGATAGAAGCTGCTCAATATATGATAATTCGTCATGCAAGCGCTGCGAGTCTTCGTATATTTGCGGGTACTCCTGCGCTACATCTGAAATAAGATACTTGAGCGCCCCAAGAGGAGCCTTTACATCGTGAGCCAGCGCTATCATTTCGGAAACGCGAGCACGCAGCCCAGCGATTCGCTCACCAAACATCTTCACCGCAACTAATACTGGCCCGTATATGCCCAACCACTGCGATATTGTTGCGGCAACATTTTGCGCCAACTCAATGCGTCTAGGGGTTGCCGAACCTTGAAGACCAACCCACATCGCGGCCTCACCATCAGCAAGCAGGCTCTTGGGAACTATCAATCTTAGGACAATCGATGTTCGGAAACGAGCATCGATAAATCTAACCGTGTCGAGCGCGTGATCACGAACACGACAAGGAATCTTGACTCCCCCCTCCTCCACCAACATACCAAGCAGCGTTTCGACCGGCAGCGTAGGCTGCTCTTTGGAACGACCAACAAAGCTAGAGCCGTCCCCGCGCCTGATGATAATTGCACACGAGCTGAACTCAGCCGCACACTCGTGCTGTATCTCCCATGCTGCTCGATCAACAAACCCCTCAAGTGAGCCATCGCCGATCCCACTACAAAATGCTAGTGCTCGGCCTAAAGCTGAAGCAAATCTCTCACTCAAGCGGCCTCCTTAAGCGATCTCTTCTTCGCTAGGCGCACCACCTGAGCACACAACACACGGGAGTCTTTGGTCTTACTAACTAAAGCGTCCGCACCAGTTTCGAGTGCAGACACCTCCGCTTCAACCCCATCATCTGAGGTCAACATGATCACTGGAATGTAACAGAGTCGAGTGTCGCTTCGCAGATGCTCCACAAACTCCTTACCGTTCATCTCAGGCATATGTAGATCGCAAATTATGACTTTTGGAAGCACGCTTAGTTGCCCAACAAGAAGCTCTAGAGCTGCGCGCCCGTTACTAGCCAACGACACTTGAAAACCATCTCGAATGAGTAGGCGTTCTACCATCCGACAGAACATGGGATTATCATCAACCACAAGGACCGGAATGTCGCCGACATCATCGCCATCTGCCTGTATCGACCGCGTATGAGGCATCAATGCTTCTGTCGCCGAAGGTGGCAATGGAGCCGGCACCCTTTCAGCTTGGCTCCATGCAATCCCTACGGGTATATCGTTAGCTTTCCACGACAGCCTCATATTTGAGGAGCTTCCCAGTGAACGCACCAGCACCTTTCCGACTGAAGCATGATCAAACACATCTCCATCTATTCCGTGTAAATGAAGTAGTAAACTTTCCACTACCTCCGGGTGAATTGCGCCCACTGCTACTCGCCCCTCTACAGTACTAAACTGGTAGCGACTCTTTCCATCACTTGAGAGAATCTCAAGGCCTGAGGCTCCGTGCTGGAGCGCCTCTTGAATCAGCAGACTAATGACTTTTTGGCAAAGTTCTTTACGCTTAATGGTCAAGGCCCGATCGTTATTAGCTTCCGCCTCACCAACTAAACGCTCTGCCATATCGAGCGCCCTGGCGATCTCAGTCCACGGAGCCATCGATATGTTCTGGGTACCGTCAAAAAAATCGAGTCCACGAATCTCCGCCGGGTCCGTTGCGATAAAACAGACGATCCTCTGTCCCTCAAGCTGAACCGTTGCACCAACTTTGCGCAGCGCAGCCAGCATCGGACGGGAATTAGCACCAAATACAGTCATATCTGGCACTGCCACGTGGTCCTGGTATGGCATCCTAAGTTCACGCGCAGCAGCATTAACAAACTCGCGCTCGCTTACTCCAACCCAGGCTGCAGCCAGCACACCCCACTGCCGGCGATCGTGTGACGATGCCACCACCTCTCTCATCACCGCCTTAGGCACTAACGCTCGCATCGCCTTGACCAGCGAGGGGAGTCTTCTGGTATCCTCACCTGCAAGACGCCGCCGCCGGAATTTATTAGTTATACGCGCTAGTATGTTCTTCATAACGTCACATCTCCACGAGGAACCCAGACGGCCCCATGCTGAACCAACTGTTCACGAAAATACTCAGCTAATCCCTGATACCTAGCTCCAACCGCTACTCCAATAAGGACTACCCGCGGAACAAATTCCAGCACCTCAGCTCCTGCCTCAAGCGGCCTAGCGACACCCCTTAGGATAAGATTGCGATGAAAAACCTCTAATGACAGCTGTGTCGCAAGCGGACCGCTTGTACGACACTCACTACTCTGTGGAGTCTCTGCAACCTCACCAGTCTGAGCATCTACGTCGTATACCCAGAAACAGGCTAGTGCCGAGATATCCCGTAGTTTAAAGGAGCTCTGTAGTAGCGTTGATGCAGCCCTTTCGCTCAAATCCTCAATCACTGCCACTAGGCGTTGTTGATCCGCTTGAAAGAAGCCGTGCTCTCCATCCGATCGCCAAGTCATGACCCGACCCTTGGTCTCACGCATAAACGATTCGGGTAGCGCTTGAATAGTATTTGTGTCGTAGAAAAGTGCACATAGGGATACACCTATCAATCCAAGGGGTAAAAGCAGCGCGCACCAAACGGACGCCTCCATCACCACTAACCCGCGCTGAATACTTCCTTGCGACAAAAATCTACCTCTCCAAAACAATCCTGCCACTTATTACCTGCGAGACCGCGCCTAGCAAACGCACCCCTGAAAACTCACTCAATGACGCTCCAAGTTCGCGATAAGCCCCTCCGTTAATTCCAACTGACAGCGGTTTACTATCTATTGTTTGAGTGTCATCGAGTATCAGGAAATAAGTATCGATCGGAAATGGTAAGTTGCGACTCGACTCCTGCAGTACGTTAAAGACGCTATGACCATACCCCTGATCGTAACGCTCTCTACGCAAAACGAGTACAATAGTGCGCACCTCGCTTGCTCGCATGAAAACCTCTGAAATAGCTAAATCCTTTAGGCTGTGTGCCAAATCAAACGGATCTGCTGGCATACCCGAGCTGCCCCGAACTACCGATACTCCAAGTGAATTTTCTTCTGATAAAATCCGGCATCGGGGAATCGCATCACTGCCATCTCCAGTGAGCAACTCAATCGGCGCGATAACCCCAGGCGCTAACATACTGACCCCTGGAGTAACGCCAACCGCTACAGTTGCCTGAGCTGTGCTCGTCCACATCTGCCTCAATCGTTCAACAAAATCACCGAGCGCTTGCAAACCGGGATCGGAACAGGGGTTGGCGGCAGGCGCTATTACACGGTCTAGGACGATCAGCGCTGCTGCCGTCTGTATTCGCACCTGCGACTCCAGCTCCATCGGCAGAACGGTTTCAACTTGTCCGGTGAGCCCCTGAACAAACTGGAAAAATGCCCCGCTATACTCCGCACGTGCTCGCAAAATACTGCGGGCTGACGCTCGAAAATGTCGTACGCTGATAAGTTGTGCCAGACCAGCTATACTCCTCGTCCGCGCTTGCACAGCCCGCACTACTTCCTCCTCCGAAGAGCCTCGCACCAAGGCTTGATGAGCTTCGTGGTCAAGAACCTGCTGCAACTCCTCTCTAATTCCAAAAAAGTGCGCTAGTTCGATCGTTACCGTCAGCATGACAAACATGAGCGGTACAACGATCGTTACAAAAAGCAGCGTAGCTAATCCACGCTCTCCTTGCAGATAGCTGTCATGGTTAGACAGCAGCCGGTGAAAGTACTTATTGATGCACGGCACTGACAACCTCCTTGGTTAGCGATCCGACCTGCATCAGGGGTATCGTAATAAAACAGATAATCAAACCGGTAAATGTAAGTACTAGTGGCAGAACCGCCTTAACAGGCAGCCTGGCTATCTGTTCTTCGACAGTCTCTTGATAGGCGACTTGAGTTGCATCGCTTAGCTCTCTTAACGGGCGGACTATCTCTCCACCTTGACGATACGCCAGACCTAGATGAAGACATGCATGTTTTACCGATGGTGTCAGAGGCTGCTGAGCAGCCATCTCGAAAGCGGCTTCAACCGGAACACCACTCTCTGCAAGCTGCACTACCCAACGCATCAATTCAGACACAGGATCGTTCGCCCTAAGTGCCGCCTCACGTAGCGCCGGAATAATATCTAGTCCAGAGCCAACGGCCATTACGATACGCTCCATCACCGTTGGAAGATAAAACTCCATCCTTCTGAGCTTGAGTTTTTTTTCATTTTCCCTTCGCCTACTGGTGTAAAGCTCTCCTGCCAGGGCGCCAATCCCCATCGCAAAAAAAAGAGATACTACTGAGGTCTTACGGCAAACTATGAAAAATAAAGCTATGATAAGGGCGCCGATGATTCGCGCTGCCCACAGATTAAATCGTTTATCGGATTGCAGCTCTGCGAAGGGCGCTGCAGGGGCCTCGGATTCGGGCACCAGCTCATCGGAAAGTAAGGCAGCCGTCATGCCGCCATCGTCGGCACCACTATAGCGAGACGAAACGACCAAGAGCAGCACCCCGCAAAGGGCTATTAATACACTCGTAATTAACGGCATCGCTACAGCTTCTCCTCCCGCCCCATGCAGAGCATCCAAAATACTCCTGCTGCTACCAGTGCGCTTCCTAGGCTAAGCAGCACTATGCCGGCCGTACTCTGAAACGCTGCCGAAATACCGCGCGGATTCATAGCTACTTGCATCACCGCCATCAGCAGAGCACACAGCGCTATTCCTACAGCTGACATACGGTGCATCACCAAAGCAGCGCGTGTTTTTCGCTTGAATGACTGACGTTGACGGGTTACACGAACAACACGGTGAAGCGGATCAGCCAGCGAACTACCGTGCCTTCGCGAGAGTATGATACAGCGCTTAAATAGCTCTACATCAGGGTGGCTATCCTCTACTAGCAACCCCTCGATCGCCTGAAACTCATCATCACCGGCTGTGAGACTCTGTTTAAAGAGACTAATCTCACTCACAAACGGAGAATCGGGTGGAAAATAATCCTGCGCATCTGCTATCGCTCGCAATGGATCGATACCTGCGCGCACAGAGGACGCCACCGAGGTAAGCAACGCAGGTAGATCGCGCTCAATAGCCGCTCGACGCTTGCTTTCCCTGCGCCGCACGAAGAGCATTAGTAAGGCTGCACCCAGTGCGATTACCACAAACGCTCCGATCACCGAGATACTCCCAGCCACTACTCCGGCGAGAGTAATAGTTGCCAAAGCGTAGCGCCTTAAATTAATCGGGCCCACATAACGATAGAGCGAATTACATCTGCTAACCGGCGAGCGCTGCTCAAATTCATCAGCCTTTTCATTGGTATCCAGCTCGAAGGACGAGAGCAGTTCAGCGACTATCGTGCGATTAGCAGCTACTAGTCCCCTCATAATCACCTCTTCATTGAGCTGGCCGCTTCGCGGTACGAGACATCAGTCGGAAGAACAAGTATTTCAGGTAGACTGGAAAGTTTGTAGTTAAAAGGGCTCTGCTCTAGCTTCTCCCTAAACGCACTCACTCGCGTCACTACTGCCCAATGGGCCTCCCCATTGACGAAACGATAAGCGAATATCTCGCGTTGTCTTAGCACTCCGTCTGCCACCGGGCCAAGCTCACGCACCTCCATGATCCGCCGGATACCTGAATATCGGCACACATCGACAACCACCATGACTTGCACTGCCGTGGCCACTTGCGCTCCCAGCAATCCACGGTCTGCATTTTTCTGCACTCGTGCTAAAAAAAGCTCAAGCCGTGTGACAGCATCGACTACACTCCGACCGTGTACCGTTGAGAGACCCGAGTGCCCTGATGCGCATACATCGACAAATGCCTCCGCAGCTTCAGCGTCTCGAATTTCGCCGAAGATGATGCGATTCATCGCCATTCGCATGCCGGCTCGGATACACTGCGCAGGAGATATCCGCCCAGTACCCTCGATATTCTCCTCGCGAGTCGTCATGTAGCGAACGTGCGGATGGTCGAGACGAATCTCGGGAGTGTCTTCTATAACAAGTACCGATTCATCGCTGGGGATCGTCCCTGCAAGCGCACGGGCAAGTGTCGTCTTACCCGTACCCACCTCACCGACCAGCATAATAGTTCTTCCAATACCGATGATACTCCGCAGATAAGCGAGGATTGGCCTCGGTGCAAGCCCTGCACCCTCAAGATCATCTAGCGTGACGGATGTGAAGCGATTTATTCGAATAGTAAGGTAGGGTCCGTCATCACAGAGAGACTTGTGCACGGCATGAATACGCACGAGAGAACCAACCATACCATCGGCTATAGGTTGCTTGGTCGAATAGGCACTGCCTGCGCGATGTAGCAAACGCTCTACGTATGCCTCGTAGGCCCGCTGATCAGGAAATTTAATCTGCGTACGGAAGCTCCTCCTACCTTGTTGTATAGACACCTTGCCAAATCCAGCGACAATAATATCCGACACTTTGGGGTCATCGATCAGCGATTGCAATATACCGAATGTGTGAGCATCGCCTTCAAGGTGCGTTAGTATTTCATCGCGCTCAAAACTTGACAGCTCTACGCCAACACGTGTAGCTGACTCAACTACGGCCCGCGAAATATCGTACGGTTGCGCTCCGATTTTTCCCGCACCCGTGTGAGCTAAGTGCCGGCGCACATCCTCTAAAACGTGCGCCAGCAGAGGCGACAAGTTAGTGGACGAGGTACTGAGTCGCTCACTACCGGACATCCGTTTCAGCTCCTTTTGTCAAGCGACGCCCGATGAAAAACCCCTCCGGGAGCGTTTCCGCAGGTATCCAAGATCCGTCAACAAGTGCATACTGTTTTCTGGCATCTCCTGAGCCAAAAGCTACCACTCCACCGATGCGTGCCTTTCCAACCTGTTTCTTAGTCTCTGACAGCTCATCTGAGGAAAAATGGGTACTACGCCACTGCTCCGCATCTTTGGCACTGCGAAGCGCAAATGCAATCTTACCTAGTGGCACCGCAGTGTTGATCGCCAAACACTGCTCCTGAGTTACCAGAAGTGTCACAGTGCTCGGAACACCACCACTAGTACCTGCTACTCGCGTTGCATCAATCGGCGATAGTGAACGCTCCGCTGAAATCACACGCACATGCTCAGCCACTACGGTCGTTTTGGTTTTCTCAACCAAAAGAACATCAACGATAGAGCCACTCCGAGCCCATCCCTCCACCGCTGAAGTGGCATCGACT
>JBKCMS010000082.1:0-2560 GCA_046300175.1 Pseudomonadota bacterium | reverse complement strand
AAGGCTCGTGACATGAAGCTTGAAGCTGCACGAGCTGCGAGGAAGCGTGAACGAGAACACTCTATCGCGCGCTCTTCCAAAGCAATTAACTGCTCGCTTACCAAGGAAGCAGCTATAGCCTGATTTCCATTTTCCGCTGAGCCACTACAGGAGGCCTTGCAATACACCCAAGGAAGCGCGGCAGAAAATGCCAGGGGGGTTCCCGCGTGCCAGCAGGGCGTTCCTCCCCTGCGTATGCAAGACCTATCATCAGCGATTCTTTTTTAATGATACCTTCAAGAAAGCGTTCAATTCCCGAAATGACTTGTAGGGGCTCTTCAGTATGAGAATGGATTTTATTGGTTGGCAAACATGTTATCGAATGCCATTCTTCCACTCTAGCAATACACGTTGAACATGGCAAAAAGGGAAAGGGACGCCCCTCTGTCTACATACACCATGCGAGCTATCTGATTCAGAGATCTGGGTTACATATGAGCAGAATAGACGACCTTGAACGTTTAGCTACCCTCTTCGAAAAGGGTCTCTTGAGCGAGGAAGAGTTTGCGAGGCAGAAGGCAAGCTGTCTACAGGTAGACGGCCAACAATCCCCGCTCTCCTCACGGGGAGCTGCGCAAATTCGCTACCTGGAGATAGGACTCTGCATATTAATTACGATCGGGTTCTTTCTGCCCTGGTTTAATTTCGGTTTTTTGGGCACGGCCAGTGGATACGAGATCCCAGGCAAAATGTTTAGTGTAGTTAGCGCTATAGACTCATTTAATCGCGCACTGGGGAGTCGCAATCTGCCAACAGGCGTTGAAACAGCAGAGGTCCAATTACAGTTTTTATTGATGAGACTTTATTTATACAGCATCCCTTGTGCCGCTGTGCTTAGTATCATTGCGAGTTTGTTCGCTTGGCGTCGTGGCGTCTACAATCTAATTGCAGGAGCGCTCCCCTTGGCAATCCCATTGAAAGGGGTTTTTGACGGGAAAGCACTTCACCTCGCAGGGCTTGAATTTGGCGCCTGGGTCACCTTCCCCTCGGCCTTACTGCTCTTGATGCTTGCCTTGGTTGAGGTCGATACCCTAACCGAAGTGTCTGACCGAGATAACAAACCGTGTCCTCGTATCTCCACAACAGCCTTAAAGACGCTGCTATTCCTCTGTGTATTGTTTGTTATCTTCTGCCTTATACCTCTGATAACAAAAGGAGGCAGGAGCTGCACATCTGAGAACTGCGTTGGGCCCACTAAGGCTACTGAAAAAATTGCTCTAGCTCCTGCGGCCACGACCGCGCACCGGGACTTTTCTATTCCAGACCAGAGGGCTGCAGCGGTTCCAGCGGGTTGGAGTGGGACGTACACCTATAACGATCCCACTGATGAAGGACAGCCGACCTACACGCTCGCCATCGATGGGCCAATCCGCGATCGCTTTGACGGAACTCTCTCAGTGGAAGGGATACAAATCTTCTATCGATTAAGGGTAAGAGCGTACGATATGCCGAATGGCTTGCAGGTCATGTGCATGGGCACCGAGGAAGGCGCCCCTCCCTGGACCTGGGGGGCATATAACGAACCGGACATTAACGTGCCCTTGTTTACAATCAGGAGAGTCGGAACATCGCTCCATACTGCGGTCGGTACGTGGCCAGGTGGGCCGACAAAGCCGTCGTTCAATAAAACCTCTGCGAATTAAACATCCAGCTTCAAGCTCCTTGGGCGCTAACACAGTACTCTTTAAATCTATTGAGACTCTTCAAAAGATCGGCGCCTTTAGTCAGAACTTATCAGCCGCCAGAAGAGCACGCTACACCGCCAGCAACTTATACTAATACCTTGCTGCAAGCGCACAACACTCAGTATTCCTAGCGCTATTTCTGCTTACATTCTATTTTGGCTCATCGTGGAATCGAGTGGGTAGGATTGGCGTTTACGGACGTGAACATGCACGCGCACGCCGAAATACGTGATTTATCACTCAAAACAATTGGCTATGCCCCATCAGCAGTCATCCGCACCCACTCGATTCCACGAAGAGCCCATTTATTGAGTGTGTCAAAAATCATTAGGTTAGCTTCTGCAGCACTGCTAGCCTTAGTGATTATGGGAAACATATCTGGCTTCGATTCATCCGTATCGTCAGTAAATCCTCAAATTCCTCGCGTTGCGCAGAGCAAACCTGTTCAAGAGGAATCAACGACATCTCAACAGAAGACGGTAAAACCCGTTTTTGCCGGTGATTTATTGGGATATCTGCATCTCTGTTGCTCTCATCGCGAGCAGAAGAAGCGCACGAGCGAGCTCGAATCTACAAAGCAAATACAGATCGACCTCCGACCAGTATTTGATGCCCTTAGCGCCCAGGGATAAAGGCTACTACTGAGATATCAAGTGCGAGCCTCTTAAATGTTCTTAAGCGGGCGGGAATCTCAATTGTAATGCCTCTGGTGGAAATGGAACCCAGGCTATGCTAGCTAACTTGGTATCTGAGCCTTTTAGAAGGAAGGTACCATGGCAAGAAAGGGAAGACGTAGATACTTTAAGGCAGCTGAGAAGGTAGCTATTCTGAAGCGC
>JBKCMS010000081.1:0-5140 GCA_046300175.1 Pseudomonadota bacterium | reverse complement strand
AAGGCTCGTGACATGAAGCTTGAAGCTGCACGAGCTGCGAGGAAGCGTGAACGAGAACACTCTATCGCGCGCTCTTCCAAAGCAATTAACTGCTCGCTTACCAAGGAAGCAGCTATAGCCTGATTTCCATTTTCCGCTGAGGCACTACAGCTTTGGATGTAGTGCTATGAATTAAGCGCCACCAACAATACGTCGTCCCCGCTAGCGCCGTTATTAACCTGTCCAACGAAATACATCACTCCTGTCCTAGGATTAATAGCCCCGCCCCTTAATTCGTTACCGCCAGTTATTCCACTCTCCATCCAAATTCCAGAGGTAGCGAAGTTCGGGTCGAAAGATCCGTTTGATTGCAGCCGCGCGACACCAGAGCTTTTTACTGATGAGCTTGCCGAACCCGTACCACTGCCCAGGGCGATAATCGTATCATCCCCGCCATCAAAGATATTCCGCACCTGTTCATCACCCTCAAATCCTCCAAATGGAATACAGCGGTAATCTCCCACTCCGAAGGTTGTATCCGGCACACCGGAGGATAACCACCTGATCACACAACCATCTGACTTACTGCTAGAATTAAACACCCGCACATGCCATCCAGCAGCGAGATACCTACCCTGTGAATCGACCATAAGCGATCGAACCTTATCATCATTAGTGCTAAGACTGCGACGTGAATAGCCGTTTACCCCGAATGTCGTATCAGGGGCTCCATTTGGTAAGTATCGTACTATGGCCGGATCAGGCGGCCACAATGGAGTATAGGCACCTACAACTACTTTGTTGTCTGCAAGGGCTGTTGCATACGCAAACTCACCTGCAAGGCTGCCTAAAACGATACCATCACCATCAAAAGACGGATCGAGTGCGCCCTGCTGGTTTAGCCTAGCTAGAAATCCCCGCTCTCCATCGTTTCTTGAACCTGCTGCGTAAATCATTCCGTCCGCTCCAACGCGCACACCGTAAAAACCATCCGCAGTGCCGCCGGCATCAACAGTCACGACTCCATTGGTTCCAAATGTTGGATCCAACGTGCCATCCTCATTTATTCGAATTATTAAACCGTCTCCTAGCAATGATGGGCCGGTAAACCCAGCGATTAAGTACTTGCCGTTATGCTCAATTATGCTGTTACCATGCTCGTACTGTCCGAGATTTATTAGCACCCTACCCTGGTCACCGAAGCTGGTAACCAGCGCTCCTGAAGAATTAAATTTCATTAGGCCGATATCGCCCGCTAAACTTACTAGAACCAATATCTCATCCTGCGGGGTGATTACCACTGCTTCGCCCCTATCATTACCACTGCCCTGTCGGAAAGCTAAACTCAGTAAGGAGCCCTGATTAAACCCACTATGCAAAGAGCCTGCCTGCGCGACTGCAAATGTCTTTGAAACACTATCCACTCCTACCGAGGCAGAGATCGAAACAGAGCCAGCAGACACTCCGGTAACTCTCCCCGATGCATCAATGGTAGCCACGCTGGGATCACTAGAGCTCCAGGACGCTTGCGCTGTTAGTTCGCTACTAGCCCCACCTATCCTCTTAAAGAGCTTTAACGACCTAACAATCCCAACAGAGATGGCAGGCGCGCCCTCGATTGATAAACCTGAAGGAGTGGCTGTCGGCGTAGGCGTGTTAGTTGGCGTCGGCTGGGGCGTAGAGGTTGGGAACGGTTGAAAAAAAGAGCCTGGAGCGGGGTCCTGAGCCTCTTCTCCGCTAGACCCAGGATTTACGACGGGCATAGGGGCTTCGCCTTGAGTCTGCAGCCGAGTTAATTCAGCTAACCTTAACCTAGTCACCGATTCAGGCAGGGCACCAGACGATCTCACACTATCAGCGACAGCTCCGGGTTGCTCACCTCGGCGAGCCAGAATATACGAGCCATCCGAACATATCTCAACTGTTTCTACCGCGCCCTGTCTCGATAGATTGGTGATTGCTTGAAAACCTTGGCAACGATTTTGCGGAAGCTCATATCTCACTAGCTTCTCCTCGAGGTCAAACATATACAGGCTCGCTAAAGCCGGAGAGTACATCCCTATTCCTGGGTCAAAAAGGTGACTATCCTGAAAACGGACCGGCAAGAGAAGACCGCTTGGAGAATCCCACATTGCGCGAATAATCCTAACCTTTTTTTCTAAAGCTGAACGCAGCATCAACCTAACGCGACGTCTATCGACCGACTGTCTAAGCGATACGAACTCGATTCCTCTTCCCTTCGACTTTACCCACTCGATACGCTCTCCCTTGTATCCGAGCCGAAAAGACTCACGCTCTCTAAAGTTCTCCTGCAAAGGGTTATCAATAATAAACCACCGATAGAGATGATCAGATGATACATCGACTATCGCCAGGTCCATCGAACCCTTCCCGTCAATATTGAACCCGGTCATCAGGTAGCACAATTCACCCACCGCTTTCGAGAGTCTTATGCGGCGAGTGTGCAGTTGACCAGACTCATCCATAACCCTAAATGAGAAGTGCCTCCTGCCGGATCTCATAACTCGAAGAAGTTCACGCTCCGGCCCACCCACAAATTGACCGAAGAGGTAGCCCACCCTTTTAGTTGTGGATATCTGACCGACACTATCTATCTGAACCGAATCTCCCCTCTGAACGAGTGCGTATCCTGTGAGTTGCCCATCAGCACCTGTGCCAAGGAGATAGTTTTGGGCCTGCGCAGGCGAGAGCAAGCCCCCGCCCCCAAGCCACAGGGGTGCCAGTGAAAATAACAAAAAAAGGCTGTCAAGAATACGTTTAGAAAGCACGCCTTTCCACCACCATCTGCTCGTTTAAACGGCAGCTCTCATTTGGAACTTTATATTTTGTGGCGCTCTAATCCTTTTTCTAGTTTACCAGAAGATCAGTAACTCCCAAATTAAGAACAAATCTAGGCTGTTACAGAAAAACAACGAACCCCAGGCTCAGCCTATTTGTGCACCATCTAACATACAAGATGTCGACTCAAGGCCATGCGATTCGAGAAACAAGTCCTCCCAGGTTCTATGCGTACTAGGGGCCTTCCCGGGCCAAGGGAGATACTACTGAGCTATTACCAACTCGCGCGATTCGACCTCTTTTGGCTGGCGGGCGCTTGCGCTCTCAATCACGGAAAAGCGCCTATGCCTCAACAGGTGAAATAAGTAATGCCGATCCCTGCGCACAATATACGGGGTGAAGCCAGCTTTTGCGCACCCTTTTAGAGCTGCTGTATTCTCTCGCAAAACAAAGGTGATCACGCTTCGCCCTCCAATCTCTTGCGCTCTCTCGGCGATCATCGCCATCGCTGATGGCATTATCCCGTTGCCCCGGTAAGCGCTAGGTGTATACGCGTACTCAAGTAACGCCTCGTCTGAAGCCAGAAGCGGGAACCTACCGCAAAAGTAGCTCTGAATCTGGGCATTCGATTTAGCGCCAATTAACCACTGCAAAAAGCACGGACGGTCGCAATTCATATCAATAGCCACATAGGGAGTTGGTACTCGCTCCGCTAGAAAGGCCATCCGCTGTTGTATCTCAAGCCGCGAGCGCCTGGTGAGGCGATCACTGCTATCTGAGAAGAGATACGAGATGTCCCGGTCTTGAAGCGGTCGTATTGCCAGAGGTATTCGGGCAACAGGGGTTGCTAAAGGTACTGCGAGATCGCGGCGCAGTCCGTATGCGTACCACTCCCGAAATATCTGCCGGGTAATAAGACGACAAACCCCGCTGGGTGTGCCATCACTTACCTCACGAAACTGTTTTAAGAGCTGCCTCGCCATCTGCTTCATAATTTCATGCCTAGAAAAAAATTCATATTTCGGAGCGTTACCCATCACCTTTTGGCCTTTTTGACCAAGGTCTGAAAGCAGTGCCAACTAATGTTCTTGCGGGTCCCCCCATACCCTATGGCGCAATGAGCGCAGCCTGGGAGCAACGCGCATCGTTAGCGAGTACAACACGTGCCCCCTCAGATTTGGGCGAAATATGTACCAATTACGATGCTCTACGCACTCTGGCGCCCACACCATCTTCCAGAAAGCTCTTGGACCAAGAAATTCGAATGTACGCACGTTATTAGCAGCCAAGTCTGAAATAATGTGTTGTACAAGCAGATGCCCAGGCGAGTAGCTAGCGAAGGCCTCATCATAGGCAACCTTTGGAGAATAATAGACGCCGTCCATTAACAAACCTAGCTGCATCGAGATCGGCCGATTATCGAGACACATCGAATAGATCCGCAGCTGCCCACGCTCCTTGAAGCTCTTAGCTATTGATGAGTAAAATGCTGTGGTCTGCACATCAGAGGCGATAGCGCTTCCATTCGCCCCTTTCCAACCCGAAGACTCAAGCGCAAAGAACCGCGCCAGTCCCTCTTCAAGATTACTGTCTTCAACGGAAAATGAAACTGTCCCGCGCTGGTGCAAGGTTTTAAGTTTACTGCTTAGTCGTTTACGTAAAGTGCGAAATCGGGAGGGGCAGTTCTGAAACGGATCTCCACCTGTTCGTGCGGAAGAAGGTATAGTCAAAATAGGACTTTTTCTTGTTGGCCACGAGCCAACTAGGTATCCGGACCGTCTGGCACACTCGACAATTCCGATAAAACTCCCGCGTTCGGGAACATCCTGCGCCTCAAGCACGTCCCAGGATTGATCCTCGATTAGCACCTGCCATGCGGCTGAAGCTAAATCACCGTGCACTTGCCCCCCAGTAATCAGGTCATAACGGCAGGAGTGAATCCCCGAAAGACCCGTCAATACTCGTGCAGGTATACGACCAAAGAAAGAGTTTGTGCGCATAAGTGGTAGTACACCGAGCAGAGAAGCGCCGTTACGCACCGTCAGAAGCTGAACTTCACGACCCGCGGCAAAAGAATCAGCGAAAGCCTTAAACCATTCGGGTTGATAAAATGGTTGGGCATGCGGTCCGCTATCAACCAAGGAGCGCCATCCATCCAAAAGCTCCTCATCAAGCGCCTGATTGAATCGGTTTTTGGTGCCCTGAAGGCTTGTGAGTCGAGTCGTCTGATATGGGGTTCGGGCAGGAGAAAAGGACGGGGAGCCCTTAAGGGTAGCGATTTTCAGCGCTTCTGAGCTAGGTACTTGTGTCATCGTTGCTCAGGTTACATGCTCCAGCCTGTACCAGCCATGAGAGGCGTTAC
>JBKCMS010000080.1:0-25523 GCA_046300175.1 Pseudomonadota bacterium | reverse complement strand
CAAATACGCCAACAAATACACCGACAGATACTCCGACAAATACGCCAACAAATACGCCAACCGATACACCGACGGATACGCCAACTAATACGCCAACAAATACACCGACAGATACTCCGACAAATACGCCAACGAATACGCCAACGGATACACCGACAGATACGCCGACAAATACGCCGACAAATACGCCAACCGATACTCCGACGCATACTCCGACAAATACGCCTACAAATACACCGACAGATACACCGACAAATACGCCAACGAATACACCGACGGATACGCCGACAGATACTCCAACTCATACCCCTACAAATACGCCAACTGATACACCAACTGATACACCGACCAACACCCCAACAAATACACCGACAAATACACCAACAAATACGCCAACAGATACACCGACGGATACGCCAACCAATACGCCAACAAATACACCGACAGATACTCCGACAAATACGCCAACCAATACGCCAACAGATACACCGACAGATACTCCGACAAATACCCCAACGAATACGCCAACGAATACGCCGACAGATACTCCAACTCATACCCCTACAAATACGCCAACTGATACGCCAACTGATACACCGACCAACACCCCAACAAATACACCGACGGATACACCGACAAATACGCCAACAAATACGCCGACGGATACGCCGACAGACACACCGACTAATACACCAACAAATACACCGACGGATACACCGACAAATACGCCAACTAATACACCGACGGATACGCCGACGGATACACCGACAAATACGCCAACAAATACACCGACGGATACACCGACAAATACGCCAACAAATACACCGACGGATACGCCGACAGACACACCGACTAATACACCAACAAATACGCCGACAGATACTCCGACAAATACCCCAACTAATACTCCGACCGATACTCCAACCGATACCCCAACTAATACCCCGACCGATACGCCAACTAATACACCAACCGATACCCCAACTAATACGCCGACTAATACACCAACGGATACTCCAACTAATACTCCGACGGATACGCCAACGAACACTCCGACAGATACACCGACAAACACACCAACAAATACCCCATCTAATACACCAACAGATACGCCAACAAATACTCCGACTGATACGCCAACAGATACGCCAACTCACACGCCGACACATACACCGACAGATACGCCGACTAACACGCCGACTAATACGCCAACCGATACACCGACTGATACTCCAACCAATACGCCAACCAATTCACCGACAGACACACCAACGAATACACCAACTAACACGCCTACGGATACGCCAACCGAGACTCCGACTAATACGCCAACAAATACGCCAACCGATACGCCAACGGATACACCAACAAATACGCCAACAGATACTCCGACAGATACGCCAACAGATACTCCGACGCATACGCCAACAAATACACCGACAGACACGCCGACAGACACACCAACAAATACACCGACAGACACGCCGACTAATACGCCAACACACACCCCAACCGATACGCCAACGGATACACCAACAAATACTCCAACCGATACTCCGACTGATACCCCAACTAATACACCGACCAATTCACCCACAGACACGCCAACAATTACACCAACTAACACACCAACAAATACACCGACAGACACGCCGACTAATACGCCAACACACACCCCAACCGATACGCCAACGGATACACCAACGAATACGCCAACAGATACTCCGACGAATACGCCAACAGATACTCCGACGCATACGCCAACAAACACACCGACAGACACGCCGACGGATACACCAACTAATACACCAACCGACACGCCGACTAATACGCCAACACACACCCCAACTGATACCCCGACAAATACGCCGACTAATACGCCAACACACACCCCAACAGATACGCCGACTAATACACCAACCCATACGCCAACTAATACACCGACGGATACGCCAACAGATACTCCGACGCATACTCCAACAAACACACCGACTGATACGCCGACAGATACACCAACTAATACACCAACCGACACGCCAACTGATACGCCAACACGCACCCCAACCGATACGCCGACTCATACACCGACGCATACGCCAACTAATACACCAACCGACACGCCAACTAATACGCCAACACACACCCCAACCGACACGCCGACTGATACACCAACGGATACGCCAACTAATACACCAACCGACACGCCAACTAATACGCCAACTCACACCCCAACCGACACGCCGACTGATACACCAACGGATACACCAACTAATACTCCAACGGATACACCAACCGATACACCAACTCACACACCGACTGATACGCCGACTAATACGCCAACAAATACTCCAACTAGTACGGCTACTGACACACCAACGATAACTCCGACTAACACGCCAACAGATACACCAACAGATACACCAACTAATACACCAACGAGCACACCAACTGATACTCCGACCGATACTCCAACGCACACACCGACAGCAACTGCAACAAACACACCTACAGACACACCAACAAATACACCGACAGATACACCGACAAATACGCCGACAAACTCTCCGACAGCTACAGCAACCGACACGCCGACAGATACACCAACTAGCACACCAACTGATACGCCGACTGATACGCCTACATCATCTCCAACCTCAACAGCGACTAACACGCCGACAGATACACCTACCTACACTCCGACGGATACGCCAACTATTACGCCGACAGACACACCAACAAGCACACCAACAGATACACCGACAGATACTCCGACAAGTACTCCAACAGATACGCCGACTGATACGCCGACTGATACGCCAACGAGCACGCCAACTGACACTCCTACGAACACTCCTACTCATACACCAACAGCTACACCAACGAATACTCCTACTGATACGCCAACGAGTACGCCGACTGATACTCCGACAATTACCCCGACAAGCACAGCTACAAATACTCCGACAGACACACCAACTTCATCACCAACAAGCACAGCTACCGATACACCTACTCACACGCCAACATCGACTCCAAGTGCAACGCCGACAATTACACCTACTAATACGCCGACGAGCACGCCAACTATAACTCCTACATCGACTCCTACATCGACGGCCACAGATACTCCTACAGCGACACCGACAGACACACCTACACCGCCGGTATATCAGTTAAGCTTTAAGGTCGTTCGAATTGATGGGACTCCATCTGTGGCCGAAGATAACCCGGAGAACGCTTACACTCCGATTCCTGGTCTCAGAGTTGAGGTTATGGCAGAGCTGCAAAGTACTCCAATAGCGGTTTACGAAGTGCGCACTGATAAGGATGGCCGACCGCTATCAACCATAGAAGTCGATAGCGCTTCTGATATTGTGATCTCATCTCTAGATGAGCAGATCGCTAAGTTTGCCGCGTCTGGTCCAGCGAGTGAATTCGCGGCGCCACTTGCTCCTGCTATAGTCGCCACGCCAATGATTGAGCCGGCGGGCGTCTGCCGCACTCAGATCGAGGGAACGCCGGTAGTGCAGTTCAAGTATAGCAATGCCAACGATGCAGGCACGAATACACTGGTGCCAATAACAGGACTAGATCCAGAGCTGTACCGCACACCGGAAACCGTTGACGATGACCTGCTTCTAAATAGCATTAGGTCGAGTGATGGAGAGATTATCGCCGATACGAGCTATCGAGCTCCTGCGCCGAATGAGACAAGTCAGCTATTCGCTTCTGGAGAAAACCAATTCGTCGTGCCTTATGACACCTCAGCTGGACCTCTGACATGGAGCTTCATAGGTTCAGAGACAGTTGTTGATGGCTCAACGGCTCTTTGTAAAGATGAGGGTGTAATACGTTGTGAAGTACTACCGTCTCAGTTGGTGGAGCAGCTTGTAGTGGAACTTCGCAACTCGGTCTCAAATACGCTTAAAGCAGCCGCACGCTGGATGAGGATCGGAAAGAGCCCGTACCTCCACACTGGTGCCCAAGCAATTCGGCGAATCCGATCGGAGGCTGCAGGGCTAACAGGTGCTTATATCTGTCCTCAAGGGGCGGCGTTGCCGAGCAGTTGTAGAGTAACTAAGTTCCCAATCGATGAGTTAGCAAGAATACACGCAAGCATATTCAGCAAGCCAAGTCCTGTGAGGCCTAAAGTATTTGCAGCGCTGGCGAAGTCCTACAACACACGCTATCGACGATTCCTCAACCGTACTTTCCCAAGAGAGATAGTTATCTGCAACAAATAATAGAATAGCTATAAAAAGTATCTGCGTGACCGGTTATTCCCGTTGCTCTCTAGCTTTCTAACCTAAATGCGATCGGAACTACCAGAGCAAGACGGTTTTTTCTAAGGTCGCTAGGAAACGCAGGGAAGGGCGCAGCGCGGTCGACCATGGCTCGCAGCTCTTCATCGAGAATCGGAGCCTCCGTAGAGCGTAAAATCTGGAAATCAGCCAGTGACCCATCGGCGCTGATTTCGAGTCGAATAGAGCCTTCGCCTGTCATGCGACGCTTGAGGGCTCTTTCGGGATAGCGCTTCGCGCGTGCCAGCAGAGATGCCACCATGTCTTGATAGCTGATGCGAGCCTGCTCCGCCGAATGTGCTTCACCATTGGCAACACCGAATTGTTGCGGCTTGCTCGCAAGATCGGCATCCTGATCGGAGGCAGGAGAGTTTTGCTGTGAGCTGCTTCTAGTCTCCTGCTTAGGAGCTAAACTTTTGGCAGATACAATTTTTTTTGGTGGCAGGCTGGTTTCCTGTGCAACCTCAGTCTTTTTAAGCGCAGGAGTCACGGCATCCTCTGTAGCAGGAATTTGAGTTGGATTCGGCTCTCCCTTGGGGAGCAGGGTATCAAGGGCCGAAAGGGGTATAATAGTTACGTCGAGTGCCTCCTCAACAGGGGTTCCAACTATGGCCGACTTTGGCCAGTTATTTATCGCTACCGCGATCAGTAAAAGGATAAGGTGTAGAGCCAGCGAAATCGCTGCCGAGCGCCTGAGCAAGGAGCTGGCACCGTCGACCGTAGCGCACTGCGGCACTGGGTGCGATGTGACCTCCTGATATGGCAAACTCACTGCAAGACTGGACACGTGGCTCTACGGCTCCCTTAATTTAAAGCGTCTCACTCAGCACGCACTTACTGGACTCTCTGGCGACCACCGAGAGACCGACTAATAGTAATGTAAATTGACATTTAATATCAATCCCCCTACTTGGTATGCCTAACAAGCGCAGGGTAGGTGCGGCTAGCTCGTTAAGTCGGCTTGTTAGCCAAGTAAATATAGACATATCAATGGCTTATAAAGTCACTTAGTGATCAAATCCCCGAACTGGGCGCGATCTCCTTGGCTGGGCCAGGGCAGAAATCCGTGCTTTGTGCGATTTTACTCAGTCAAAGCCTTGAGAAGCCACGTCGTGCCCTAGTTAGCAAAGGGTTCCCCGGGGGTTCGGCACGGCCTGCCACAAGGCATCCGCGGCACCTCCAAAGCCGTTTATGATGTGACGATCTTCAGTAAGAGGGGCATGTCCAAGATGCTACATCACAGTCGCTGCATTTGCTGGGTAGTTACAAAAATTTATCTCACACCGAAGAGCTCTCTAGGAAGATTTTCTTCACTGGTGGCTTTGATGACAGGTATCAGGACCAGAAGCTCGTGGTTTCGATGATAATTTATCGTGCAGTGAGGCAATAATCACCGCACACATCAGCCACGCAGTAGGGCATAAGTAGCGACTCCCTCCTACTGACGCATCCCAACCGGTATAGCTAAAAACTATGAGGATCTGAGTAAGGCACAGTAACATTATCCCCACTTTTCTTCGATCTTTTAGCAAATGCACCCCGGCTAGCGGCAGTAAAAAGAGGATAGGGTTGTATAGAAGTAATCCGCAGTCGAGACTTAACAACTTCTCAGGCCAATCTGATAATAGCACCCCCAAATTGAAATCAGTGGTCGTTCCGGTGAAGATCGGTTGCCCTATACGGTATGACGGCATTCGATGGTGAGACGTGATTAATACTCCACCCCAGAGTAGGTAGTTTGTAAACAGGAAAAAGCCTACAGCGACGCTCGCGCCGAAAATAACTCTGATTATGCGATTTAAATCTATGAATAGCAGAGGCACTAAGATGTAGGTAACATTAGTGGGACGACAATATACAGACAATCCAACCAGGAAACCCGCTAGCAGAGGATACCTCGTAGCTAACGCAACCGCTGAAATCACGAGAAAGCCACCTAAGGAATCGTATGGCACTCCACCGGTGGCAAAAAAGAGCTGCGTTCCTAAAACGGTCGCAGCGAAAGAAAACACCCATGTGATACCGGGAGAAAGAGCTAATGCTACTTTGTAGATGCAGATGACGGTCCCAACGCGGATGAGTAACGCTGCAACCAAAACCCCCAATTTACCAAAAGCGGCCACGAACGGCAAAAGCATTATGGATGACAAGAGGCTGTGCTTGGGAAACACTTCGCCGCCCTTGGTGAGCGAAAACACATCCTGCCACATCTCGCTCTGATTCTGCCTAGTTTTTTCTCGTAGGAAGTTCTCCATGTCGTAATAGCCTGCTGGAGTAATTCGGGCATGTTGAAGTATCGACTGTGTAACCTCGTAGATGCGCCGACTTGGCCCCTCAGGAATATACTCGACACGCATCAATAAAATCAGCGCAGCAAAAAAAAGCGATGTGGCAGTTGAGGCTGCGACAATCCGAAACATATCGCCGGTGAAATAGGCTCTTATCATGACTTGAGTGGTAACAGGATTTAGTTCATACAGTCCGCAGATTTCATTAGAACCGGTCTTGCGATATTAAGCTACTGTGGAATCGCACTGCGATCACCCAGCTAGCCCGGATATTTCATGAAACTGCGTCGCGAGAGCGCCGGGAATGGTGATTTTTCGGGCCCGTAGGGCGAATTCAAAAATCGATTTTTGGGGCTTCAATCGTATCGTGATACATTCCGGTCCGAAAATCGATTTTTGAACCGAAAAAGCACCGTTATCGGCGATCGTAGTAGCAGGCTTCATGAAATTTCCGGGCTAGGCTCGTTCCTTTTTGAAAAAAACAATTATGCAGGGTTAGCCAGCAATCAAAGCTCCTCGATCCTTTCAAGCACAGACTTAGCTTGCGCTGCCAACTCCTGCTTATCCTTGGCTGACATCTTCTTGAGTAGCTGATAGCCCATACCTATGCGCGGGTTACTGGATAGCTGATCTTCATGACGCATTAGGAAGTCCCAATAGAGCGAGTTAAACGGACATGCCTTATCACCGACACGTTCCTTGTAGCGATAAAAACACGATCCACAATAGTTCGACATCTTGTTTATGTACTGCGCACTTGAGTGATAGGGCTTGGTTCCGACTATGCCACCGTCGGCAAACTGACTCATTCCGTGGGTATTTGGAAGTTGAACCCATTCGATCGCGTCGATGTAAATGCCAAGATACCATTCATTGATCTCACTCGGAGCAATCCCAGCCATGATAGCGAAATTCCCTGTGACCATTAGTCGCTGAATATGATGGGCATATCCGTAGGTCAATGACTGGTTCACCGCGTGATGCACGCAGTTCATTTTCGTTTTGCCATCCCAAAAAAAATGGGGAAGTTTGCGGTCGGCCCCTAGTACATTGAGGGTTTTATACTTGGGCATATGAGCCCAGTAAACGCCGCGCATAAACTCGCGCCAGCCGATAATCTGACGAACAAAGCCCTCTACCTGTGATAGTGATATCGCCCCTTCGCTAGATTCAAATGCACTAATAGCAGCTTTCACTACTTCAAGAGGAGAGATGTGCTTAACGTTTAGTGAAAACGATAAGCGCGAATGAAAAAGAAATGGATGTTCAGTATGCATCGCATCTTGGTAGGACCCAAAATCCGGCAGTAAATGCTTGCAGAAGTAGTTGAGCACCTTGAGAGCCTCACTACGACATACGGGCCAGGAGAATGTGCGATCATCGATCGTTCCAATAGTTTTTATGCCAGCTTTCTTAATTATGGCAACAAGTTCTTGTACGTCGTGTGAGAAGGTAAGCGGCGGTGGTGGGTTTAAATCTTTAGGGAGCTTGTTGCGATTTTCAGAATCGAAGTTCCATCGGCCACCTAGCGGCTTTCCGTCCTCCATGAGGAGATTATAGCGAGACCTGACCGCGCGGTAAAAGCTCTCCATTACGTATCTTTTGTGGCCTTTAAAAACGTCAGTAAAAAACTCAGGCTCGACCATGAAATGCTCAGTCGATACAATTCTTACAGGATGTTTGATCTTCTTGGTGGCCTGATTCAGATTTTTAGCCACACGATACTCGTCGGGCTGCTGATACTCGAAAGCGCAGTACTCGCCCGAGGCCATAAGCCGCTCAATATTGGCCTCTAAGGATTGAGAGTTATCCGAGTCTAAGAGAGATATATAGAGCACGGTAAATCCTCTTTCGCGGAGCTCACTCGCAAATGCGCGCATCGAGGCAAAAAAGGCGACGACCTTCTGAATGTGGTGTGGGGCGTACTCGGATTCAGCTCTTACCTCCATAAGTAGGTAGGTTGCGTCCCCTGGAGAGTCATTGAACCACGAGTGGGAACCGTTAAGCTGATCGCCTAATATCAGGCGTAGAATTCGTTTTTTAGTCTTCATATTTAATCCTCTTTTCTCCTGCCCTTGGAACGCTGGCAGCGCTCACTACAGTACAAGACCTTCTCCCAGGTAAGTCGCCACCGTTTGCGCCAGGCGAATAAGCGCCCACACACGGGGCATGTCTTTGTAGGGAGGTGATTTTTAAACCCTTTTGGTATTTTATTGGCTTTGCTCATACGCCTACGTGCAGTTCTGTTTCATAAGGTACGCATAAATCACGCGCTCTGAAAGCTCCTGTTCGCTATGCTTAGAGGCTATACTTTCCAGGTAGGACGGTACACGGTATACTGCTGATTTACTATGAAAAAGCCTTTGCCCTTCACCTACGCCCAGATAGAGCAGATAGTGAGAGATCACCCAACCCCTGTATACGTGTACACCGAGCGGGAGATGGTTGAGAATTCTAAGGCGTTGATCAATGCGTTCTCCTGGAACAGAGGATTCAAGGAGTATTATGCGGTCAAAGCTGCGCCTAACCCATACCTGATGAAGATATTGCGAGCGCATGGGCTTGGAATGGATGCTAGCTCGCTAGCAGAGCTTGAGCTTAGCAACGTCATAGGTATGAAGGGTGAAGAGATCATGTTCACATCGAACAACACCCCAGCAAAGGAGTACAGGCGAGCGATTGAATTAGGGGCCATAATCAATCTAGATGATCGAACCCACGTGGACTACCTCCATAAGTCCGTAGGGATGCCAGAGCTGATCTCGTTTCGACTCAATCCAGGTGACGCGCTTGGTGGTTCAGGTATTATCGGATTACCCTCCGAGGCAAAATTTGGATTGACTCGAGAGCAGCTGTTTGAGGCTTACCAAGCCGCACGTAGCTGCGGAGCTAGACGGTTTGGTTTGCACACCATGCCGATATCGAATAATTTGGATCAGTCATACTTCCCAAAAACCGTGCGCACGCTTCTTGAGATAGCCCTGGAACTAAAGAAAGAGCTGGAAATATCCCTTGATTTTATTAACATGGGGGGAGGTCTTGGAATTCCGTATAGGCCTGACGATAAGCCGATCGATGTTGTAGCTTTAAGTCGCTCTATTGAAGGTGTTTTTCAAGAGACTCTGGTCAATAGCGGAATAGAGCAGCCCAAACTCTTTATGGAGTGCGGTCGCTACATAACTGGTCCTTACGGATTTCTAATTACGCGGGCGATCCACACGAAAGATACCTACCGGAGGTACATCGGAGTGGATGCTACGATGGCTAACCTGATGCGTCCTGGTATGTACGACGCTTATCACCACATCACAGTACTCGGCAAAGAGGAGGCCCCAACCTCAGAAGTATACGATATAGTTGGGTCGTTGTGCGAAAATAATGACAAATTCGCCAAGCAGCGGAACCTGCCTAAGATCGAGCTGGGCGACCTGCTGGTCATTCATGATGCTGGGGCGCACGGACATTCAATGGGATTTAACTATAACGGTAAACTGCGCTCAGCAGAGGTTCTGCTGCGGGCAGATGGGACTACAATTGAGATCCGTCGAGCTGAAACCTTTGAGGATCTCTTTGCCACTCTCAACCTTCAGGGCGTTGGGAGTTTCGACGCATGAGATTTTTCAAATATCACGGCCTTGGAAACGATTATATCGTCTTAGACCGCAGTCATATAAACGCCCAGCCTACACAAGCGCAGATTCAGCGCATCTGTGATCGCAACTTAGGGCCCGGTTCAGATGGAATAATTCTAGTGGAGGAGGAAACGCCCGCAGGCTTTATTGTGCGTATATTCAATCCTGACGGCAGCGAAGCTGAAAATAGTGGAAATGGGATGCGGATTGCTGCGCGTTACCTCTTTGACGTCGGCAGAGTCACGAGAGAACCCTTTACACTACTTGCCAAAGGCGAACGCCGGATCGTGGCGCAGATTCACGATCCTCAACGTGCCATAACAGTTGACGTAGGTAGGGCTAGTTTTTTGAGTACTGATATACCTATGGCAGGCGAGCCACGCGAGGTAATCGGCGAGACGATAGAGGTGCTGGGAGAGCGGATTGCTGTCAATTGTGTGAACGTAGGCAATCCTCATTGTGTCGTAGTTGGTCGCCCAGACATCAAAGATGGCGCCTTGAGGCTTGGCCCATACATAGAGGTTCACCCCAGTTTTCCCCGCAGGACGAATGTTCAGTTTGTTCACGTTGTTGATCGCTCAAATATTAGGATAGAGATATGGGAGAGAGGCGCAGGGTATACATTAGCTTCCGGCACCAGCTCCAGCGCCTGCGCCTGTGTGTGCCATAGGCTGGGACTCGTAGATTCAAATGTAACAGTGCACATGCAGGGAGGATCTCTCGATATCACTATTTCTCCCGGCTACGAAGTGTCGCTGACCGGGCCAATTACGAGGGTGCAGGAGGGGCTTATTGACAGAGAGATATTTGCCTGGCAGAGCGAGCAGGATAGCGTAGAAAACTTCTCGCTGGACTCGCTGATTCCGGATGAATGTCACACTAGCGATACACAGCAAATCCTTGATCGTGCTCGCATAGACCGAGTCTCAGTTACCGGAATTTCAACGGATTCTAGAACTGTTGAGCCTGGCGATCTTTTTTTCGCCATTCAGGGGGCCAGATACGACTCGAGACTTTTGATTAACGAGGCGTTTGATAAGGGTGCAAGCGCAGTTGTTTACGAGGGTGAGCTAATATTGCCTCCCAAGGGCCTGGTGCTCCCAGTTAGAGATATAAGGCGGGCTGTATCCTTTGCGGCCCATAGGTTTTTTGGAGAGCCCAGCCGTGTAACAACGAATATTGGAGTAACAGGAACTAGTGGAAAAACATCCGTAGCATGGATACTCTCACACGCGCTGCACTTTTTAGGCACAAGGACTTTTCTCGGTGGTACGCTTGGGTATGCCACGCTTACTGATCAAGCCTCTGCTTCAGAAAAGGTAGGAGGTAGCTCCCCGGCTTCGGAGCTCAGGGAGCTCGGTAATACAACTATTGACCCAGTAAGGCTTCATCGTCTTTTGTCGGATGCAGTGCGATCCGGAGTCCAAGCAACTGTTTTCGAGGCAACATCGCAAGGTGTAGTGCACAGGCGGATGCGAGATGTAGCTTGGAATGGGGTGATCTTCACCAACTTGAGCCGCGATCACTTGGACCTGCACGGAACTATGGAGGCTTATGAAGCGGCAAAAAGAGAGCTATTTACGACCGATCTGGTGGCAAGTCCTAAGTCTAAGCGCTTCGCCATAGTTAATATAGATGATGCAGCAGGGGCGCGGCTGGCGGCCACGTTGAGAGTGGCTCATCCAGAGATTGTTGTGATGACGATAACCATGGACTCTGCGCTCGAAAGTGATTTTCGCATCGTTGAATTACAGGCTACTGCATCTGGTCTTGCATATACCCTGCGTTCTGCGGGCGAGGAGATCGCTATAGTGACGCCATTTATAGGTAGCCACAACGCATACAATGTCGGTTTTGCGGCGATGGCCCTGCGAGCGCTTGGATATGCTTCAGCTACGATAACAGCAGCTATAGCGCAAGTGCCGGTTGTTCCAGGACGTCTTGAGCCTGTGTCGAATTCGAGAGCGAATGTATTTGTTGATTACGCTCATAAGCCCGACGCCTTAGAGAAGGTCTTAATGTTTTTGAGGCCAGTGTGCCAGGGGCGACTGATCTCAGTGTTTGGCTGCGGTGGTGAGAGGGACGCTGGTAAAAGGCCAATAATGGGAGATCTATCGGCGCGCCTGGCTGATATAACCGTTGTTACATCCGATAACCCTCGCAGTGAAGATCCTAATGCTATTGTAGCTGCGATCTTAGCTGGAGTAGCTGAGCCGTTAAGAGAGAGACTGCATATCAAGATGGATCGTCGCCAAGCGATCGAGTATGCAATTGGGATAGCTCGCCCCGGAGATGTGGTGCTGATTGCAGGAAAGGGACACGAGCCGTACCAGGAAATCAACGGAGTCAAGTATCCATTCAGTGATACTACTGTTGCCCAGGAAGCACTTGAGAAATTAAAGCACCTATAGAAGCCATCGTGAGCGCCGAATTGCCTTCTGCTTTATTGTTCGCGGTAATGTATGCGCGTTTATTGGTCATTACAGCACGCTTAGCAATAGATAACACATCATTCCGCATTTCAGGGTTTACCCGGCGTATCTGATCATACGGCTGAAAGAGTTTCTCTGCAGCCTCGTATGTTACACCGAGCGGGGTAAGCAATCGAGCAACGAAGAAGTCAGCTGTTAAACCTCCAGCCCGTGCAGCAGCAACCATCTGCTCTTTGATCGATACCATTGAGTTCCAGTGATTAAAGCAGTGTGTTGCTTTGTTAGAGTTTAGAGTCCGAAAATATTCAGGGGTTAGGGCTTCAGTATTTCTTACTTCAACGGCATATTCAAAATCTTTTGGAAGTTTGTGAAGAAACTCACCGAGCCGCTGTATGAATTCGTCATGAGCCATCACATACTGACTAAAAGGCGCAAATTGAAATACAAAGGGCCCTGCTCGTTTTTGCACTTCAGGATGAGTGTATGCCGCAAGAATTCTATCCTTAAATAGCGCGGCGTTCAGGAAGTCAGGATTGCGTTGTCCTGCGAGCTGACCATAACGTGCGTGCTTGGGGTAGCAGATGACAGTGATTCGCTCCCATACCTTTGAAACGAAGCTAAAGTCTGATGGTGTCTGAGAGGCATATCGTTCAAGAGTTGTCGGCGACGGAGGGTTATAGA
This sequence comes from Pseudomonadota bacterium, assembly GCA_046300175.1. Taxonomy (GTDB): domain Bacteria; phylum Bdellovibrionota_C; class UBA2361; order UBA2361; family OMII01; genus OMII01. The sequence goes on along the minus strand of JBKCMS010000080.1, from coordinate 12,189 downwards.
ATAGGGAATCGATACAAGCAGTTCGAAACCACGGTATAGTTGCGTACTCTTCGAGGCAGCGGTGGCTGAAATCCTTAGCGCTTTTATAATCACCGTGATAGATCACCCCACGCCAGCCGGGGAACGTCCATGTGCTTGTTCCAAGATAAAGATTCCTCGGCAGTGGAGACGGTGGTGAATTGCGGATATATTCGGCCGATAGATTGGTACAAAGATTAGGGCTCATCAGCCTGATTATCCTTAAAACAGCACAGGTGGCCCGCAAAATTGTGCACCTGGCCAAACATCGATTTTCGGACCGGAAGGTATCTCGATACGAATCCGCCCCGAAAGTCGATTTTGAATTCGCCCGTAGGGCCCGAAAATAACTATTCTCGGCGCTCTCACGAAGCAGTTTCATGAAATATGATGGCTAATTATGAGACCAGTTCTAGTTTAAGTCTAGCAGCGTACTAGCTGGTGAACTGCAAGGCCCACGCCTTGGTGATAGCAGATCAGCGGTGTAACCTGATGCCCGCAAGTAGCTCCCGAGCAGCCTTCCAAACATAATAAGAATCGACCGTTCCACCCCGACCACGCCGAACTATTCGTGGTCCTTTGTCGAGGAGTTCAAGCGCCGAAGTACTCTGCCGACCGAACCGGGCAGCTTGGCGCTTGTGCGCTCGCGCGAGGGCTTTGAAGGCAGAGTCAAAGAATATTCTAAGGTCGCTTCTTAGGCCCAGCTCCCTGCAAAGACCTGTTTGCTCCTTGACGGTGTGAAAAACGTCACACAACAGATCAAAGGCGCGAGAGCTAAAGAGTTGATCATCGTATAGCCAAGAGCCGCCAGAGCCACCATCATCAAACGGAAGACGGGCCTCACGACCGCATATCCGCTGGTGAAGGTGCTCCCGTAAATCTTCCAGAACAGTGCCTGGGACAGTGTAACAACAGCCAGCTATGAGGATACTCCCGTCCCTAAGACAGATATCACGGAGCCTCAACCTCTTTAACTCAGACACGCGGACCCCGAGACCGTATGCCAACATCGCAATCACCAGAGATTCCCCTCTCAAAGCCCCTAAAAGCACCTCCAGGGCGCGGGTCACCACCTCATGACTATCTGAGGAGCGTATTTTGGCTAGACGGTACAGCGGGGTAACGGATCTCCGGCCGGCAGACACGTTCGCCCTATACGCCAGTGATTCATGTGTCTCTCCTGGCCGGGACCCTAGAAAAGGTGGTATAGCGTATGTGTTGGGAAGTGACGTGCGGTGGAGATTCATTTCGTGTTGCATACGAGTATAGAAATAAACTAGAAATGGAGCGTCGTCAAGTGGTCTGCCGCCGAAAATTGACTTGGGCATGAGAGCGACAAAAGCGCCACTTCTTCTGCACACAGCGGCCGGACTCTACTGCCCTCAAGCCGATGTTTATCTTGATCCATGGCGGCCGGTTCAGCGCGCTCTTATAACGCATGCTCACGCCGATCACGCCCGTCCCGGTAGCAGCTCTTATATTGCTCAGCGTACAACCGCGTTGCTACTGCACCAGCGCCTGGGAACCACACCCGAGCAGGTCAAGGGAGTGGAGTACGGCGAGCGGATTAACGTAAGGGGAGTTAATTTTTCATTTCATCCGGCTGGACACGTTCCAGGCTCAGCTCAGATTTTAGTAGAGTCTCGGGGTGAGCGTTGGGTTTTGAGCGGCGATTACAAGACAGAAGATGATGGATGCTCCATACCGATAGAGCCGGTCAAATGCCACACCTTTATTTCTGAGTGTACCTTCGGTCTGCCGATTTTTTCGTGGCGCCCGCAAAGGATAGTCTTTGATGAGATTCATTCGTGGTGGCGGAGTAACAGATCACAAGGCTACGCCTCTGTCATAGCAGCGTACTCGCTAGGTAAGGCGCAGCGAGTGCTGGCGCATCTAGATAGGTCAATTGGACCCGTCATCGTGCACCCGGCTATACAGCGATTGAATATAGCGCTTGGGATTCAGAGCGAAGTATTTGATGCTAGCGCTAGCCTTACTAAGGGAGAGTATCCGCTGGTACTTGTACCTCCAGCGGTACTAAGTACGCCGTGGTTGGCTCGCTTAGGAGACCTGCAAACAGCAACAGTGTCTGGATGGATGGCGATAGGAGGAATGCGACGACGGCGCGGAGTTGATCGAGGGTTTGTTCTCTCTGACCACGCTGATTTCGCAGGACTTACAAGGATTATACAAGCAACAGGAGCTGAACAGGTATTTCTTACCCATGGATATACTGCACAGTTTGGTCGATACCTCGCCGAGAGGTACTCAACTCTACGAGTCGCTGAACTCGGGGCTGAATTTGCGATTGATTCAGAGGATTAAGATGCTATGAGGCGCACAAAAAAAAACACCTCGCTGGATGAGGTAAGTAGTGGAAGGGTGTTGGAGGTTTCTCGTCGGTTCGTGACCGTACTCGCTGATTCAGGACGCATTCTTACAGGCACACTTTCTTCAAAGAGTCTGGACTTTGTAGTTGGCGATTTAGTTTCCTTTAAGAATCGTGAAGGAGAGCTGTTTGTTACCGATGCAGCTCCAGCAGTGCGGAGCCTGTACCGAACGTTTCACGGGGCGTTAAAACGTATGGGAGCAAACATCGATGCCCTCTGTGTTATTACGGCCGCTGGTCCTACCTGGAATCCCGTGGCGATCGATCGCATGTTGGCGGCAGGTAAGGTGCAATCGATACCCACAACCCTGATCGTTAATAAGATCGACCTCGGAATCGGTGAGATCGCCGAGATGATCGAAACCTATGCCGCAGTTGGTGTCTCCGTAATACAATGCAGTGCCAAAAGTGGAGAGGGGATAGAACAGGTGAGAAAACTTGCTGATGCAAAAACGTTGCGTATTATGGCTCTTTGCGGCGTTTCAGGCGTGGGCAAAAGTAGTATCCTCAACGCGCTTATTCCTGGAGCTCGCACGCGAACTGGCGAAGTAAGTGAGCGTACCGGTCAAGGTAAACAGACCACAACACAGCCGCGAGGATTTATTTATGCCTGTGAAGCCGAAGCCCCAAAGATTATCATCGATCTTCCGGGAGTACAGTTTTTTGGGCTCTCGCATTTAACATCATCAGACGTAGCATTAGCTTTTGAGGAGATCGCATTCGCCGCTCGAGGATGTAAATTCCGGGACTGCGCGCACGTAAAGGAGAGCTCATGCGCGGTTCGCGAGGCAGTGGCAAGTGGCGCCATCACCCGCTGGCGTTATCAGTCCTATCTGCAGATTCTTGAGGAGATAGAAGAAGCTAAGGAGTATTAGGTATGTCTTCGGCAGCTAAGGACCACAGCCAAGTCACCTGGAAGGATATCCTCAGAGAGGAGCGGGCAAAGCCCTATTTCCAAGATTTATTATCGTTTATTGAGGGAGAGCGAGCAAAAGGAAAGGTGATCTATCCCCGAAACTCTGAGGTTTTCAATGCGCTGGCGTCGACACCATTTGAGCTGGTAAAGGTGGTCATAATCGGCCAGGACCCGTATCATGGCCCGAATCAGGCACACGGTCTATCATTTTCAGTCCAGCAGCCCGTTCCACCTCCGCCATCGCTGATAAATATCTTTGCTGAACTTGAGCGCGATTTTCAGCTATGGGCGGCCTATCCTAAAAAGCGACCGCCTCACGGGTGCCTTGAATCATGGGCCAAACAGGGGGTGCTTCTTCTCAATGCTGTTTTAACCGTAGAAGGGGGCAAACCTGGATCGCATGCCAACAAGGGCTGGGAGCGCTTCACCGACTACGTAATTCAACAACTCAACCAGCGACGTCGGGGGCTGGTGTTTCTTTTGTGGGGTAACTACGCGCAGAAAAAGGCAGCATTCGTCGATCGAAGCAGGCACCTAGTTTTGGAAGCCCCACACCCGTCCCCTCTATCAGCCCACCGCGGTTTTATAGGATGTGGCCATTTCTCCAAGGCCAATCAATACCTAATTTCCCACGGAGAAGCTCCGATCGAATGGGGTCAGCTCTGATCAAGCTTAACTTGGCACGGCAGCTGCAAGGATCCCTATAGGGAAAGGAAACCCAAAAGGACACCATGCGTATAGATTTTGCCGGCCGATACAAGGAAGTAGCCAACCTGCTACAGGCTTCTGCTAAGCCCAGCTCATCAGCTAGTGATCCCGCCTTTGAAAAGGATTTGGGCACTCTACTGCTACAAGAGCCTGAAAATTCAGCAAAAAGTGTTGATAAAAGACCCACTAAAACAGAGCTTTACCTGCCCCGTCAGTCGCTTAAAGATCCCATGGATGATATCCGGGCGAGCTTTAAGTTTCCGGAAACCGAGCTTCAGATGACCCCGCTCGAACCGCTGTCACCGCCCCAGCAAGTGTCGGGACCCCTTACACCCGCAGCCCAAGAGGTCAAAACTCCGACAGTTCTTGAGGTCAAACGAGTAGAGGTCCCGGCCTCGGTAAATATCAGCAATGCGCCACAGCTAAGTAAGCAAGAGATTCAGACCCGCCTGGTATCGGCAGCCCTTGGGGCGGGCCTAGACCCGGCGCTTACACAAGCAGTGGTCAAGGCAGAATCGAGCTTTAATGTGCGTGCCGTTAGTAACGATGGTCACGCCTCCAAGGGGCTATTTCAGCTTCTTGATTCAACTGGTAAGCACCTGATGTCGCGAGCAGATGGTGTTTCTAAGAAGTACGATCCATTTAATCCTGATCTAAATATCAAGCTTGGCACAAACTACCTGCGCTACCTACACGACATATTTAAAGTGCCAACGGAGCTTCCGAATAACCTGAAAACGGTGGCAGCTGCTGATTCCGCATCGTTGGAGCGCTTTGCAGTAGCAGCGTTTAATGCAGGGGAAGGGCGTGTGGCATCGGCTCAATCACGCTCAGAGGTCCTAGGTAAAGATCCTGCTTACTACGATCAGGTGGCACCGCTGCTGCCGCGCTCGACTCGCGAGTATGTTAAGCGAGTAATTGAGGGAAAGGATAATTTCCTGCTCGCTCCAAAGAGCTAGTGGCTACAAATACTGCCTAGCGCCAGAGTGCCAAATAAAGCGCCGAATTTTATCAAATTGGCGTCTGCTGTCCCAATAAATCCGACAAATTAACAGCTAAATTTGGTGCTGGGTCTCCCGTCATGGCCCAAGCCCGCAAGTTCATTGAAAGCTAGTTGGCAAGCTACTTGCTCATAACCAGCTATACATCGGAAAACGGCAAACTTTGCCGTTGGGGTCGAAAGGATGTGACCTGAGTTTAAAGGAGAGCTTACGGGCTTCCCCGCTGTCTGGAGGGTCCGAGCCAAGGAGAAATAGCTATGGCAATTAATATTCGTACCAACCTTCCAGCACTAGTTACTCAGCGAATGGTGAATAACTCTAGTGAAAGATTAAACCAGTCCTATCAGCGACTCGCGAGCGGATTACGGATCAACAAAGCGAGTGATGATGCAGCAGGCTTGGCGATCGCCGAAAATCTGCGAGCAGACTCAACACTTGCAACTGTTGCTATTCGTAACGCGAACGACGGTATTTCGGTAATCGCTATAGCAGAGCAGGCGATTGGACAGATCGGGAATATCTTGAACCGTCTTTCTGAGCTGGCGCAGCAGAGTGCAAACGGCGTATACGACTCAACGCAAAGGTCGGCGCTACAAAACGAGTTCACGGCTCTCACCAGTGAAATTGAACGTATCGCAGTGACCACCGCATTCAACGGAATCAACTTGATCAGTAGCGGTGAGTCGCTGGTTTTTCAGGTTGGCTTCGATGGCTCTTCGCTCTCACAGCTGGGTTACACAGGCATTAATGCGACCCTTCAAGCTATCGGTATGGCGGTGTCCGGAAGCTCGGCATCGACCTTCTCGATTTCAGGTGCAACTGATGCCGAGGCTCAAGATGCATCTCGGTCAGCGCTCGAGGCGATTAGTAACGCGGTGGCCATAGTAGGTAGAAATCGCGGGCGGCTTGGAGCTCTTGAGAGCCGTCTTTCCGCTTCGATCAGCAACTTGCAGGTAGCACGAGAGAACTTCAAGGCTGCAGAGAGTCAGATTCGTGACCTCGATGTTGCTAGTGAGGCCTCTGAGTTAACACGGTTGAACATCCTCCAGCAAGCTGGAGCAGCGCTCCTGGCCCAAGCTAACCAGCAGCCAGCGATAGCATTGCAGTTACTAGGTAGGTAATAAACGTAAAGTATCTTGGGTATAGATTATGGGGTTGGGCCTCAGAACAAACCTAATCTCACTTGATGCCCAGCGGTATCTGAAACAATCTACCGGCCGCCTCAATCAGAGCTTTGAGAGACTCGCGAGTGGATTGCGAGTGAATCGCAGCTCGGATGATGCGGCCGGTTTAGGTATTGCCCAAGGTCTCCGCAGCGATGCGCGGGTAGCGACCGTATCGATACGCAACGCATCTACTGGCATATCGGTTATATCTATCGCTGATATGGCGCTGGGACAGGTAGGCAACATCCTCAACCGTCTACTTGAGCTCGCACAGCAATCAGCAACATCGACCTACAGTATGGAGCAGCGCTCAGCCATGGGAGCTGAGTACTCTGCTCTGGCGAGTGAGATCGAGCGCATCGCAACCGTAACCGAATTTGACGGGAACAAGCTTCTTGCGGGCGGGTCTAGTATCGCCTTTCAGGTGGGCTTCGATGGGAGTAGTCTCTCGTGGTTCTCAATGTCTAATGTGCAGGCAACTCTGGCAGATCTCGGACTGGCCACATCGGGTAGTGCGGTGCCAGCCTATTCCCTGGTAGCTGCAACTGAGGGCGAATCAGTAGAGGCCTCGCGACTGGCAGTTAACGCAATCTCCGAGGCAGTAGACCGACTCAACCGAAGCCGAGGGTCGCTCGGGGCGGTTCAGAGCCGACTTCAATCAACGATAGAAAATCTCGGGATCGCCAGAGAGAGCTTTCAGCAGAGCGAGGCCGGAATTATGGATGCCGATGTCGCTGAGGAGGCATCTGAGATGTCTAAAGCATCGATTCGGCAGCAGGCCGGTACGGCCCTACTGGCCCAGGCCAATCTACAACCTCGGTTGGTACTCGAATTGCTGCGAGATTAGCGCTCCCCAACTCTTGCCCCGATGGCAGCCCATCTCGTATAGTTTTCCCCAAAGAATTCTGGTTGGCTAAAAGGTACCAGTAGGAGAAGTTATATGAATTATTCACACATCCAGGAGCTGCTTGGCAAAGAAGCACAGACCCTTTTAGCTCACACCTGCAAGGGTATTCCGTCCGATTCGCTAGCATTACCAGGCGCTGATTTTGTAGATCGCATCTGGGCACAGAGCGATAGAAATGTTCAGGTGCTTAGGTCGCTACAGACGCTCTTTGATACCGGACGTCTTCGTGGTACAGGCTATCTCTCTATACTTCCGGTCGACCAGGGAATTGAGCATTCAGCAGGAGCGTCTTTTGCCAAGAACCCCCAATACTTCGATCCAGAGAATATTGTGCGACTGGCAATTGAAGGAGGGTGCAACGCAGTTGCAACAACCTTCGGAGGGTTGGGGTTAATGGCTCGCAAGTATGCTCACAAGATACCATTCATCTTAAAAATTAATCACAACGAGTTGCTTACCTATCCTAATAAGGCTGACCAGATCATGTTTGCGCAGGTGCGTGATGCATGGAACCAGGGATGTGTTGCAATAGGAGCGACTGTGTACTTTGGCTCTCCGGAATCTGGACGACAGATAATAGAGGTGTCTAAGGCCTTTTCTGAGGCGCATTCTCTCGGTATGGCGACGATCTTGTGGTGCTATGTTCGAAACAGTGGGTTCAAGGTTGATGGTGTTAACCACGAAGTTTCAGCGGACCTGACCGGGCAGGGCAATCACCTAGGTGCAACGATTGAGGCTGATATCGTCAAGCAGAAGCTGCCGGAGTGTAACGGAGGGTACAAAGCTCTTAATTCGGGTTCTTCGTCGTATGGTAAACTTGATGAGCGGATGTACACTGAGCTAACAACCGATCACGTGATCGATCGCACAAGATATCAGGTTGCTAACGGCTATATGGGACGTGTGGGCCTGATTAACTCTGGAGGTGGTTCTGGTGCCAACGACCTACAGGATGCGGTGAAGACAGCTGTAATTAATAAGCGAGCTGGTGGCATGGGGCTTATCTCTGGCCGTAAGGCATTTCAGAAGCCGATGAAGGAAGGGGTTGCCATTCTAAATGCTATCCAAGATGTGTACCTCTGTAAGGAAGTTACTGTGGCGTAGGATCTGGCGCATTTTTTCTTAAGCCACCTCGTTTAGCAAGTATAGTCGAGTAGGGCAGTGCAGGGATAAACTGGCCAACAGCACGGGGGATCTCGATGAAGAATCAGCGTATTGTGGTCCTGTCAGGTGCTGGAATAAGTGCAGAGAGTGGGCTTGGAACCTTTCGCGGAAGTGGAGGGCTTTGGGAGGGTGTCTCTGTTAAAGATGTCGCCACACCAGAGGCTTGGGAGCGTGATCCCGCGCGGGTGCTGCGTTTCTACAATGAACGCAGACGAGCAGTGCGCATGGCAGAGCCCAACGAGGCGCACTACGCGTTGCGAGAGCTAGAAGATATTTTTTCTGTTTCTATCATCACCCAGAATATCGATGATCTCCACGAACGAGCGGGAAGCTCGCATGTTTTACACCTGCATGGCGAGATAATTAAAGCGCGCAGTACGGTGAAGGGGGAACTTCTCTACGACTGTCGGGGCGATATTTCAATCGGTGATAAGTGTGAGCGGGGGTCTCAGCTTCGACCGCACGTGGTGTGGTTTGGAGAGGCAGTACCTAATATGGATGAGGCGATCGCTTTGGCAAAAAAGGCTGATTTCTTCATCGTTGTGGGAACCGCGCTTGAGGTGTATCCGGCGGCTAGTCTAGTAGACTATGTTCCGTATGAAGCAACAAAGTTTGTAATTGACCCTGTGCCGAGCGGTCTGGCAGATGATTCGTTTAGAGTGATTGCAACTACAGCAACTGAAGGGGTACCTAAGGTTGTAGCGCAGCTAAGAGCGCTTATGGCCTAGTAGAAGTTAAGCCCTGCGCGTGTGATTAAACCCGGCCTCATTCATTTTGAAAAAATGAATTATAGTGACGTGCAAAAGTCCGTGCCAGTAAAACTGGCAAGGCTTTTGCTGGACATCACTATAGGTTGTTGTTTTGATTCGCATCCGCGAATCGATAGCATTCTCCAAAACTCGGGATTTCGCTACGGACTTTTGGAGAACGCTATAGAATCACTGGGTGAGAGCAATCTTGGCTTGCCGAACTGGTGCCGTAGAAGACAACAAGTTCCTATGTTCCGAGCGGACAAAATCAAGTCGGCGCAGGAGATGCCGCAATCCGCTAAGGCTATACGTGACATTGCATGTTACCTGAATATGCACTTAATCCTCTCTCAAGAAGCGGGCATCGCGCTCCAGCCGTAGCTCTTGCTCCAGTGCTTTCAAGTTCCTGCTTAGTTAAAAACCAACTCAGCCGTCACCGGGTCTGCTTGTATCGGTAACTGAACGTTTATCAGCAACTAGACAGTCCCGCGCTGCTATAGCGAGTTATTTTTTTCTAAAAATACTCGTACAGGGTTTATTTTGAGAAAATAAATGAGGGTGGGTTTGTAGATGCTCACCAGCTCTTTAGTTTAAGGCGCCGAGAAGAGTTGTTGTTACGCTCTTTTGGCCTTCTTTTTCTTCTTCTTATGAATCTTTGGAGCCGATTTCTTCTTAACTGCTCCCTTTTTCTTGGCCGCCTTGAGGCTCTTCGAGCGGAAGGCAGATGACTTCACAAAACGCTTGTGCTTCGAGGTTATTCGACCCTTACGTACCACTGGCAGCTCAGGCCCTGGGTCTATATTAAAATACCGCTGCATGATTAGTCGAGCTAGCCGTGATGGCTTAGCGGAAGGTCCGGCGCCAACTGTCACTATGGCTACGGCAAGTTGAGGGTTGTTGAGCGGCGCTGCGCCGATGAACCAATTGTTAAGTCCCGGAGGGTTCGAACCAGTGAGGGTGCCTGTTTTACCGGCAACCTCCATATCTCCGAGAGCCGGACGCCCGCTGCGCATGAATTCGCGCCGAGATGTGCCGACAGTTGTGGTGTATTTCATCATCTCAATTAGTGTTTGGGCAGTGTCCGGTTGGACTATCCGTTGCAGCGCTTCCGGTTCGGTTCGCTCTAAAACCACTCCATCTGTGTCGGTAACTCTCTCGACTAGGTACGGTCGTGGGAGAAGGCCGCCATTTGCAACGCCGGCAACAAGAGCAGCAGCGTGCACGGGGCTAATTCTAACCTCACCGAATCCAGCCGAGGTGCGGCTCAATTCGAAGAGGTCGTTTGAGGGTATCTGCGCGGCACTTGACGGCATCGGCACCTCTAATCCTAGGGGCTGGTTAAAGCCGAATTTATTGGCGTAACGGGCCAGTATGGAGCCATTTAAATACTTTACACCAAGGTGTCCAAATACCGCATTGCAGGAGAGCCCCATAGCCTCTCCTACACTCATAATTCGTCGGTCTGTCTCAGGATTGGGGATGTAATTCGACTGATTAAGTGTGTACGTGCCACCGCGAAACTGTATAAGTGATTCAGGGGCGATGCCCGCCTCTTCAATGGCAGCAGCGGCAGTGACGACCTTAAAAAGAGAGGCCGCAGGAAAGCCCGCGTGGTACTCAATCCCTGAGATTGTAGGAGAGCGTCCAGCGATAGCAAGGATAGCGCCAGTCTTTGGGTTTAAAGCAACAACAGCGATATGATTCGCATCAGCCTGCGACACAGTGCGAGATACATAATCTTGCAAATCAGGGTCTAGTGTATAGAACACGACGTTGTTGCGAGGGGTAATGCTGGCGTGTCGGTCGCCGATCCTACCAGAGAACTTCGGCATGCTGGCCAGCTTCAACTGTCCGTTAGATGTGCCCGATAGATCAACCACGTCGAGCCTGGCGTTCCCTATGTCACGTGCACGTATGCGCCCACCACCTTCAAGAGCTAGCTGTTCAGGGCGCCTTACGTCAAGTGAGCGGGCCACAGTTGCATCATCGAGAAGTGTTCCTGAATCGCTATGAAAATCATCAACGAGTGAGTCTGCAGCGAAAGCCAGATAGTTGGTTGCTAAGAGAGTACCGAAGGCTACACCGAGTACCAGTCGAGTGAGGGTTGATTTGGAGAGATAGTTATCGGATAGACCTTGCTTGGATAGACCCATGAACCCTTCCAAAACCGTTACTAAAAAATGTATGCAGCGTTTGCAATGTGCAGCTACCGAACGGTGAATACCTGAGAGCAGCCCTGTCACAGACTTATGATGCCAGAAACTAGGGTTCGGAGAGTAGTCCTTTTTTTATCGCTGAAGTATTTTAGTTCGTTTCTCCTTGCTGTCGAGGGATGTGTTGAGGTAAACCCAGAGATATGGTGTGGCGAAAAAGAAAGCAGCAGTTAACCGAAGCAGTAAGCGACCAGAGCCGTAACGACTTGACTAAGTCGGATTTGGTTAAGCAAGGGCCCGATGGCTTGCAGACCACCGGCGAGGCGGTTGAGAGAGTAGCCTCAGCCGGCTCGCTAAGTCCACGGAACCTCGATGCGGCGACCAGTGCTTGGAGCCCCGATACGCGAGAATTCTTTTTGCCAGTGCACCACCGCGCGTCACAGCGGCCGTACGTTTTGCCCCGTAACTATCGGATTTCTGGGGACCTATCGTCCGATCGGCAGGTGCTGGTGGAGGGAGAGTTTCTTACAGGAACCCTGGAGGCGCCCACCGTGACCGTTGCTACCGGTGGGACGGTGCGTGGAGTAGTGAAAGCTTTAAATGTTCAAGTCGCTGGCACAGTTGATGCTAATGTAAACGCGACCCAGGGAGTCGAGGTATCTGGCCGCGGACGACTTTCAGGAGAGATTCGGACGCCTACAGTAAAGGTGGCCCCAGGCGCTGTTTTACATGCCTCAAAGATGTTTGTTGGTTAAACCCTGCGCGAGTGATTTTTGAAAAAAATCACTCGCAATAGCAGGGCGAGCGCAATCTTGGCACATGAAGATCAAGGGAACAGCCAAGTTGCGCCGTAGAAGACAGCAAACTCCTATGTGCCTAAGCGTGTGAAATTTTAATGTCATCAGAGACTCTAGCTCTGGACGGTACTGCTTGATGTTAGTAAAGAAGCTTGAGAATCGCGGCTTTGAAATCAGCAAATCGCTCGTAGTACCGATTGTATAAGACGATTTTCTTTAAG
>JBKCMS010000079.1:0-12243 GCA_046300175.1 Pseudomonadota bacterium | reverse complement strand
ATAGAGCAGGAGATGGCTGCGGTTAGAGAAAAAGAACGAATTGCATTGCCCACAAAGTATCAAGTGATCACGCAGCCGATAGACGTTTCTTACTTTCCCACTACATTCGGTCAGCGAATGTGGTGTGTCTGTAGGATTGTGTCCGTGCGCGTGGCATTTATAACATTTATCAAGCAGCTTCGAGCCCAGGCTAGAGATGTTCGGCTCGCTTGGGCACGGGGAGATTTTAGTCGTCGGTTCCCTGTTGGACTCTTTCCCCCGTGTCTCCCCATGTTGGCTAATATACTGCCTGCCGTTCTGAAACGTGCAATAGCGGTAGCCTAGTAGGTTTGGCAAAAATGTTGGATTGTCTGCCAATTTGCTAGAGCCGTCCGAAGGTCTTCTTATGCAAAATGGTCCCGACGCCTTGGCAGCCAGCTGCAGCGGAGAGACATTTTGGACACTCTCTGAGCTTGGATGCTTCTTGCGGTGCTAAAATCCGCTTGGTTAAAGCGCCGATTAACTATTTCCTCAGCTTGGCAGATGCAAATAGCTCAGTGGCATCTGAAGCGCTATAAAGTGTTCGTATCCCCGTTCGCACACCTAGACCGAATTGCACCTGAAAGTGCCTCCCGCCAGCTTGTTCATAGAAGACAGCACCCCCACCAGGGTGTTCATAAAAAGTAACCCTGCATCAGCGGCCAGCACCAGCGGCCGAAAAGTAACCCTGCACCAGCGGCCGCCAGCGGCCGCATTGAAAGTGCCTCCCGCCAGCTTGTTCATAGAAGACAGCACCCCCACCAGCGTGTTCATAAAAAGTAACCCTGCACGAGCGCCCGAGCGCCCGAGCGAAAAAGTAACCCAGCACCAGCGCCTGCCAGTAATCCAACGCCAACAAACACATAGTAGTAAAAGTAACCCCCCACCAAACTCTTATTGCTTAGGGGTTTGCCCGTGTTAGTATCCTTTTGGTATCGAAAAACAGAGGCTTTTGGCGTTTTTGACTGAAAGTCTAGAACTGAGCTTGAGTGAGATATCAAAAAGAGGCAGGAATGATGGATGGATGGAATTGGTTGTCGGCTTGAAAACAGGACCATGAATCACGAGTGCCAAGATAAACTGGACATCCTCCAATTCATGGCCGCTGTCAAATCTAAAGGCTTCGGTGAATATACGGATTTTGAGTCGCTTTACCAGTGGTCGATAACCAAGCCTCAAGACTTCTGGCGCGAGTGGTTGGCTTTCAGCGGCATAAAATATTCCGGCGATGCTACCCGCATATACGACCCAAGTACGGGTCCAACTCCGCTGGCTAAGCGATGGTTTCCGGACATTAAACTCAACTTCGCTGAGAACTTGCTGAGCAAAAGCGGGCTAGAGCCTGCTGTGATCAGTTGGAGCGGAGCGCAGCTCCGCAGGGAACTGACATGGGATGAATTACGTACAACAGTTGGATCGTTGCAAGGGGTCATAGAGTCGCTCGGGTGTTCGGCCGGCGATCGTGCATTCGCCTACCTACCGCACATCCCCGAAGCGATTACATGCATGGCTGCATGCGCAGCCTCGGGTATAGCCTGGTCTAGCTGTGGCACGGATTATCAGAAAACTGGCCTCGTTTCGCGTGCAAAGCGTGTTCAGCCCAAGCTTCTATTCGCTGTTTCCAGTTATTTGTGGCGCGGTAAGAAAATCAGTACGGAAAACGTAGTCTGCGATATTCTGAGAAACGCCCCGTCTATTTCGGCTGTAATTCTGATCGACTATTTAGAGCCAGATGGACCGGTACCAACAGTGCTCAAGGCATTTGAAGTGCCAATCTTGTCCTATCAACAGGCGCTAAAAGCTGCGAGTAGAGCGTTAGGTTTTACCCAAGTAAGCTTCTCGCATCCGCTCTATATAATGTTTTCATCAGGAACTACCGGCGAACCAAAAGGTATAGTTCACTCTGCCGGAGGTACCCTGTTGGAGCATGTCAAAGAGCATCGACTGCACTGTGATATTCGAACAGATGACCGCCTAATGTACCTTACCTCTACAAGCTGGATGATGTGGAACTGGCAGGTGAGCGCTTTGGCAAGTAAAGCTACCGTGATCCTCTATGATGGTGATCCGCTAGAGGAGGAGGGTGAGCTAGTATGGCGCATAGCTGAGAGCGAATCGTGTTCTCATTTTGGCACTAGCGCAGCGTTCCTGGGAGCGCTTGAGAGGCGTCGTATAATGTCTAAGACTAAATTCCCGCTAGCGAACTTACGCTCTATACTAGCTACGGGCTCTACATTATATCCCTCACAGTTCGACTATATTCAAAGAGATATTAAAGACCTCTGGATTCAGAGTATCTCAGGTGGAACAGACATTATAGGTTGCTTTGCTCTGGGATGTCCGATCAAAGAAGTTACTCGCGGGACCCTACAGGCTAAGAGCCTAGGTTATGATGTAAAAGTTTTCAACCAAGATGGGGAGCCTGTCGTAGGTGAAGAGGGTGAGTTAGTTTGTGTGGCACCAGCTCCATCTATGCCTATCGGCTTCATTGCTGACCCTGAAGGCGAGCAGTATCGTAAAGCTTATTTTCAAGATTTTCCTAATGTTTGGCGGCATGGAGATATAGTAAAAGAGCTGGCCAGTGGGGAGCTTGTCTTTAGCGGTCGTTCCGATGCCACTCTGAAACCTGGAGGAGTGAGAATCGCCACCGCGGATATCTACACGCATTTGCTGGCCTTACCGTGTGTTGAATCGGCCATGGCGGTGGGCTACACCCCGAACGAGCAGCAAGGAGAGGTTATAATCCTTTTCGTAATGCCACCGGTAGGTGTGTCCTTAACCGAAGAAGACCAGAAGGCTATTCGAGATCGCCTAAAGCAAGTAAACGTATACTACAGCCCTGCTCTCATATTTGAAGCTCGCGAACTGCCGCGTACTACCAATGGAAAGCTGGCTGAGCTGTCAGTTAAACGGATTCTAGCTGGAGCTGATCCAGGAAACCGGGCTGCTCTGATAAATCCGGAGAGTCTCGATTTTTTCCAGCAGTATGTGGTGCCGCGGCTGAAGGAGCATTGGTCCTAAATAGCCAATAGTCGCTCACCGTAAATAAGTGCCGTTGCAAACCTCGTAGGTCACGCCGGTAATATTGAGTGCCTTATCGCTCATGAGGAACGATACCATATCAGCGATCGCTTGAGGCTTTAGCTCTCGTTTGGTCAGCGAGCTTTCGATGTAGGTTCTTGCACGTTCAGCTGGAACCTGTAATCCCATATCTGTAGTCGGAATAAAACCAGGTGCAACAGCGTTAACTCGGACTTTTGGCCCATAGTGAGCAGCGAGACATCGAGTAAGGCCTGTGACGGATGCTTTGGTAGCAGCATAGGCCACATCCGAGGCAATGTTGAGAGCTGATACCGAAGATATATTGATAATCACACCATCCTTTAGCTCTGCACCAGCTCCCAATCGTAGTAAAAATTCCCGACTCATCATTATAGGTAAGCGCGTATTCATCTGTATCTGCTGATCGATCTCCTCAGTGGTTAAGGCATGGAGCGTTTTGCCACCGAGCGCACCAGCATTGTTTATTAGGCAGCTTGCGCTAAGACCACGAGCTGCTAACTGCTCAAAGCAGTATATCGCAGCATCGTGGCGAGATAGATCACACTCAATCCAGACCACCTTATCTTCGTACCGTCCCCTGTAAGGTGAGCGCGATATGCAGACAGCGGTATACCCATCTACGACGCACTGTTCGATAATCGCTTTGCCGATTCCCTTGCTACCCCCGGTTACAATTACAACGCGCCCTGTCATCTCTTCTCCTTCAGCGTTAGACTCTAATTGCGGATACGTTTTTGCAACTCTGGGGGTAGTAGTCCGCACGCAGAGTGGTTTCTTGGGATTAGGCGACGGATTGCTGCAATCAAGCGATATCCGAGATCTCGTAATGGTCGGGGAATTAAGCGTATGTAGGCAAGATAAGCGTACGGCGCGCGTAGGTGTGTGGCAATTTCTACTACAGCATCACTTCTGAGTAAGGTATTGCCGTTCCTTACAACAATTATTGAGTGGGCGCTCTCATTGCTGACATTTAATCGCTCGCAGAGCTCATGTCCATAGCTGGATTGGCTCGAGGTGAATACCAGTTCGCCACGCACATCATTACGTAATGCAAAGGCGACAAAACGGTCGCACAGTCCGCAGATGCCATCAAAAACCACTATCACCTGGTCAGCAACTTCAGGCACGTGTCCCCTCCGTGATAGGTATACTTGTTTTGCGTCGTGTCGAGAGTAAAGAGCCGATTAGTTCTTCGTATTGAGACACTACTATATCCCATGAATAGTGTTGCGCCGCGCGCGTCTCGGCGCGTCTACCTAAGTCCGCCACCGTCTGCGGTTCAACGAGTAGTCGCCTGAGAATCTCCGCCAGATGGGCAAAGTTATTCTTCTCAAACACCAGACCCGAATCGGCAACTACCTCAATGTTTTCGGGTGTCCCGTTGCAGATAACACAATTACCGTACGACATTGACTCAATCAATGCTGGATGAGTACCTCCTACCTCAGTAGCCTGGATGTAGAGATAGCAGTTGCTCTGTAACTCTTGATAAGATGCGCCAAATTGAAAACCAGTAAAGACAACTTTTTTCCCATTGGCAGCGTGCCGCAATCGTTGTTTGTAGTCATCCGCGTATGGGGCATCACCCACGATAACCAGCGGGATATCGGTCTGTAGCATGGCGTATGCTTCGATTACCCCGAGAGCATTGTTCTCCGGCTCTAGTCTGCTGACGTAAAGCAAGTATCTGCCGGCGGTTAAACCGAATGAACGCAACGTGTCTCCGGCCGCACGCCTAACCGGATGTACTCCGTACGGAATGACAGATGACTCGATACCGTGTTGATCCCGATAATACTCCGCAATAACCCTTGCGTCCGACACTACCCGGGTCGCGAGACGAACCGAGCAGTATTCGCCCATACTGTACCAAGCTTTTCCGAGCTTGTTCCACTTTGCGCGGTTACGCTCTATGCCGTCGACGTTAATCAACAACGGCACCCTTTTGCACAGCAGTATGGGAGCAAAAGGAGCATTGGCAGCATTGCAGAGTAGGATCGCGTCTATGCGCTGGCCGAGCAGGTCAAGCGCTGAGGTGAAAGCATGAATCGGCGTCTCAAGATACTTATGGAAAATAGTCGGTGTATCTCTCCGTTCAACACCATCGATTGGCTCGCGTCTACCCCACGGCTGCCATACTTTGCAGCGACCATAAACTAACACCTGATGTCCACGGGCAACGAGTCGTGTGGAGAGCTGCTCCGCAAACGTTTCAAACCCCCCGTATCGTGCAGGTATGCCGCGAGTGCCCATCAGGGCGATCCGGTATCGTTGTGGTGGGGAAGTGCTAACAGAGAGCGAGTTCATCGAATACGCACCGATCTATGCAAAGCGCCAGGATGATCCCGCTTTTGTGTCCAGCACATCGATGCCGTGCGAGTTGAGTGTCTGGCGAAGTTCGTCAGAACGGGCGAAGTTCTTAGCTGCGCGTGCAGCTGTACGCTCCTGCACCAGTGCACGAACTGCAGCAGGTGTTAATGCAGTTCTGCTTTTTGTGCCGGCGGCGATACGTAGACCTTCGCTTTCTACGTTGTCGAGAGGCTCAAAAAAGAGACCAAGAATCTCTCCTAGTGAGCGTATTACGTACACTTGCTCTTGCAACCCGCTCGGTACGGGCGTGCCCTCGGGAAGTTTGTCGAGTTCATTGATTGCCACTGCGCGACCCCTTTCAAGAGCCACAAGGGCCTCAGGCGAATTGAAGTCATTGTCCATGGCAGACTCAAAATCCTCTATGATCGCTTTAGCATGCGGATCCGTTATTTCAGAGGCAGAGGCCACATAATCGCTAGTGGGTACACGATCAAAAAGTCGGTGAAAATCGAGCAGAGAGTTAAGAGTCTCACGAATGAGCTGATCACTGAGATCGATCGCTGACCGGTAGTGCTGCCTGGCAATTGCAAATCGCAACGGAGCTACCCCGTAGCGTTCGATCCCTTGGTCAATACGCACGAAGTTGCCAAGAGACTTAGACATCTTTTGGCCATCTATGTTGAGAAGGCCGCAGTGCATCCAAATTGAGGCGAAGCCGTTACCGGAATGGGCTTCTGATTGAGCGATCTCATTTTCATGATGCGGAAATTTTAAATCTATGGCGCCGCCGTGTATATCGATTCGTGGCCCCAAATTCTCATGGATCATGACCGAGCATTCAATATGCCATCCAGGGCGTCCAATGCTCCATGGAGACTGCTGCGAGAGAGATGTGCTTGAATCGCTCTTCCAGAGAGCAAAATCCACAGCAGATCGTTTGTCTCTCTCGGCCTCTTTTCTAACGCTCTCAAAAAGTTTGGAGATGTTTTGATTGGAAAGTTTGCCGTAATCCTCTTTTTTGGCAACGTCAAAGTACACATTGCCGTCTTCAGTAGCGTAGGCAAACCCCTTCGAAATGAGCTCTTGAATGAATGAGATAATCTGTGGCACGCACTCTGTCACCCTTGAGAGCCGATCAACGGGTAAGACATGTAGGCGAACAAGCGCTCTATAAAATTCATCAGTGTACTCGCGAGTCATTGCTAGCGGATCGACACCAGTTTGCAAAACTTTTGCGATAATCTTGTCGTCGATGTCGGTCACGTTCTGCATGAAAAATACGTTCAGTCGGCGGTACATCAGGTAACGCCTAACCATGTCAAAGCGCATGGCCATCAGTCCGTGCCCTATGTGCGCATGGTCTTGCGGTGTCAGTCCGCACACATACATTAGGACCTTTGGGCTTACCGGGCTGGGGTCCAGGGGGTTAAGAGAGATTCTGGCTCCGCCAAGGGAGGTGTAGATCGATATTGGCTTCTGACTCGCTCTGTACTCGTGTGCGCTTTGAAACATTGTTGACCTTGAGGTGCGTTAATCAGACGATATTACCCTAGAAGACCTCGCTGCCTCAATCCAATAGTGGGGTATAGTAATTTTTTCATTTGCAATCACCCAACGCAGTGGTTATCAGAAGCAGAATGGAGTACAGTAAGGTCATGCGCACACATAGGTCTGGTTCTAATCCTACACATACCATGCTCTCCGGCTCGGTCGTGGTGTCGACCAAGCGTGGTATACCATTTGTACCAGGGATACTTCTCATAGCCCTAGGAGTGGTGGTGTTGCTGGCCCCACGGCTTTTACTCGGCGCCATCGCCTTTTGTCTGTTGGCTCTGGGTGGACTCCTGTGTTACGTGGCCTTCAAGATCGTGTCTCTAAGGCGGCAGCTCAACGTCATGGCAAAAAACTTCGAGGGCTCCCTCTACGGGTCGATGCGTGGCTCTGGCGTTAAAGGTAGCCCATTTAGTGATAAGCCCGATATCGACATCACCGATTTTGAAAACAGTAAAAAGATAGTCTACCACTAGGTTTGGCGTTAGCTTAGAACTTCTTGATACTTTTGAGTTTTTTCTCATATTGCCAGCTCAGCTCCGATATCCAGCTCCGATATCCAGCTCCTAGGAAAGCGGCGTTTTTCGAGCAGATATCAGTAAATAGTGCTGGTTAGCAGCATCTGTAGCGCCTCCTTCGCTCGCTTGAGTCACGCGCCGCCGCCTTTTCTGCATACCTAGGGTTAAGAACTAACTAGCCGCCGACTGTAACTCTTCTTAGTTTTTTAGAAGCAGCTCCTGTTCAGAACGCGATTAGTTACTGATCGGCTCGAGTCCACAAGTGGCCCGCGGTGATTCTAGGGGAATTACGGGGGGTCACGGCTTCGGGTAGGAGAGTGGTTTTGCGATACGTAGGTGGCTCCTGACAGCCAACGACTAGATAGGTTTTCCAGTAGGCAGTTTATCTTGCTGGTAAAGATGAGGTTACATATGACACTTAGAGCTAAAGTGCTTGCGTTGGTAGTTGCGTTTGCCTCCCTCCTTGTGACAGGCACCACCGCCTTCGCTCAGGAGGTGTTTCGCACCGGAAAAGTGGTGATGGGATACGTCGCCCAAGGTCAAAGCGTCGATGTTGCAGAGTATCCTAACTGCTTCGTTTCGGTCGGCGATACTTTAGGTTTCGAATCATCCAACACCGGAGATATTCACCCTGAGTTTGAAACTCTAGTGGCAGGGGGCAAGATTTCAATAATGTCAAACAACACCCGTGGTCTCGCTGGCAAAGCAGCTTACGTCTGCTTTAAAGGCGCAAACGGAGCGGTGGTAGATGCTGATATAAAGGCAGGCTACGTCTCGTTTGCAGGCGGTGTGCAGTCGGGTAGTGCGCTTATTGGCAAGGACCTATCGTGCGTTCTTTCACTTGCTCACTTTGAGAATAAGCGATCCAGTTCAGGGGGTGGATTCGGCTCGATGGCTGCTACTTACACAGCATCGACCGGTAACATTAGCGTAACAGGAACTGGTCTAGGTTTTGTTCGCGGCGTTGGGTATATCTGCGCCGATACTAAATCAACTACGCATACACCACTATTCGCAGCTCAGTTTGTGCGTAATTTTTCGACAACTCTGGTTGATTTCGGTAGGAATCTAGATGTTGCTTTCGGCACTAATTATTTCAAGTCGATCTGCAGTAATACCTTAGTTGGTAACCATGTGTATGATGAGGCGAATGGCAAAGTTCAACCGGGCTACTCAGGTGGCTGCGGACCGTCATCGCACAGCTATTTCGGGGCGGGCGCACCAATTGTTCCAACACCACAGTGCGCTGACAAGGTTGATAACGATAACGATGGATTTATCGATTTCCCAGCCGACCCAGGATGTATCGATATCGTCGATCCTGATGAGTCAAATCCAGTCGACCCAGGCGGTAATCAGTGTAGCGACGGCACAGATAACGATAATGATGGTTTAGTCGATGGCTACAGCGAATTGGACCCAAATAACGGAGTTTCATATACCCTTGCTCCAGTAGGGGACGCGGCGTTGGAGTTCCGGCGAGCCATCGAAGCTACGGTGCAACTCAAGAAGTTCCCAGGTATGACCGTACCGGGCCTTGTAGACGCTGGCGGTGGTGTTCTTCAGAACGCTGGAATCATTCGTTCGGTGGATGCTGCTGACGTTTGGACAGCTACAGGCAGTGATAATCCTGGAACAGTATTGACGGATTCACTAACGGGCGTCTGTCGGGTTCTTGGCTATCGCGATTACGTCTCGTCGACCTGCCGCGACCTCGAACGCTCCAGTCGTTATCCGAATGGAAAGTGTAACTTTCATACAGCGACAGATAACCACCTGTGGCGTTTTGTAAATGGAAATTTTGTATCCGAACCAGCAACAGAGAAGTACAAGAAGACCTGGGTGGCCTCGATTCAGTGCCGTAACAAGCTATCAGCGTGCAGTGATGGCTGGGATAACGACGGTGATGGAAAGATCGATCTCGACGATGAGGGTTGTGTTAACGGACGAGACGATAGCGAATTCAAGCATGAGGTAAAGTGTAATAATGGCGGCACAACTGAATTTGAGCAGTGTCGTGATGGAAAGGATAATGACGGAGATACTCTCATAGATCGTCAGGATCCAGCGTGCCGAACATCCTTTGATGATCCCAACACATACGTCCCCAGTCTTGACGATGAATCAGCTAATTTTGGTAAGGTAACGTTGATTGGACCCAACGGTACAATTTCAGACGGGCGCCCCAGCTACTCGTGGCAATCAGTAGGGCAGGGGGCTAGCAGGTATCTTGTGGAGGTATACCAGGGTCAGACGCTCAAGGGTAGCTTTGTGGCTACAGGGACCTCAGTTCGACCTGACTTAGCGCTTCAGTTCGGTGTTGGACACTCGTTCCGGGTGCGCTCAGTAGACAGCAATAACAAGCCCACTAGCTTCTGGAGCGACCCGATGGCATTTACGATTCTGTTGTCGGGTGCAGAATTAATCAGACCCACGGGTGAGATTAACTCGCGGCAACCTACCTATGAATGGAAGGCGATACCGTACGCTGTTAAGTATCAACTCGAAGTTACTAATCGTGCTACCGGCGGCGTTATCATCAGTCAACTTGTCGATTCCACATCGTTCACACCGGCACTGCAGCTTACATTCGGCCGCGGCTATTCTGCCCGCGTACGACCAGTTAATGCTGATGCCACTCCGGCTGGCGCATGGAGCCCAGTAGTTAACTTCGACGTTACTGTTGGTCGGCCCACGCCAATAGCGCCAAAAGGAGAGATCGTAGAGCGTAGAGTCTCCTACTCGTGGACAAATCTACCTAATGCAGAGCGCTATAAGGTTTATGTAGCCGAAAAAGCTAGTCCAAATGTAGAGATCGCGGCTGCAGGTGGAGTGGTCACAACTTCACCGTTAAGCTCTAATTTCGAGCTCACCCCAGGTAAAGCATACGTTTTTAGGGTGGTGGCGCTTAATGCAAGCGATAACTCGTTTGCTGGTGGCTGGAGCGACTTTATGGAGTTCTTTGTTCTAGCGCCTACACCGACACCGACGTATACGCCGACTGCTACGCACACGCCGACGTACACGCCGACTGCGACGTACACGCCAACATATACGCCGACCTTTACGTATACGCCTACGTACACCCCAACGAGTACGGCGACGCCAACGCATACTCCTGATACAATACCGACTCAGAGGAGTACTCCAACACCAACGTCGACCGTGACAAACACGCCGACCAGTACTCCAACAAGTACTGCAACGCCGACTAACACTCCGTTGAACACCTCGACGCCGACCCGTACGCCAACAAGCACGGCAACGCCGACCAATACTCCGGTGAATACGTCGACACCAACCCATACGCCAACGGCTACGCCGACAAATACTCCAACAAATACCCCAACGGCGACAGCTACGTCGACTTTCACTCCAGTGATGACGGCAACGTCCACACCTACAAGTACTCCGACGAGCACTCCGACGCATACCGCAACTAGTACGCCAACGTCGACGCCAACGAGTACGGCAACCGCTACAGCTACTCCAACCTCGACAGCCACCGCTACTCCGACTGCGACTGCAACGCAGGAGCCAGCGCTCTTCACGGTAGGTGTGGAGTGTGTAACCAAGAATGTAGATGGTACGCGTACAGCATACTTTAGCTACAACAATCTGACAGGAGGTGAGGTTTCTTTCGGAACTAACACCGCCCTTGGAACAATAAATGAGTTTAAATCATCGACAACTACGATCGCTCCGCCGACTACCTTCAAAACAGGGCAGTCAAAGGGAACGGTTATAGTGCCATACTCAAGTGGCTCGGTGGTCTGGACGGTTAAGGCGCCTAAGAGCTTGAAGTCTGAGGCAACGGCTTCTGACCAGAGTCCAGAGTGTCCGGCAGTGCAGCCTATAGCAGATTGCCGCGGATACGAAAGCGGAGTTCTCAAAGTTAAGCTCGGCTATAGCAACCTAGCTGGTTTCGAGCAGACAGTGCCGGTAGGTAAGCTTAACGGGTTCTCGCCGGGGGCAGTAGACCGCGGTCAGCCTAACCGATTCTTCGCCGGGCTCAATGCCACCGTCTTTGAGATTCCGCTCGCTGATCCGAATGAGCCGATCACCTGGAGCATCAACGGCAAGAGCGTCAGGATCGACGGGACCCTCAAGACCTGTGCCGGAAAGTGTGTAGACACACCGGTAGGTGCGGTGACGGGAGCCCTTGATCAGGTGGCAGCAGACCTGTCAGCCTTGATGAATAGAGCAGCAGAGGCTCTAGCTAGCGTTAAGGACAAGAAGGGCGGAGCCAGAGATCAGGCCCGTGACAGACGTGATGCGCAGCGTGCAAAATTTAAAGCTAGTCAGTACGAGATACTGGCCAAGAGGCTGACGATCCAATTCCCACAGGTGATAAAGACCTGCCCAGAGGCTCCAGCTTTCTGTGCAACAGTGGACCGTAACGGCACACTCACGGCTCTCAAAGGTCTCTATGCTCAGCAGCGTGACTCGGTCATGCGCACCATGGCACGAGTAGCGTTTCGTTCAACCGGAGCTACTAGTCGTCGTCAGAGGTTTGTGCGCCAGGCTAAGCAGCTTGAAGAGAAGGGGCTCCAGCAGATCGCGGCGATCCCTCGATTCTCAACAGAGTGCAAGTAATGAAGCCTTAACAAGATGGGGTGATTGTGGTAAAGGATGTGTCCTACGTTACTATAGTGACGTGCAAAAGTCCGTGCCAGTAAAACTGGCAAGGCTTTTGCTGGACATCACTATAGGTTGTTGTTTTGATTCGCATCCGCGAATCGATAGCGTTCTCCAAAACTCGGGATTTCGCTACGGACTTTTG
>JBKCMS010000078.1:0-21616 GCA_046300175.1 Pseudomonadota bacterium | reverse complement strand
TACTGAGGCACAGAGGTCACAAACGCGTTGAGAATGTTACCGATCGAATACAGAAAGATTGACCCGAACATGACACTGGCTCGGCCACGTCGATCGCCCATCACTCCCCAGATTACACTTCCGATCAGTAATCCCGCCTGTTGCATATTGAGCAGAAACGCCCCTACATCAGTCACCTCTTGCGGCACCAATCCAAGATCCTGAAGGCTAGCGACTCGCAGATTTGAAAAAAGCCAGAGGTCAACAACATCCACAAAATAGCCAAGCGCTGCGACGACAACGGTTACCCAAACCCAGGCTTCCATCGGAGCTTCGAGCTTACTTTTTGCATCTGGCGACTGCATATTATTCATGAGGTGGAGATTACCCATTAAAATCATACTGCGGCAAATACCTATCTGACCCTGCGAATAGTTCAGAGCAAATAAGCTAGGCGTTGGCCTGTACCGCCTTATTTTGTTGACTAAAACAGCTCCTGTACGCTAGCCCACATACGATTTTGACCATTTGGGGTCGCATCACTAGCGCTATTAGCGCTCAGTCCCTAAAACATAAAAGACGCAGTAGTTTCAGGTAGATGTGTCATTTTTTAGGCCGCTAGATACTGTTGATCTGTTAGCCTAGTGCGGCGATTGAGTAACCCCTCGAATCCCTAGCCCTTTACCAGAGAGTCCCTTTTGGTGTACCTTCCCTAAGTTATTTTTTGGCCCTCTTCGTTTGGCCCGTTTACAGGAGTTATTGTGGCAGTTGTTCTTCGTCTAGCTAGGCTTGGTAAGCATAAGGCACCAGCATACCGTGTTGTCGCCACCGACAAGCAGAATAAGAGAGATGGAAAGTTTCTTGAAGTTGTAGGTACCTACAACCCACTTACCTCCCCAGCTCAGATTGTGCTCAAGGAGGACCGGGTGAAGAAATGGCTAGAGGCCGGGGCATTACCGACAGCTGTTGTGCGCTCATTAATCAAGCGATCTTTCCCAGGTGTTGTAGAAGCGCGTGAAGATCATAAGAAGAAAAAGATTCAGGAGGCTCGCCGCAAGCGCAAAGAACGTGCGTCCAAGGGCGGCGCGAAGGCCCCAGCCAAAAAGGCTAAAGCCTCAAAGGCGTAGCGCTAAGCCCCAAGGGTATAGCGCAAGGCGCCCAGAGGGTAGCTGGATTCCTAGAGCGGTCGATTCCGAATTATGGAACCGGCCGCTTTTTCGTTGAGAGTCACAGACTGTGTGGAAGATCGAGATCCTTACCATTTTTCCGGGCATCTTTGAGAGCTTTCTCCAGACAAGCCTGGTGAGTAAGGCGATTACCCGTGGGCTACTCAGCGTATCAACCACCGATATCAGAGATTTTTCGGCCCCCCCACACAACAAAGTGGACGATTCACCATACGGCGGCGGAGCTGGTATGGTTATGATGGTGGAACCTTTGGTAAAGGCTATTGAGGCAGCTAAGGTCCGACTTCCTTCAGCTCGGGTTGTGTTGTTAAGCCCAGGGGGACCGCGCTTTACTCAAAGCAAGGCCGAGCAGCTCTCTAAGCTAGATTCGGTTATCTTCGTTTGCGGACGCTATGAAGGGATTGACCAACGAGTTATCGACCTAGTGATCGATGAGGAGCTATCGATCGGTGATTTTGTGGTGATGGGAGGCGAAGTGCCGGCGATGCTTGTAATCGAAGCATGCCTAAGGCTGCGTCCAGACGTCATTCACAACGAAGAGTCAACCACCTTTGAGTCGTTCTCGCCCGGACTAGGTGACGGCAGCCTAGTTGAGGCCCCTCAGTACACTCGCCCAGAGGAATATCGTGGATTGCGAGTGCCACAGATATTGCTCTCTGGTAACCACAAGGCGATAGCGGAGTGGCGATTAGAGAAATCTAAATTAAAAACAGCGACCTTAAAGAAGAGATAGTTATGCAGGAATCTTCGCGCCTTTTTAGCTTAAATGTTGCCTTACTCCACGACGGAATGGTTGATAAGACCGGAAAAACTGTCACCACATCAGTTACTTTGATCGATGTTCATGATCTCTCCCGAAGCTGTAAAACCTACGATATCGATACGTTCTTTGTCGTGCACTCATCTCAAACCATGCGTTCCCTTGTGCGCACCGTGAAGCAGCACTGGGACGGCGATTTCGGATCGCGATACAACCCCAATCGTCAAGATGCTCTCGGAGTGCTCGCCATTGCCAACGATCTCGACGAGGCGTTAATGCAGGTCGAGCGACGAACCGGCAAGTTGCCAAAGATAATCGCCACCTCAGCGCACGACGGCGCAAATAGGATCAGCTACCACGAGATGCGAGAGATCATGGAAGGCTCGCAAGATTCGTATTTGCTCACCTTCGGAACTGGTTGGGGGATGGGACCTGAACTAATGGGCCGTGCTGATTACACCCTGAAACCAATTTACGGGCCTACCCCTTACAATCACCTCTCTGTAAGAGCTGCTTGCGCGATTATCCTCGACCGACTGCAGGGCAAATAAACCCCGCACGTACTCCGTCCCGCTCTTCATTTACATCCCAAGGGCAGTAAAGAGTTTCCTCAACGCCATACCCCGATGTGAGAGGTACTCTCCGCTTGCAACAAGCTCTGCCAACGGTCGCGACTGACCGGAGGGAATGAAGAGCGAGCTGTACGGAAGCGATCCGTTCAGACTACAAAGGTTTGGCTCAACAGTTACCACCCCAGGCACCCGTGTCATTACCGAAACGGTCCTACCACTTGGCTCAGCGTAGGCCACACAACAGACAAAAGCCGCATCACAGGAACGGAGCGATCCCAGCAAATCCTTAAAACGAGCTAAACCAAAGCGTGCCGTAAAAACCCCCGGCAACCCACCTGAACAATCCACCTCAAGTCCCGTGTCATCCGCTACCGTGAGACGCCCACTCCACTGTGCATACCCTTGCGCCTTACGCACGGCATTTGCTTCATAGGTCGGCTCACCCTCAGCTATGCACGGCGGGGGCTCCCCCAGCTCACTACTGACCCGGTCGAGCCCAAAAAAAACAACCCCACGAGCAGCACCAACCGCACTAGCCTCGCGTAGCTTGCCCTCATTTGTGGTGGCAAAAAGCAATTCGCTTAAATCCATCTAAAGTTCCCTGCCGACCACTATCGGCACGCGATAAATTTGTTCTTACCACATCTTGTGGCTGGTGCTATCCTATACCGATATGGATACGCTTCTTGAGATTATCTCTAACGGTTTTAATCTGCCACTTATTTTAGCGGCTGTACTCGGAGCTCTAATTGGTGTCGAGCGCGAGCTAGCGGGAAAAGACCCCAGCATCCGCACCTTTGCGCTAATCAGCATGGGCAGCTGTATGTTTTCCCTTCTATCTTGGGAATCTCTGGAGGTTTTCAATGTAGGAGATCCTTCACGCATAGCTGCTCAGATAATTCCCGGAATAGGATTCCTGGGAGCTGGTACGATCTTTCGCTCTAAGTATGGGGTATCCGGGTTTACCACGGCAGCATTGATGTGGGTTACCGCCGGCATCGGTATGGCTGTAGGTCTTAAGCGGGTTGATTTAGCGGTCTCTGCTACTCTTATAGCTCTCTTCATTACCCTCTCATTAAGGGTCGTGCATCGTTATGTAAGAGCTAAGCGTGGCCCCAGGCAGCCTCTTGAGGTCGACGACCAATAGAGATGGATTGCGCTTACACCCCCCACCCTAGTTCCTTAACCGCTGGGGCGATAACCGAATCGTAGGCACTTACCACCTCGCGATTGCCGGCTGATACTAAATCCCTTACCTCGTTTAATAGAGCACCACCAGCACGTCTACTAATCGCTTGCCAGCGACCCATCACATACGATACGTGCGGGGCCGCCTCACTGAGGGTCTGCGAAAGCCGATCCGCTACGACAGCCAGACCACTCGTTTCACTGATATACCTTGCACCTAAGGCTCCGTAGCCGCCAGATATCTGCTGTCTCGCTCGCTCGCTCATCAACTCCTCAAACACAGCTTGTAGTTCAGCTGCTTCATGCAACCCGGGCGTAATTCCAAAAACCACATCGTCAGGAAAGTCCTCTCCCTGAGCCAAGCGTGCCACCACTGCCGGCGTGCCGCAACCAAGCGAGAGCTGAATAAACGGTGCAAGGTGTCCAAATGGGCTCGTGTGCAGATGTAGTGCAACGTGACTGGCGCCCACTATGTTTGCCCACTTCGTTACTGACCTTTCAACGACAAAGGTGACCCGTTCCTGAGGTATCTCAAATTCACTTACGAGCTCCTGGGCAGATCGTAATTCGTGTGGGTCGATCATCCAAGTGAGGTGCCAATCACCTTTTAACTTATGCAAGCTGGGAAGCACCTTATGAGAACGCCCTTCAATCCCGGGCACTGAGGTCGTTGCGATATTAAATGGTCCCTCCACAGGACGATAAAATGTCGACACCGCCTCAACTGGCGCCGGTAGAACCGCCGAATGATGAAGACCATCACCGCTCTCGAGTCTATTACTCACCATGCGCTTAAACTCACTTTGAGCCCAGGGGGAACTAAACAAAACAACCGGACACAGCGAGGTCTCGCGAAATGCCCTAGGCCAAAGCTGATGTGGCGCTTTAGATCGGTCGGAGAAATCCAAGGCGGCATCGAAGTACTGCCGGATCGTATGCTCCCACGGAGATGTGTGACAGGCCTCCGGTCCTAGGTCGTTACAAAAAAGGTCATGCACCCATACCACTCCGGGAACCAGACCGATGTGCCCACGAATGAACCGACACGCTCGAGAATCCTCAAGCTGATAAAAAAATATATCAAACGGCGCATCCCTATGTCGCTTATACGCATTCAGGTAGTTGAGTACAGGCGCTCCGAATGCAGCAGATTCGCCGGTTGCCGTGGCATCATCAGTGAAGATCTCGATGGCATGTCTTTTTGTCAGCTCCGGAACGAGAAGCCGCGTGCAATAGGTAGAGAGGCTCTCGGAACGCCGCGCCGAGAGATCCGAGAACCAAGCTATACGTAGCCCTGAATTCGCCATCTAACTCCCTACCGCAGCACCTTGCGCTACACAGGTTGCGTCTGGACCAAGGGGTGATAGCAATCGTTCTATGACACGATCCCAGCCGGATTCCATTATGCCTGCCTGCTCGATGAATTTGCGCCCCTGAGATCCAATACTCTCGGCAAAACGAACATCTGCGCAGAGGCGATTGCATACTTGAGCTACGGCCTCCGGGTTTGGCTGCACAACAAATCCGTTGTACCCATCCTGAACGAATTCAAGGGTCCCACCACTATCAACCGCTGTGATTAGCGGCTTACCACTCGCCATAGCCTCAAGAGTAACATATCCATAGTCCTCATTGAACGGCGCATAAAATACCGCTAAAGAACGGGCATAAAGATTCAGCAGCTCCTGGTCATCCACTCGGCCGAGAAACTCCACTCGTGCTCCAAGGTCGTGCTTGCGCACTTCATTGGCGAAAAACTCCATGGCATCCGGCTCATCGGCGACCCCTACCACCTTGAGCCGCAATCCGGGACATTGCGCCAGAGCATTGATCATCATATCGAGTCGCTTGATTCGACAGATTCGCCCCACAGAAAGGATATACGGCTCGGACTTATCACAACGATAGGAGTTACCGAGGGGCAATGGGGGATACAAGACCTCTGACGATAGCCCATTGAACATCTCCAGCCGATCGGCAACATTTTTAGAGATCGATGAGCGATATACACACTCGCCCAGCACCTTGAGATCTCCATCTGTTAGCATGCGCCTCATCGCCTCATCTCTCGGATCGTCACCGATATCGGAGTATTGAGTGCCATAGAGCTCGTAGATCGAGCGCTGCTGATGGACTAGCCAAACACTTTTTCTGGGGTGGCGAGCGTAGTAACTTGGAAACTTAGTCGCAATAACTAAATCTATCTCCTTCCCACAAAAATTCTCCAGGTCGAGCGCACGCCACATAGCTGCCTGAGTGATCAAATTTTGTTTAGGCAGAGGATTATATGGCAAGGCGATCACATCAGCCTCATGACCACGCCGAATCAGCTCTTTTACCAGCGTTGCCACGAGTACATCCTGCCCACCGTGACTAAAGGGCACCTTGACACCTAGAACGAGTATTCGTGCCATCCTCTTTCTACGCCTCCAGAACGATGCAGTAATCCTGGAATCCGTAGAGCAAGCGATTTAGCTGCGAGATATTTTCGTTGATACGATTAATAGCATCCCCCACTGCCGGAGGATGTGATGAATCAACCGGAATCTCCTTGAGCAGATGATTGGGCGAAACCGGTGACAACATCCTGGTTTCGATTATCTTGAGCCCTGCCAAAGTCGCCATGTAGCCTAAAGTATCAGGGTGCATCGGCCAGACATGAGTAGGATCCCGAAAATAATTGGATGAGAGCGCCAGAAGCGACTGTGGGTTAATCGTCTCAAAAGCGATCCTGCCGCCAGGCCGTACTTTGCGTTTTACCAGCTCACACAGCTCTTTGAGCTGCTCGCGGGTCAGATGCTCAACCACTTGAATGGCTACCACTCCCCCTAGAGAACTGTCGGCCAACGTGCGCAGATGAGCTATACCATCACCGTAAAACGTCTTACACCCGTTTGAGTTAGCGACATTTACCATAACCGTATCGAGGTCAACACCGTACCCCTCTATCCCAGCGGCTTTAAATAGTCGCAGCAGCTCCCCACGCCCCGAGCCGATATCGAGAACCAGACCGCGCGCATCTTTAAAAAGCTCCGGATATATCTTAGTTCGCCCAGCAATCTCTGCCTCGCTACCTCGATAGCGATTTTCTAGCAGAAGGTAGGAACGATTTGGCGCACTCGCAGTAGGTCGCTCCTCCGCATCGTTAGAAGCGGGAGCCTCTGCTGCCCTCGGAGGATTCGGGTTAGAGAGATTGTATGCGTTGTTTATAATCCCCTCAAGTCCACGCACCATTGAGTCGACCTGCGACAACCGCTGTTCGAAGCTAGTAGACAGGTTCACCATTTGTCGTTGCAAGGCGAAGATCGCAGTTGTCTTCTCATCATCTATACGCTGCATCATCGTCTGAAGATCCTGCGACACACGCTCATCTCGCGCATCGATATACCTACCGGTATCATTAAGGTGCCTAACCAGGTGCTCAACAAAACTCCGCTCTGCCGTTAGGTAGTTAGCGAAGATGCTGTTTCTTAAAAACCCAGTAATTTTGCGCTTTAATAATACGACCAGCTTGCCCATTGGCCCACGGCGGTGCGTGACGATCTCAGACCCTGAAAGCTTCGTTTCGAAATCATACTGAGTGTTTATAAATCTCAGGTTCTCGGCGTGCTGAAGGTCCCCGTATTTTATACCGCGCGCGTCAACAAACCTACCTGCTAAACGCGATACCGCAATACGCTCGTCACGGTGACGTTCCATGTCGGCCATAATCCGTTGGCGTATCTCAGCCATTAGCACCGCGATATCAACAGGCGGCTGCTCAGATGCCGCTACTGAATCGCCTTCTGCTGGGGGTGTTTTAAATGACCGTACAGGCTCTGACATATCTCTATCCACGAATGACTGCCGGCGCTTCCATACCCGTGGGGATACTTGCTCGGCCTACAGATAGTCCTAACTTAGCGCTGATACGTCAAGGGTTTGGGGCGCTCAGATAACTGGCAAGTCCCTGAGAAGCGGCTGAACCGTATTAACCCGCATGTAAATGATACACTCCTATTCGTCTTGGGGCGTATTTAACCTCAGCCGTAATAAGTTGCCCTTTGAGGCGGATTAGCCCGGAAGCAGCTCCGCATACAGCGGTGCATGGTCAGAAAGCCTTCCCCAGGGCTCACCGATCAGCGCCTGGCCTCCTACCATTGAGAGACCGCGGGCGTAAACTCGATCGAGCTTAAACAGGGGATAACGCATCGGGAAGGTGGCTGCATAGCTGCCGTTTCGGTCGCGGAATACCTCCTTAATGCCCAGTTCGCGCACTAAAAGTCCTGAAGCTCGTTGCTGCCAATCGTTAAAATCACCGGCAAGAATCAAAGGGTCGCTAAGACCGACACTTCCGGTCACCCGATTACAGATGCGCCTTAACTGCTCTTCGCGTCCACGACGAAAAAGATTTAGGTGCACACACACGCAGTGTACTGGGTCAGGTACCCCTGGAACATCGATGACCGCGTGCAACAAAGCTCGGCACTCAACCGGATTCGTAGATATGTCTATATTCTCGAAGCTTCGAATCGGAAAGCGGCTCAAGATCGCATTACCTTGGTGGCCGTGATCAAAAACGGATGTTGTTCCATAAGCGACGTAGGGCCACATATTTTCAGCCAGGTAGTGACTCTGAGGAAGATCAGGCCATAGCTCGACCCGCTGCGCGTGTTTATCGTGCTGGCCAATCACCTCTTGAAGAAAGACGATGTCTGGTGCCAGCGAGGCTATGGCCCCTCGTATGGCCGGCAACGTAAAAGACAGATTGCCGAGGCCAAAGCCTTTATGAATGTTGTATGATAAAATTTTCAATTTACTTCTTTGGTCTTCACTCCTCATAGGCCATCAGTCAAAGACATCAAGACTCTCTACAGCACCCAACGCATCCACAGCAACATTCTACCGAGTGTACGCACGAGCCACGGCCTCTCTCTCCAATTTTCCAGGGTCACTTCGCGAGAATCCGCACAGTCGCGTTCGAATTGATCCTGTAAGGAAATAAGGGCAAGCTCGTTTGCCAAAACTACATCCGCTTCCAAATCATGGAGCAGACTACGATGATTAAGATTACTTGAGCCGACCAAACCCCAATCATCGATCAGCATCGTTTTGGCGTGCATCATACCCTTAGTATACTCGAAAATCCGCACGCCCGCCCGTAATAATCCGACGTGGAAAGCCGAAGTTACCCAAGGTATGAAAAACACATCAGCCACGGCAGGCACAACGATACGGACGTCGACACCCCCTTCAGCGGCAGTTCGAAGAGCTCGCACTAAACTCCCGTCCGGCACGAAATAAGCATTCTCGATCCAGATTCGTCGCTCTGCACCGAGCACACGTACTAGGAGGTCGAGGTAGTTTTCACTGCGTTGCGCACGTCTTATGTTGAGCCGCACGAGCGAACCAGACACAAGAGCGCGCCTTAGCCTGCGGGCGGCAACAAGCGCACCGCGACGCCGAGTCCAGAGCTCATTAAAGCTTGCCTGCAGCACCACCACTTCTGCGCCAACCACCTGCACCCCGCTATCACGCCAGGCTCGCTCGCCAACAAGGGTACCGCAGTGATATTCGATAATATTCATACTCCCCACAAAAGCCCGCAGAGAGTCGATAATACACACCTTACGGTGATTACGATTATTCATCCGCTGCAAGACCCGGGAGAGAGACAGGCCTCCCTTGGCTAAGCTCTTCCCTCTGCGCCAGCGGTTCCACGGCAGCTCATGGAACACCTTGAGTTGCACCCCAAGCTGCTGGCAGTGCTCGCGAATCTGCGGTATCCAGGAGCTAGAACCTATACCATCAACAATTAGCCGCACCTCAACCCCTCGCGCTACCGCATCACCCAGCCACCGCATGACCTGCTGACCTAGCCGATCGAAAGCAAAGATGTACATCTCGACCTCAATCAGTTGTTGCGCTTGCCGTATCGCCGCCTCTAGCGCTGCAAAGAACTGATCACCTGAATGATAAAGTGATAGCGACTCCCAGGTGTTGGGACCGGTTGGCACGCGAACGCGGCCTACCTTAAGCTCCTCTGTTGTATTCAAAGACACCTGACCTCATTTCATTCAATGATAACATATTGAACTCTGGTTGAACTGCTTTTTTTACTTCTCTAAATGGCCAAAATCCTGTTTGCATACAGGCAGTTAGGCCATGGCAAAGGACTTGCTATAGAGCTCTGTATGAAAACGAAGTGCGAATCACAGAAGCCTCTGCCTTACCAGCCTGAGCGCCCACTGAGGTTCGTATTTAGCGCCTGCTTACGCAATGAGGTAGCTGTGTTACCAAAAAGCAGAAGCAATACCGCGGAAAATGGAGACTATGGTTTAGATCTGGTGGTGACAAACATCAGTCAGATAGAATCCAGCCAAGGTGGCGCGAACGTAAACCAAAAGGAATGTTACACAGTAAGAGGAACTCGTAATAACACTCTTAAAGAGATTTGCGAGTACAACCGCTGAGTGACACTCCAAAAATCAAAGATCATCGAGAGAGTTTCTCGATGAATGTAGGGAAAACGGGAGAACGCTAAAATGGAATCGAATATAATTGAACGCTTGTTCGCATCATTTACAGAGCTTGAGACCGCCATCACCAAAGCTCGCGATACATTCAAGAGCCGCCCGACAGTTCCTGATGCAGTTCTGAAACGTCTGGAGTCATACGATACTATTCTGGCCAAGCAACGTGCTTTGGCAGTCTCGCTGTGCGAGGCGATATCACGTAAGAATTGGGACGAGGTAAATAGAAACGTTGGTCTAATTAATGGGCTGTCTGCGATGATCCGCGATGACGCCAAGGCGATTCTAGCTGCCGTTGCCACCACAGAGGAGCACGAGCAGATCGAACTCGATGAGAATGACAACTTCTGCTAAGGACG
The DNA here is from genome assembly GCA_046300175.1 of Pseudomonadota bacterium. GTDB lineage: Bacteria > Bdellovibrionota_C > UBA2361 > UBA2361 > OMII01 > OMII01. The sequence continues at coordinate 11,059 of JBKCMS010000078.1, read as the reverse complement.
CTGAAACTGCTGGGTCATGCATTTTAGTGCTTACAAGCAACTAACTCCGCGCGAGTAATTTTTAAAAAATGGAACGAGAACAGCTGGGTTGATATAGGCCAGTTCTAGCTCTTGCACCAACGACGTAACTTCATTACGTTCATAGGTAAGAAACTGGAAAGGCCGCCAAAGCGGTCGAAGAATCTTTTAAATTAGGATTATGCGTCGCTGGCTCTCTAGTCTTTTTAGTCGTGGTTCCGTACCTGCCAGCACGCAGCAGTCTCTACTAGAGCCCGATGATCCGTTTCCAGTTGCACGCTTAGAGGAGCTTATTCGTTCACCCGGCCGACCTCACTACGCCGTTCTTATCTGCCTCGCTCACTCAGTCCCATTGGACGATTTTGTAACACTGGTTCACTGCCCGAGCTTAGTAGGCTCGGCCATTCGGGAGGGAGAGATTAAACATTCTACAGCTCGTACCAAGGACCTCCTCTCAAACGCCACCTTTACCTTTTCGCCAACCCAGGTAAGCTCATTTCTTGAGGGCGGCTCGATCGAGCAGACTATATTTTTCTTGAGGAAGGAAGCCAACCGAGAGGACCCCGCCCCAGCGCACCGTTTTTTGATCGGTCGGGCCAAGAGTAACCATATCCGTATCGTCGATTTCGCCATATCTCGCGCTCACGCTGTCATCGAACGCACGGCTGAAGGCTATACAATTCACGACAATAATTCGCGTAACGGCACGAAGATAAACGGTCGTCCTGTGTACAGCACCCCGGAATTGCTAAGCGACGGCGACACAGTTTCGCTCGGTCGATATGAGTTCTCCTTTCTTCTTCCAGCGGCTTTGTATGAGCGGCTAAAAAGCATCGAGTCACCGCTCTAATGGAATTACCTAGCTAGCCCGGAAATTTCATGACTACTATCACTAAAAATATCATAAACGGGTGTGGCGAAATGAACCGAATGACATGTGCTGACAAGTTGTGGGTTGCGACTTCGTCAAACTTCGCGACAAAGTTATTTTTGAGATCGTTTATAGTGATATTGTCGATCTCGTTGGCGTTGGGTCTTTTCGGTTTCGATGCTGTAGTGGCGCAGGATGTGCAAGCGAGTTTTGATTGCAGAAAAGCGTCATGTTTGGTTGAAAAATTGATCTGCTCAGATGCAGACCTAGCAGAGCTAGATTCATGGCTAGCTGATGCGTTCTCAAATGCTCGCTCCGATGCTAGGGACGCCAATCAGGTGCGGGACCAACAGCGGGCGTGGTTGCGAGACACACGCAATACTTGCTCCACGGTCGAGTGTCTGCGAGCAGCATATTCTAAACGTCTAGATCAATTAGAGCCTCCTATCACTGTTGAGGAGCAGGAATCACGTTCCGTTGGAACCCCGAAAGAGACGACTCTTGGAAGATGCCACCAAGCGACCTGCTGGTGGTGGGGTATTGATGACGTGAAGCCGATCAAAACAGCTCCCACCGCTGTACTGATGAGTGTCACCAATCGCACTGCTGCGGCGTCATTTTCTCGACTTTACCTTAAGTCGCATGAATACCCAGACGACCCTCCTATTGGCCTAGAGTGGAGCGCTACGGATAAAATACATGTGTTGTGCTCAAAGGATATGCCACTGGTTTTGCCGCCTGAGTCAAAGGGAGGAGGAGTTTCGGTGGAATACCCTTTTGATGAGAATGGGGAGGTATATGGGGCAACTGAAGGGATTGTTAATTTGTACAATTTCGCCTGCCCTCTGCATCCAGTGGCTGAGGGTAAAAAGCTGCGTCGCTTGCCGGTTGAGCGACTCGGAAATGTAGAACACGTCTTTCGTTATATTGGCTAGGACAGTGGCATGTAGCGCCGCGGCGATCATTTTTTGACGACGGCGCTTAAGACTGGTGGCAAAAAGGTGACCTATGGAAAAGCCTCCCAACGAACCAACTGAGCAAGCTAACGGGGCTAGCTCACCAACGGTTGTGAGCGAAGAGTCCAACAGCAGCGAATCAGGAGTAGGCTCGTCGGTAACATCAGAATCCTCATACCAAGCAAGGGCCAATCGATACCCATGCAAGGGCTGTGGAAATATCCTAACAAGTCCAACAGAGACCTGCTCCAATTGCAATGCCCGAGGAATAGACCCGCGTCTAGCTATTGGCGCTGTGGCTGCTGTATTTTGTATAGCCTTGGGAAGCGTTTTTCTTTTTCCTAAGGACTCTCACAAGGCCGCGATCCCAGCTGCCGAATCGATAGCAACACCTACACCGGAAACTTCAGCGACTAAAACCAGCGATAATCGCTCAGCCGATTCTCAAGACTCTTCGACCAAAGAAGCTAAATCTGCCGCGTCTGATGACCTGCCGGTGGAGGAAAATGAGGCTACCGACGATCGATCCAAAGCCGAAGGAAAGGCCCCACTCGCAGATCAGCTTGCAGAGGCCCCATTAGGTGAAGATGAGAAAAAGGGTGAGATAGAGGACAGCAACGATGGCGCTTCACAGAGTGAAACAACAGAGACTATCGCCAAGGCGCTTCGAATGGCTGACGCCTATTATTCCGGGTCAAGCGTGCCAAGAGACCGTGAAAAGGCCCTAAAGCTCTACCTGGCCGCCGGACAACTAGGAAACATTCCAGCTATAATGCAAGCCGCAAAGATGTATGAAACAGGTGATGGTATCCCTCGAAACGATCGTGCGGCGTCCCAGTTATATTTCACAGCAGCGGAGCTGGGAGATGCGGTTGCACAAAATCGCATCGGCTTACGACTTATCGATGGAGTGGGAATGGGGCGCAGTGTCTCAGAAGCGATTAAGTGGCTAAGCAAGGCAGCAGAGCAGGGCCTCAAAGAGGCTCAGTACAATCTCGGTATGGTTTATTTTAGAGGTGACGGCGTTGAGACCAATATGACCGAGGCGCACCGTTTGCTCAAAGAAGCCGCGGAAGCCGGTCACCCTCCCGCTGCCCTCCGGCTAGGCGAGATTTATTCCGCAGGAAAAGGGGTAGCACAGGATGCGGACCAGGCGATCCACTGGCTCCAAGTTGCCGTTGATGGCGGAATATCAGAGGCAAAGGCCCCGTTATTTGCCCTGAAAGTGCTCAGGGCTCAGATAGGAGATGGCGGTCCCCAAATAGAAAATCTTCGCAGGTCAGCGCTAGCAGGAGCTCGCGAGTCGATGTTTAATCTCGCTGTATCATACGACCAGGGCAAAGGCGTTAAGGAGGACAAAAAAGAGGCTCGCTATTGGTACTCCAAGGCGGCGATGGCTAATCTAGCTCAGGCACAGCACAATTTAGGCATTATGTTACTAAAGGGAGAAGGAGGCTACGCTGATCGCAGATTGGCCTACGCGTGGCTGAGAATCGCCAAGGAGAACGGCTCGCTTCGCGCTAATGAACATCTAAAGCGCGCCGAAGCAGCTCTATCCGCAGGAGAGCTTCAAGAAGCTCTTTCATCATACGAGAGCATAAAGAGGAGCCTGCGCTCGGGTAGATTTGACGACTAGCAACTCGCTCAAAAGTTTTTCAAAAATAGCCCGATCACCTTCTCTCATTCATTTTTCTCAAAAATGAATAAAGCTGGGCTCATTTGCTATCGAGCAACACCACTCGCTTGTCAAAACCAAGAGGAGCTAAAAACTCCTGGGCCAGCCACGGCGGAGGAATCGGCTTTTGACTCAATCGATGTTCGATGTATGCCCTCCAAGCCTCGGGATAAGCTAGAATAGGGGGTAGATCAGACTTACTAGGCTCCCTGCCCTGTCGAATGATTTTTACCAGATATCTGCGACGGTACTCGTTCCAGGCCCACACTCGCCAGTCATGGGCGTAATAGGTCCGCGCTCGCGCTTCATCACCCAAAGCCGACTTGACCCATTCAGCCCTCTCTGTCTCCGATATGGCATCGAATGATTTACCGATCTCAACCCCGGCTGCCACCGCCTCGGCTAACTCACTCTCTCCTGGATATAACTTTTTTCGGAAAGCCGCTGCGACCTCCGGGAAGCCTTGGGTCTCAAAAAATGCTATCCGTGAATTTGTCTTTTTATCGAATTCAGCTGCATAAGTGCCTAAATACACCACCTCAGCGTTAGCAGAGGATAGGCCTGTTAGAAAATCTAGTTTTCCAGATTTAAGATCATTGAGATCAAAAATATAATCCCCGATCATAATCTGTTTGACTTTTGTATTGGCCGGAGTCTCAATGTATATTTTCGCCCGTGCCTTGCTGAACTCCTCGTATGCTCGAACAGGAAACACCTTTTTTTTGTACGCTGGATTCCAAATCTGGAGCAACTTAAGGGCAAGGTCAGGGTCCGGAGGGAGGTTGACGGACTCATCATTGTTAGCGGCGAGCTGCTTCTTACTAAAATTGGGAACTATAAGGGGGCTCGACTGTCCGTCGACCGTAAAGGAACCTGGATCAATTCCGGAAAGTATCTGCAGGATATCTATAATTGAACCACTGATCTGTCCGCTGAAAGTCTCTCCTTCAACAGAAGAGATCAACTTTCCATCCTTTACAATAGTAGTCGCTGCCTCTAGCGATGGGCTGGCGAGGCTAACGTAATAACCTCCCCTACCAAACTCCTCTTTGACCCGTGGGTCATCTAGGTCCCACATCCCAATGTAGAGAGCAGGGCGAGCCAAGCCACCGCTAAATGAGTTCGGCGAGATAATAGAATCAAGCTTTTGCCCCACATTCAGCGCTAATAGAACCATGACCACTATTAGAATCGCGGTGAATTTAAGCACTATGTTCGAGAAGAGCTCGAACTCGACATCTTCTCCATGTGGTTGACTGAATAAACCTCGCATAAGCGCCTCGAAGCTCCCTTTTTACTAGCCCTATCTATTTTCGCGTATCTTGCAACGCGGCCAGGGTTGCCTCAAGCTGGCTAGCAATCGTCGCTAGCCTGGCATCAAGCGATGCGGCAGTGAAATTGCGCAATTCCCGCTCTGCATCTGCAGCAGCACTTGAGAGCTGCGATAGGTTATGGTTCACCTCAACATTAATCTGCTGGGTTGTGGGCGGCGCGTCTGAGGGAAGTAGCTCAAGGTAATCAAACAACCCGCATGTCATCCGCACCAAAGAGTTGGATAGGCTCACGCTTAGCATACGAAGAACCACGGCTCCAAGGATCGCCCCGAAAAGCGTGCTATAGAACGCGATAGCCATGCCCTTGATAGTTTCTTGAATACCAGCCATGAGCCCAGTTCCAGCCACACCGACATTTTGCATGATCACCTCCAACCCCGCTACGGAGATGATCAGCCCGAGAATCGTGCCGATCAAACCGAGAGTTACCATCAGACCTGCAAAAATAGAGAGCGTGCGGAGCGGCACTTCGCTACTTGAAAAGTACGAGTCAACTAAATCCTTAATACGAATCTGCTCCCTGTTTGGGTGATTGATAATTGTGAGTGCAAGCTCCTCGGCTCTGGATTGCGGAACTGTCGTCTTATCAAGGAGACTCAACCTATTAATACCACGCCATTCCCTCTGCAGACTCTGCGCCGTGCGGAATGAGAAGATAAAAGCGAGCATAAACGCCAAGACTATGGCAGCAGAGATGTACGACGTATCAGTCGATACTCCTTCCACCATAGAACGCAGGACTGTGACAGATAGCATCACGAGCATTATCAGCGTATACATCAACCATAGACTTAGAGGGTCCTTGGTCCTTGATATCAATCCACCAGATATTGGGCGTTCTAGACTAGGAATTCCAAGCGATATCGCCATGACTGTTCTCCAAAAAGAGCACTTAAAAAATCTCATCTGCTGCAGCCAGCTGCAAGCTTACGGGGCGGCGTTTTCAGCACAACAGGCGCTCTACGTGCCCTCGAATCATTTTCTACTACCACACAACCTAGAATCTGTCCGCTGGATAAATTCACATGTTCGGCGAACTTAGGGCGCCTCAGTGCGACGAAGCTGTACGGTGAAAGCACTTCCCTCTCCTACAACACTGTCTACCTTTATGCTGCCACCTAGCTTCTCAAGGATGCGCTTCACGGCTGCTAGCCCAACCCCAGACCCTTCAATCACGTTCTCACCTGCCCGCGCAAAAGGGGTAAATATCGATTCTCTGAACTCGGGGGCTATTCCTCGGCCGTTATCAATCACATCAATCATCGTGCGGCGCCGCGTTGATCCTTCTGAAGGCCTAATCACAATGCACAAGGCTCGCGATGGATCTCTATACTTAATCGCGTTTCCTATCAGATTTCCAAAAACCTGATAGAGTTGTGTCTTGTGGCCGAATACCCACGGGAATCCATCTCCGACCGATATCTGCGCTCCGAGCTGATCAAGCTGCCACCGATAATCATCGATCACCTCCGCCACTACTTCGCTGAGATTGACCGGTACAAGCTCCCGCTCAGTTGTCGATACCCGGGCCAGCTCCAGCACCCCTTCTACTAGACTCTCAAGCCGTTTTATAGCCTTGCCCATATGTTCTACTGGTTCTGCTATGCCCTCTTTCATTGCAGCTGCTGAACCATCTTTAACAAGCTCAAGCATACCCCGAAGGGTTACTATCGGAGCCTTTAGATCGTGCGATACCATATAGGTAAACTCATTTAAATCTCTATTACGCTCCTCTACCTTGAGCTGCGCGTTAACCGACGCTGTCACATCCAAAGTGATCGATAGTGCTACATCTACCTGTGATTGTTGGTCCAGAACAGGCACAGTCCTTGTTTCCAACCACAAGCACAGTCCTGACTTATGATAGAAACGGTAGCGGCATTGAAATGGCTCTCCCGATGCGACTATCGCTAATGAATGGCGAACGATGTCGCGATCATCTTCGTGAACGTGTGTTGTGAGAAATACTTCGCGCTCTGAGTATATCTCTGAGAGCGAAAATCCCGTTAGAACCTCTGTATAAGGGCTACACCATTCAACGGCCCCATCTCTACGATGCAGGATTATAGCTGCCGCGAGATTGTCAGTAAGAGCCTTGTAACGGACGGCACTCTCCTGAGCTGCACGCTTGAGCGTAGCGTACCGACGCAGCGCACCTGCTAAAATTAGGCTTAAAGCTAGTAGTGCTGCTACTACCCCTAGCATCAGCTTCTCCCCCACCCCTCATAGTTCTGAAACTCGGCATTAAAATCGAGGCCAACCTCTTGAAGTAAGCGTTTCTGATCACGTACTGAAAGGCTGAAATACCCCCACGCTTCATCTAGCATAGGCCCATAGATTCGCTGATACGCCGCTGCATCACGCGTGATCCCGAGTCCTAAGGTATGCGCGATAAGATTGCTCAACTTGACAATACTCGCCAGAGATCCCCCCTGAATATCAGCCCAGGGTTTGTGGTGGTCTCCGATAGCCTCGTATAGATCGGGAGAGAAGTTCCATTTCTCAGCAATAAGTTGCCCCACCTGGGCATGATCAAAAGGATATACTTTTGCTTCGGCTGCAACAGATTCGGCTCCTTCAGTGAGTCCGCGCTTCACAACCCGCTCGTAGTTATCGACGTGCTGCTGAAGAATCAGTAATTTTCCAACGTCGTGCATCAATCCGGCGAGAAACACCTGATCGACCACCGACGGCATCAACGCTCGCGCCACGACTTTAGCTGCTATACCAGTAGCAACATTGTGGCCCCAGAATTCAACACGTAGATGGTGCCTAACAGGGAATAATCCTGCGAGGGCAGTTGCGTTCATCAGGTTTCGCAGCTCCGATATCCCGATTACGTTCACTGCATCAACAATCGTCTTACTCCCGCCCCCGCGGTCGTAGAAGACTGAATTCGCTATTTTAAGCACCCTTGATGAAAGGCCCTCATCTCCCTCCAGCAGCCCGATAAAATCATGTGCCTCGGCATTTGGATTGGTTGCTATTCGGAACGCCTCCTGCGCCGCTCCAGGCATGATCGGAACCGACTTCAATCCCAATGAGTGCAGGATGCTATTCCGCAACGCCTCTGGAAAACGCGAATCCTGTGCCTCGCTCCGCTGCTTTCCAAGTCTAAAGAGTTTTTTGAGCATATTTTCCTGCTGGATGGACTAATCCATCAGATAGGATGAAACGCCTATCTCTGTGGGTGCATCTTGCACAATCAACCCGACCCAGATAGAATGAAATCAGCACGTTAGGCCATCCGCATTTGCGTTAATTGCTTCTCCGCAGTACTATCTGCAGAGCACATGAATATGACTGCCCCCACCCCTCCTACCTCGTCTCTGCCAGACCCTCTTGTCCTCGTTGTAGACGATGAAGCCAGTATTCGGCGATCCTTGGAGGGCATTCTAAGGGACGAGGGAATGGCGGTTATCGAGGCAGCAGATGGGGCAAGCGCGATCGCCATGCTTATCCAGCATAAACCAGCGCTTGTGCTTTTAGATATCTGGATGCCAGGTATCGACGGACTCGAGACACTCAAGAAGATTAAGGAGATCAGCCCTGGTACTCCAGTGGTTATGATAAGCGGCCACGCGACGATCTCAACTGCGGTCGCCGCTACTAGGCTAGGTGCAGCCGACTTCCTTGAGAAACCGCTTGGACTGGCCTCAACAATACAAGTTGTTCGACGAGTTCTTGAGCAGTCTCACACAACTGCTGCGGCGTCGAATCCGACCTGGGAGACAATTGAACCGAGTACTGTTGGGCCGCTACGGCAGTCTCTGACGCTAAACCCGATCGTTTTTGCAGGTCAGAAGCTCCGTGGAGCGTCTCGACCACAAAGAACGATAGCTCACGCCGCTATCCTCTACGGACAAGGGCTTCACTCGGGCCGTAAAAGCGGACTAATCCTCGAACCGTTACCGGCTAACTCTGGGATTCATTTCGTTGGTGTCTCTGAAACAACAACCGTTCCGGCTCACGTTGACTTCGTTGAATCAACAGGGTTCGCAACGACAGTGCGCCTTGGACAAACTCAAGCAGGCACTATTGAGCACCTAATGTCGGCGCTTTGCGCGTACGGCGTTTCGAATCTTCTGATCAAGTGCAACAGCGAAGTCCCGGTTATGGATGGTTCGGCACTTGAGTTCTGTAAACTATTCGACAATGTCGGGCTGACCGAGCAAGACGGAGCATGGTATGAAATCGCGATTGATGCGCCGATTCATATCGGAAATGGCAAAGAGTGGATAAAAATCGAACCTGCCGACTCATTCTCAATCGATTATACTCTACGTTACCCGGAGCCAGTGGGAGAGCAGCACTTCACCTTCACACTTAGGGACCCGGATTCATATCGGACTGAGATAGCCCCATCGCGCACCTTTAGCTTTGTGAAAGATGTTGGTCATTTGCAGAAGCAGGGTTTGGCCCTAGGGGGCCGGTTCGACAACTTTCTGCTGATCGGAACCGAGGGCGCTATCAATGACGCGTGGAGATTCCCTAACGAACCTGTCAGACACAAGATACTCGATGCAATCGGCGATCTCTTCCTTCTAGGGCGTCCGCTCCGTGGCAAGGTCACAGCATGCATGACCGGGCACTCGGACAACATCGCCCTGCTTAAGCAACTTCGCCAGGCGCTTTAAAGACTATAGCTTTTCTTCACCATGAAACTTTACGAACTAAAAGATACGTTAGAAAAAAACGGCTCAGCATTGGTGCGTTTCCGCCTACCTGATGGAACCCTGGTTGCACCACACGCTCACATAACTGAAGTGGGTTTGGTTACAAAGCGTTTTGTTGATTGCGGTGGTACGCCGCGTAGCGAAACGAAGTGCCAGCTTCAGTCGTGGGTGGCTGATGATGTGGACCACCGACTCGCAGCTAGTAAGCTGCTAGGTATAATTCAAAAGGGGCGTGAAATACTCGGCTCCGACGAGCTTCCCGTTGAGGTCGAGCACGATATTGGCTACGCAACTCAGTTTCAAATTGCGAGTGGCGAATTATCTGGTGCTGAACTTATATTCCAACTGGCAGGAAGGCACACAGCGTGCTTGGCACCGGATAAGTGCTGCCCTCCCCCTAAAGACGCCACTGTAGTCTCCTTCGGCCGAAGAACTAGCAAGGCCACCAAACAACGTGTGCTATTCGTTTGCATTCACAACAGCGCTAGAAGCCAGATGGCCGAAGCTTTACTTCGACATCTTGCTGCGGAGCGCTTTGAAGTAGAGAGCGCGGGATTGGAGCCGGGCAAGCTCAATCCCTTTGCAATTAAAGTTATGGAGGAGATGAACGTGAATATGTCCGGGCATTATGCCAAGGGCGTAACCGAAACAGCTGCCTCCGGTCGTCACTTTGATTTTGTTATCGCGGTCTGTGACCAAGAAGCCGCTGAAAAGTGTCCTATCTTTCCAGGCGGGGGCGAGCGTTTACATTGGAACTTCCCGGACCCATCGGCATTAGCAGGAACAGACGAAGAGAAGCTAGCGCGCACTCGTGAGATACGAGACCTAATTAAGGCAACTATCCTTGACTGGCTGCAAGGTAGCCAAAACACCTAGCTTACGGCTTCGTGCCCAGGGCTCGACCATTTTACCACTTTTAATCTGCCGTATTTACACCGGTTTTTGCCGACCTCGAACAGCCTGTACGGCTAGCCCGAAAGACTAAAGAGATTTATATAATCTGTCGATGTCTGTGATAGGCAGGGGTTTTTTGTAACTATCTCGATGAGGTCGGATGGTTTCTAGGTTAATTGCGCATATACTAGGAGCTATACTCACGCTGTTTATAGTCAGCGCACTTACTCCATCCCTAGCCCTAGCCCAAGCCAAGTATTGGCAGCCGACATCAGGTAACAACTGGAACACAGCCGCTAACTGGTCGCCTAGTGGGGTGCCTACTAGCGCCAACACCGTTTACTTTGACAGCGCTTACAGCACAGCTAACTGCAACATCGACGTCAACGTTAGCGTGCTTGGGCTAGTTATAAATAGCGGCTACACGGGCACCATCACCCAGAACAGCACTCGTACAGTCACCGTTGGAACAGGCGGATATTCGCAGGCGGATGGAACTTTTAGTGGAGGAGACTCAGAGGTTTCAGTCGATAACTTTACTCTATCAGGGGGCACATTTGTTGCTCCGAGTACCTTTCTAACAGTGCTTGCTAGCGTAGGTTCAAGCCGAACTATCTTTACCTTCTCAGGGGGAA
>JBKCMS010000077.1:0-6706 GCA_046300175.1 Pseudomonadota bacterium | reverse complement strand
GTGCAAAAGTCCGTGCCAGTAAAACTGGCAAGGCTTTTGCTGGACATCACTATAGGTTGTTGTTTTGATTCGCATCCGCGAATCGATAGCGTTCTCCAAAACTCGGGATTTCGCTACGGACTTTTGGAGAACGCTATAAATGTTTCCGTAAGCTTTTGCCCTGCTCGGACAGGGTGGATTTCTCGAAGTTCAGCCGCCTAGCCATCGTCGTGGCTGTTAGTTTAACGCTCCTCATGGTACACCATACCTTCACAATTATTCGCGAGGCTTTTATGACCCTTGATATCGATGCAATCATTAAACAGCCCTGGAAGCGTTACGATGTTCCTGAAGTAAGTGTTAGTGGAGAGTTCCCGAGTGCGCCCTTAGAGGATATCTCGGAGGACGATCAGGAAGAGACCGCATCCTTGTTTCTCGAGACTCAGGTTGATGGATTGACCATCGCGTTCGATCTAGATGTGAACGTAGGACGTTCCCTGGATGTGGATTCTTCAAAGGAACTCGCTTTACGCCTTCGAGAGGATCTGGAAGAAGAGCAACATTTTGAAGTACTCTCGGTTGACCCACGACCGTATCAGGATTTTCCGGGTGTGATTCAACGTATGCGCTTGAAAGAAACAGGCGAGTTTCACACGCAGTGGCTCATCGCTGCCCCTTTTGATACCGTTTTTGTTGGGGTCACGTTCGCGGATAAGCGGCTTGAGGAGCTAGCGGAGAGATTCTTTGCAGGTATCACCATTACGGAGAGTGCCGACGAGGATACCGGGGTGCGTTGATAAAACGTGTTACCAAGCAACTTTTTAGAGTGCCCAGAGCGCAAGCACAGATGGGAATCCTCTCAAATGGTGCCCCTCAATTGGTGACATTCCCCCGTATTTCAGACACATCTGACTCCACCAGGTAGGAGATGTGTCTGAAATACCGGGGGGAACATCAATCAAAGTTATAGAAGTTGCTCATACCTTCAGTACGCACCAAATGTGTCATGTGCGGGAATATCCAGCAAAATTAGACACATGATTCATAGACTAGTTAAGCCATTAGAAGCACAGAGTTTTTTCTCTTCGGTGCAAGGGGTACTGGCAAAACATACCTTCTGGAGAATTTATTTAACGATAAAGAAGTACTCACGATTAACTTACTGGAAGAACGAGAGTTCCTGACTTTTAGTCGTAATCCAGAGAGACCTAGTCCGTATTTTTCACGAAGCTCGCTGCGCTCGCCGTGAAAAATACGGACTAGGCGGACTGCTAATTGATCGCTATTGCTAAGAACAAGAATCGCTTTTTCGCGAGTATCCCCTAAGCTGCTTAACTCAGGTGGTCTTGGTTGTTTGACCGAATGATGACCCTAGCCCGGAAATTTCATGAAGCCTGCTACTACGATCGCCGATAACGGTGCTTTTTCGTTTCAAAAATCGATTTTCGGACCGGAATGTATCACGATACGATTCCGCCCCAAAAATCGATTTTTGAATTCGCCCTACGGGCCCGAAAAATCACCATTCTCGGCGCTCTCGCGACGCAGTTTAATGAAATATCCGGGCTAGGAGGGTAGTCTATTTCTTTTCATCATCCACCAGCTTAAAGGCCTCTAGAGGAGGAAGTGCCGGCGGAGCCGCTAGTCTCTGCTTGTTCCAGTACGGGAGGAGCTTTTCGCATAGGGCGATAAACTCGGGTAGGGGATAGGTCGGTGGCTTTGAGATAAAATCCGGAGCCTCTGGGAGGTTGAGAATGTCGACATCGCGTAGTGTCATATGAGATCCTTTTCTAATTTTTCATAGAGTGCGACATCGGCATAGCGCACACACAAATCTCGTAGCGCTGCATTGCGAAGCTCTGGACATGCGTGGCGCAGGAGCTGAATTACATCGTTATAATCCCTCGCGTATCGATGTTCCTGATAGACCTTGAGGGCGTGCAGCTTGAGCATAATCAGATGTTTCGGCGATACGACCTTGACCTCAATTACACCCAGATCCGTTGATCGGGCATCCGAGTGCAGCTTGCCGAAGGTCCCATCGTCAACAAGCATCAGATCGATCGGCCATGCTGCTATCGTGTCGGGCCGATACCTGATAAAATGACTATCAGATTGATCTGATTGATACCGGATCTTTGAAAATAGCTCCTCCCACTCCCTTCTCTGGGAAGATTTAACTATCAGGTCGATATCACCAGTTTGGCGTTGCATACCGTACGCATTGACTGCGTGGCCGCCAATTAGCAAAAACGGCATGCCCTGCGCGTCCGAATACAACGATATAGTCCTAAGAATCTCCATAGAAGCCAGACAAGTAGATGCAATGTAAGTAGACAGCTTTCCTAGGTACCCCGACGTATTTTGGAAACAGCTAGTGGGTACTCTAATTCTACACTACCCGTGCGACGATGGAAAAGGCCGTAATAACTTGCTGAGTAAACTAAGGAAAAGGGTAGCGTGCTCCTTTTTGGACTAATCCGTATTTTTCACGAAGCTCGCTGCGCTCGCCATGAAAAATGGGCGGAAACAGGCCGTCCTTGGCCTGTTTCCTTATCGCCTACAGTTTTTGTGGGACCCATAGTGCCCACACAAACTGTAGGCTCCAAATTCCTACGCTGCGCTTGGAGAATTTGCAAGTGCATCCATGCACTTGATAACCCGAACAATGCACCCTCATGCAATGTTCGGCTTATAGCGTTCTCCAAAAGTCCGTAGCGAAATCCCGAGTTTTGGAGAACGCTATCGATTCGCGGATGCTAATCAAAACAACAACCTATAGTGATGTCCAGCAAAAGCCTTACCAGTTTTACTGGCACGGACTTTTTCACGTCACTATAGGTGTATCAAGGTCTCCTTTCTTTACGCTGCTTGAGCAGGGGTCAGGATCTATCGCTCAGTACACCCACTTAACTCGAACCGGTCTCAAAAATATCTTCTGCTCCGGTTGACGAGATGCGGGCTGCGACTTCGTCAAACCTCTTGAAGAAATTCTTGAGTGTATCTAAGTGGATACGCCCCCGGTTTTTTCTCGTTTTCCTTATCTTGTCTGGCGTCTCTTTAAACCTCGTGACGAAGCTATTTTCGAGACCGGTTCTAGTGTCGAAGACTTTCCTTCTGGCTCGCCCATGTGTAGCTTGTGAGCATAAACTGGGAGTAATCGTCAGGCACATGCGGGAAGTTGCGTGGCTACACGATAGCCAAGGATAAGGTGATATGGTGAGCCCCAATCGTGTTATGCGCCACTGAGGTGTTTTCTCTTTGACGGGTCAACGTAGCGACGACACGATTGTGCGCACATTGCTATTGTGAGTGATGTTTTGCTCATTCGTTACTATTACTGGAGCTTTTATGACTCGGATGCTCGTATTTTGTCTCTTTCTGTTAGTAGCCCCGAGCACGGGTCGGGCTCAAGAGACAGCTGGTGATCGATACACTGAGAGATCATTTCTGTTTCTTTGGCCCGGTCAATCTGCGTCGGATGCGCAGCTGAACTTGAATGATCCGATAGTGACGGACCGACCGGACTTTACTGAGGCGAGTAGTACTGTCGGAGAGGGGGTCCTGCAGGCAGAGATGGGCTACACGTACTTCTACGATGGCGCTGCATCGCCCCACGAAGCCTCGCACGTCTATCCTGAGCTTCTCCTACGCGGTGGAGTGCTCGCCGACTGGCTTGAGCTGCGATTAGGTCAGACCCTAGTGACCCTGGATGAGCCGGGTAGTAGCTCGACGGGGTTTGGAGATATGTACCTTGGGGTAAAGCTCGGAATAATGCCGCAGCACGGATTGATCCCCGAGCTCTCCATCGTTCCTCAATTAACGGTTCCAACCGGCGCTGCGAACCAGCGCGCTGATCAGGTTTTATACGGGGTAAACTTCCTGTACTCATGGAACATATTCTCTGAAAGTTATTTAGGTGCCAGTACGCAGTTCAATCAACGTGAAGGTGACGACGGAGATCTTTATACACAGTTTGCTCAAGCTATTGTGGCCGGCACTCGTTGGGATAGTCACTGGGGTTCATACGTTGAGTGGTTTGGATTGTTTGCTGATTCAGTTGTTGGCGGCGAGGATGCACACTACGTAAACGGAGGCATTACCTATCTCGTCAACAAGGATCTGCAATTGGATGTGCGTATCGGCTCGCGGCTAGAGGATCGATTCGGAGAGGAGATCTTCACGGGCGTTGGGTTGTCGGTGCGGTATCTGTAGGAAGGTGTACGGTGTCTTTTTTACCTGATATGAGTTCGATGATACACCGCGAGGAAGGTGCCGGGTTCGTAGACAGCTTGGGGATCTCTGAGCTAATCATGCCGTCAAAAGTTTTGTCCGAGGAGCAGCGGGAACGTTTTATCACCAAGTCTAATCGGAGTCAGATACTCCGTGATTGTCGCGAGCTCGAAATACTCTGGAAATACACGGAAGCTTTTCGTGATCGAAGTATTTCGCAGCTACCCGACTTACTTATTCAACTAAAGTATTCAATCTTGCCGATCTACAGCTATGGATGTAGCTCAGGCCAGGAGCCCTATTCACTTCATTTGGTCCTGCGCAAGCAGTTTGGTCAGGACTACGATTCGCGATTTCCCATCACCGCGTACGATCGTGATGCGTCATGTATCGAGATGGCGCGGAGCGGCCAAATTGTCATAGAAGGCGCCGAGGACTCGCATGAGCTGGTGCAGCTGCTTAAATCGGCGCCAGGCGAGATACAGGTCACTTTGCGCCCGGATTACAGGAGGTCAGCTGCCATACCAGACTTTAAAAAGGTAAAGTTTGTAAAAGGCGATCTAAGACAGCAGCGCTTTGAGTTTTCGCAACCAGTCGCCATCTTCATGCAGAACGTCCTGTATCACTTAAGCTTTGATGAGCAATTTTGTGTTATGGATGATCTATGCCAGATGCCAGTTGGTAGCCTGCTTTGTCTGGGGACTGACACTTTTACGGATAGGGCGATAGCTTCTATCCTCACTACAAGTGGCGCATTCTCTCGTATTGGCGCATTAAAAAATGTATTGATCCGTGATCAATATGGGCAGGCGCGTCTCTCGCTCGAAAGAGGGCTGGTGTGAATACGTGGAGCTGTAAACTGCAATTCAATCGGTTCCTACCCTTCGCCTCCATCCGCAACATAGCGATCTTTTATGTGCAGTCAGCGTGTATCGGGAGTTTCTTCTGTGCTGCCGTTTGGCTCTTTGTGTGGCTTAAGTACCTCTCACTTGGCGAGGTGGGGGTAGTAGACTGGATCGCTGTAATCGTAGCGTGGTTCGCCGAGGTTCCTTCTGGAGTCCTGGCCGATAAGATAGGGCGAAAGGGATTGCTAGTCAGCGCTTTCTTGTTAGCGGGGGTAGGAATCGCGCTCCAAGGAGTCGCTACCGGATGGCCCTTATTTCTCTTAGCAAATATCTGCTACCTCGTAGGGTTTTCATTCCATTCAGGGGCGGCTGAGGCGCTGGCGTACGAGTCGCTTGATGAGCAGCTGCTTCCTGCCGGCTGTACTCGCGAGCACGCGTACGAGCAGGTAATCGCAGCGGGTAATGCAGTGCAGCTTGTGATGCACGTGGTATCGATCCTGAGCGGCACTTGGCTGTATGGCGTATGGGGTGATGCTGCGCCGTTCTTTGCGCAGGGTGGATTGTACCTGTTCGGCGCCGTGGTTGGACTACTGGCGGTGGAAACGGTGGCACCTACAGTGCGTCATGAACGTGTTTCTGTAAGGGATACTATCGCGCTAAGCATCGGGAGTTTTCGCTTAATTTCACGGGATCTCTTCCCCGTTGCCCTCATGGCGCTTGCAGTTCTGGGGCTCTACGATCTGTGTGCGTGGTCTTTTTTGCGAACAGCGATGGCTACGAAGTTTGGATTTGACCACTCCGGCTACGCAATCATCATCAATCTAGGGATAGTAGGTGCAGCGATTGCGGTGCGTTTGCTGCCGCAGATTCGGGCAAAGATAGGCGACGCATGTGGGTTTCCGCTGCTTGGCTGCCTGATGGGGCTGCTCTTCGTCCTGAGTGCATTTGACTTGGGAACGGCTGGCGCTGTGCCATTAGCTCTTATCATCATGATAGGGAATCTGCTAAAGCCCTGGATGTCTGTGCTCATTAACAAATGTGCAAAGGATGACCATCGAGCTACGATGATATCCCTGTTTGGATTCATTACGCGCGTACAGTTCTTAATGCTGGGCCTGATTGTGCCGTACCTATCTGGGGCGGGATACCTCAATAGTTGCATCCTTGTGTTAGGCCTCATCGCTGCTCTAGCATCATGTATTGCCCTGCGTTAAGGCTGGCGAGGCGACCTGAGACTAAAAACAAAGGTATCTTTCTCAAGATCATGGTGAATTGGCCACAGTGTCAAACTATTAGACCCAGCATCATTCGCCACCTGTGCAAAGCTATCAAGGCTTTCAGCTATAACAAGCTTTCTAGCTTGATCGGCGAGCTGTTCGATCTCAACAAGGGGGCCGCTCCTAGTTGCTAGTCTTGCCCTGATCCCTGAGTGGGTATGTCTCGCCAGCAGCTTCATGTCATTAAAAAGCCTGAGATCTCGAAGGAGACGCCAAGTCAATTTTTTTTTATCCGTAGCCCTGCTACTTTTTCGGCCCACGTGACCACGCAACACTTTGACGAGATTTTCGATTATATAAGTGGTGTCAGTGTATCCAAGCCGGAGATCCGTAATGAAATACCACCCGAACGGCAGTGTGCTCTTTGTAACC
>JBKCMS010000076.1:0-4754 GCA_046300175.1 Pseudomonadota bacterium | reverse complement strand
GTGCTGTACTGGGATGACGGCGGGTACTGCATTTGGAGTAAGAGGCTCGAGCGCGGGACGTTTGAGTTGCCTGCAAGTGACGCAGCGCACGTTGAGATCGACACGAATAGATTGTTGCTGATGATAGAAGGAATTTCTCTCAATAGTGTGCAAAAAAGAAAGCGATTTACGCTTAAAAACACAGATTAGTAGGTGCGAAAAATCGCGGTATTTGCTATATAATATGCATGTCTGCGACGAAAAACGCCCCCTCTGAAATAAACGCTCAGTACGCTGCTGCGATTCAAGTAATCGCAGCAAAAGATCTTCAAATAGCAGAGCTCAGTGAGGAAGTTAAACGACTTCAGCTTCTCGTAAACTCTATTCGCTTTGGCTCTAAGAGCGAGCGCCGTCGTTCAGAGGATAAGGATGACGGTAGGCAAGCATCTCTATTTGGAGACGTAGCGCTACCGGCTGCAGCGGCACCAGAGCAAGTAGAGGAGAAAATTGACGTTCCGGCTCACGCACGCAGCAAGAGAAAGCGCTATACTGACAAGGACGGCAATCCCAGTCACTTTCCAGAGCATCTAGAGCGTCGCGATACTCATGTAAAGCCTGAAGGCTCCCAGACATGTGAAAATTGTGGCGCCGATAAAGAGCAGATTTCTGTAGTAGTTACCGAGAAGCTGCAGGTAATTCCGGCACAACACTACGTTGAGCGAATCAATAAGCCGGTTATGGCTTGTACCTGCTGTAAGCAAAGTGCTCCTGTGAAGGCGGCGAGTCCTGATTCCGTGTTGCCGGTATCAGTTTTAGGCATCACGTTTATAGCGAGCTTCTTGACCCAAAAGTTTGCCTGGCACTTGCCGTTTTTTAGACAGAGCCAGATGCTAGCGCAGTTGGGGATAGATATTAACCGAGATCTGTTGATTAACACGGCGATTAAGGTGGCACTTCAACTACGAGTGATAGTTCGATGTATGGCGCAGCAGATACTTAAAGCTGAGCTTGTGCACATTGATGAGACACCGTGCGTAGTTGGGGTTAAGGATGGCAAGAGAACAAAGTTTAAGGACAACTCCTACTTCTGGCCGATCCTAGCTGACGGTATGGTGGTGTTTCATTACACCGGCAATAGGCGACACAGTAACGTTGAGGAGATTCTCGGCAAGGACTTCAAAGGCATTACCATGAATGATGGCTATGATGCGTATCGTAGCTATGCCGCTGGGAATACTGAGGCAACGGTGGCATTGTGTTGGGATCACGCGCGGCGCAAGTTTTTCGAAATAGCTGAATTTGAGCCTCTGGCTAGAGAAGCGGTGGATAGGATCGGGTACTTTTACAAAGTAGAGCGTGACATTAAAGAGCTTGGTATAGAGACAGGTAAGGTCTCTGACTACCGTAAGCAGCATACGCTGCCGAAGTTAAATGAGTTTTTAGCCTGGAGCAAAAAGATTCGAGACACGGCAAGTCTGTTGCCTAAGTCGAAATTGTTAGAGGCTTTTAGCTATGTGATAAACCATTGGGATGGTTTAACGGTGTATCTTGACCATGGAATAGTGCCTATCAGCAACGTGATTATAGAGCAGCAGATACGCAACTTGAAGCTCGGAGCAAAGAACTGGCTCTTTGCGGCGAGTGAAGTTGGTGCTGAGACAGTCGCTATCTTTAACTCGCTTGTATGCACCTGCAAGATGAACGGTATCAATATCCAGGAGTATCTCACCGATATACTCGGCTCCTTAAACGACAAGCCTGCATCTGAACTGACGCCGATCGCATGGGCTAAGGCGCGTCAGGCATCCCAAGCCAAAGCATAGCACTACGCGCAACTGTTCTCTGGTTGATAGCTAGGCTTTTTAAAGGGGGGGGCTTAGTTACGGGCGCTTACATATGTAAGTACCTATCATTTTCCTCTCTGGCAGTGAGCTTCCACGTAGGGGATTTCAATACGTGGGTTGCAAAGTAGCGCAGGCCTTCACGCGTAAGATCCAATTTTTCTATTACCGGCCTGACTTCAGCGTAAAGTTCGCGCAGAGCTAGAAGTTGCTCCACATTACCCTTTATGGCCGACGGCTGAAGGGAGTGGGAAAACGTCTTGATTAGGGTCAGGTAGTAACGCTTTAACTTCGCTCTACTGTCATCATTTGACTCCAACAGGCGGTCAAGGAGCTTCTTTGCTTTCTCCGTTAGCAATGATTCGGTAAGCGTCACTAATTGGCGCTTATGGGCATTTATCTCAGCGCCTATGAGCTCTGAGAGTGAATGAAAACTTGGAACCTCAATTTTTCGGCAAATCAGTATTTCCACAACCTGCTCAAACATTAGCCTGGGCCTTGTTTGCGAGCGCACCATGGAGCGGATTTCGAGAGCTACTATCTTTCTGGCGCGTTCGTCGAACTCAGTGCAACCGAAGTGCTTGAGTACCGTGTTCTTAAGTCGTCTGTAGTTTGCGTCATGAAGAGTTTGCAGACTGATTTCGCTCAGCTGGGCCCCGAGCTGCTTAGCAACGTAGCCAAGATCCTTCTCATTAAAGGCTGAACCAAAAAATCTCTTGGCTGCCTTGAAGTAGCCGTACATTAAAATGAGCCAGGCTTTATTTGTTGGGGTTCTAAGCGATTCCAATGTGGTGTGGAGGCCGGTGGGTAGAGAGAAGTATTTTCTACGACCAACGTTGTTAAAAACGGGTGGGGACTCAAAGGATTCCCTTTCTATGGCACTCAGGATTTTTAGCTGCGGCATGTGGCACCTCACATTTAAGTGGTTTTCGTGACGGTAGCACCTGGGTAGGGTAAAACCCAAAGAATAATTCAATCTAAATGCACAGATATATCAACAAGTTATAAAAGGCATGCTACTAGCTCCAATTAACTCTGCATAACGTGACTAAGAAATTAAATTCAAATAGAATGCACTTATGGTTGACGAAATAAAAGAAAAACAAGCCTTGCTACAAGAGCTAAGAGAAGAAATGGAAAAACTTCTCTGCTCAGACAGTGTATCCGAGGATGAAAAAGTTGATCGGATGAATAAGGCTCTAGCGATAATTGAAAGAGAGAATCGTGACTGAAGTAACTACCCAAGCAGTTGTAGGTAAAATTGTTGAGGCACAAACGCTATTAACTGACTATACTACTCAAGCAGTAGCAACAAGACTTGATAGCGGAGCTGCTAACCAATCGAGCAAGCTCTCAAACGAAGAAATGGCCTATAGAGTAGCTGTTGCTATCGCCGCTCTTAAAGGGGAGGTCCCTCCTATCCGAGAGCAGAGTCAGCTCACAGCAGAGCAATTAACCCAAAAACTTGCGACCTTCGTTGAAACATTCAAAATTAGAGCGATCGAAGGAGAGCCTTCGCAAGTTGCTCAAACTATTCCAACAGATAAAACGTACGCAGATTATTTAAGAGAAGGCCAGGCTTTATCGATCGCCCTGCATGCAGCTTTTCCAGCAAAATACAAGGCAGACCAAGCAATTTGGCCCGCACGTTTAGAGAAGTTACTAGATGACCCAGCCTTCCAAGCTAAAGGTACCGGACTTGAGACCATTACTGACGGATGTGTTTCTGGAACAAATGGAGAGGGTATGACCCGAAAAGGAGCAACGCAGGAGCTAGCGAAACAAGGTCTTCAACATGAAAATGATCCTGTTTTAGTAGCGGCCCATACAGGGCGGTATCTTGTTGATGCAACGAGTATATTCCAAGGTCAAGCGGTTCGTGCCGCTGGCGGCGCTTTCTACTTCCATGTTGACGGGTTGCGCGCGAGCGTCATCGACTATGGCCACAGCCCCAACCGTGTGTCTTCGTCTGCGCGGCGCGCGCCTTCGGAATTAAAAACTTGATCATTGGAACTTGGAATTTTGATCTAATTCTTGGTAAATTGGATTTTGATCCTTGGTATTTCGAAAATTTTTTTCTTGGATCTAACCCCTTTCTAATATAAGATTGCTTTACCTTGGAAATGATAAGGCGCTCAAGGGTGCCTTGCCCGAGGTTGTTCCCACAGTAACGTTGGCGAAATTTTTTCGCCTACAATGCCAGAGTCTATACGTCCGTGTTTGCAGTAAAAGTTAGCAAGGCTAACTTTGGGATTCAAAGAGCGTGCAACACTGTGTGGAGACAGAAATTCTTGTTCAGACCTAGTGAGGGGATCTTGCTGGTCAACATCTAACGATGATGAGTATTCCACAACCCCTCCAAATAAAATTCAACCGTGGGATCAGCGTACGGGGTCGATCGGTGGTGCGTTCTAAAGGGTTTGAACAAAAAGTGGTTCGTGCCGCTGGCGGCGCTTTCAACTTCAATGATAACGGGTTGAACGCGAACGACATCAACGATGACAACAGCAACAACAATGTGTCTTCGTCTGCGCGGCGCGCGCCTTCGGAACTTCTGTCTCCTTTTTTCTTTTTTACTTCGTGCGCAGACTTTTGAGCCAACCGCCCAGCATCCGGCCAATCTCATCAGTAATTGCTTGAAGAGCGATATATTTCTTCTGGTCGATTGTCTTTGTGTCGTGGGCGAGTCTTAAAAAGACGCGCAGCATATCGACGTGGGCACTAACTTTTGTAAGAAGGTCTGCTCTTCTTTCAAGGGGAACGTAGCCGACTTGAAGCAGGCTTTCAAGGACTGTGATCTGCTCCCCCCAAATAGTACCAGAATGGTGTAGAGTTTCCCCTTAATAGGAGGAAACGATGAAGAAGAGGTACAAAGAGGAGCAAATTGTAAAGATTCTCAAGGAGGTGGAGAGTAGCGGGAAGCTGACCGAGGCG
>JBKCMS010000075.1:0-13080 GCA_046300175.1 Pseudomonadota bacterium | reverse complement strand
GGGGATACGTGCTCGATGCCTCAAACCTGCTCGATCAGTCCCAGAAGTTAAATCCAGCTACCTTTCGAATCGATGGAACGCGAGCTATTTCAGCCTCAAACTGGGAGCTAGCCGCACGTCCGATGACGATAGAGCATCAGGTGTCTGGGCGGGATCAGGCTAAGGTGTACATAGTAACGAGAGCGCGATAGGAGCTGGGAGCGATATGATGCAAATTCTCAGAGATTTAGGGTTGCTCTTGCGGAGTGACCGCAAGACGCAAGTTATCGCGCTGTTAGTGGCGGGCGCTCTTGGATACCTGTTTTTCGCAGATGGTTCTCCTACTCGCAGGGCGGCAGCGCCAAAGCCGCAGGTTAAGGTCGGGGCAAATGATCCAAACGAACGCTGGACAGACCTAGTACAACGCTTTAACGGCCAACTAACTCAGTTGCAAACGACAACCGGACAGTTACAAGAGGACCTCGCCAATCAGAAAAAGGCGATGCAGGAGTACGAGGCCACGACAGCTGCTATATTTAAAAAGATACTTGAGCGACTTGAGCAGGTCCAAGCTACTAGCGCAACGCAGAGTGTAACTAGCACAGGCCCTCAAGACCTTGGAGCGATCACTGACACGGCCCCTGTTAGCGCCAATCCAGACGAGCTAGATGTGCTCGATGAAGAGCCGGCAGTTGCGGTGCAACCACCACCACAACCAGCAAAGCCTAGGCTGGCAGCAATTATGCCGGGAGACTCTGTTCGGGTGAAGTTGCTGGCGGGTGTAAACGCACCAACCGATGGAACCCCCTACCCTGTGGTACTCAAGCTGATCGGAGATGTTGTTGGGCCAGATGGAAATACGATACCGTTGGGTGAAGGGCGGCTAATCGCTGCTGCTCAGGGCTCACTGACCGATTCACGGGCGCTCTTGCGAATCACCCGATTAAGTATCCGGCTGCCGAATGGTCGTCGCAAGGAGTTTCCAGTCGACGGGTGGATCGTCGGAGAGGATGGTATTCGAGGCATGGAGGGAGTGCTGATAGACCCGATCGGTAAAGCGATCGTAGGGGCCGGTATGGCGGGTGGTTTATCCGGTTTTGGTCAGGCCATGCGAGCTGCAAACACTCAGACGCAGATATTCGCCAACGGCACGACGAATCAGTCGGTTGATTCGAGCGCAATCCCGGAATATGCGGCAGGAGTAGCCCTTTCTGGAGCAGCAAACGAATGGCAGCAGATTATTCGCGATCGTTTGCGAACACTGGTTCCGGTAGTGCAGGTGCTATCAGGACGCGAGGCCACAGCAATTTTCTCACAATCGTTGGCGATACCGGACTTACTTGAGCAGGTCGACCAAGATCCATCAGTTGTCTTTACATCGCTTGATTAGAGGAGAAGAAGGAGTGAGTATGCGAATAATTTCAGCCCTTACAATACTATCTCTAACATCCATAGTTACCGGTTGTAGCTCAATAGGACGGGTTTTGAATCCGTTCTATGAGGCCCCCTCGCCTGTTGCATATATGGGAGAGAAGAACGACGGAGCGTTACTCAATGAAGGCTCGGGGGGTAAGGGCGCTAATGCCCGAGCAGCTCTTGAGGCGATGGGAACATACCAGAGAGCGCATGCGCCTCAGCCCAACAATCCGGTTATGCAGCCAGCAGTGGTCCGGCTGATGTGGGTTCCTGACCACCTAAATTCTCATGGAGACCTAGTGCCTGCGCACTATTACTACCTAAAGGTGAAGAAGGAGCAGTGGGCAGTCACCGATGCGTTCGAGTTAGAGGCGCAGCTAGGTTCATCAACTGGCAACGCGTCTGCAATTGGCTATGTTAATCCGGAGGACCTACGGTAATGCGTGCCCTAGGATTTATTATCGCCTGCTGTCTGATGACTTCTGCCTGTGGTGGGGTAAAGGACTATCAGCCGATACCGAAGAACGAGGGTTTATTTATGCCATCGGTTCGTACCGTTGGCCCGGAGCCGGTCTACGCCAGAACCCGTTGGGTGCGTGCCCCGCAGGTGCTACCTGAGCGCGACAATCCTGTGGCGTCCGAGGGGGCCCTACGAGATTCCCCTAGTCTTAGACCAGTGTTTCAGTTAAGCCTAAAAAACACGACGTTAGAGGAAACTGCTAGAGTCCTTGCTGCAACTGCGCGATACTCTAGCTATACGGCCCCTTCAATAGCGAAAGAGAAAATAAGTGTAACAAATCTTGGAACAATTGATGAGCTGGCGCGGATTATAGAGAGTAAGGCCCGTGTTCAGGTTGTAGTAGACCACGAAAACAGGGAGGTACGATTCCTGGCTGCTCATGCCGAACAGCCACGACTTTTCGACGAGTAGGTACTATGAGTATCAATCGGTTACAGCGCCAGAGGTTGTTTCAAGATGAGGAGCTGTTCAATAAGCTTCTTCCGTTTGCGCGGTACGATCAGGAGAACGCAATATTCGTTCACACCGACGCTTCGCTTTGGTCTATTTGGGAGTTGCAACCAAAGTGGATTACAAAGGTTTCCGATGCAGAGGCCTTCCAGCTCTGTGAGCGAGTACAGGAGATGCTCGACTCTTTAGACCACACCTTCTCTGCGCAATTTTGCTGGGTGACGACATTTGATGTAGAGGACCTGCTTAGAGATTGTATGAATCGCTATCCGATCTCTGGTCCTGCAGGTTGGATGGCCAAGCGCTGGATCCGTTCTATTCGACTTGCTAGTCAGAGTCGATCACTACACCGCAGACCGCGCAAGCTACGACTTTACGTGTGCTTTAGATACGATCCTCCCTGGGAGGGAAAAGGCTTAGGCGCGCAACTTGCTCGAACGCTCAAGATGTTCTTCTACGGGGCCGTTGGGCTCAGCGCCGAGCAGCGCTATGCAGAGTACATGGGCTTTGCCAACAAATTCAAAGGGATCATGGACGGTACAGCAGCCAAGCTCGCCGACCTTGGATTCTATCCCCGTCGATTGGATGGTCAAGGTTTGATCAATTTGCTCTACCCTATCCTCAATCGACGCAGCGTTAAACCAGGTAAACACCGCCGAGGTCGCGGCACATCTGTTCCGGTGCCTGAATACGATCCGCATGATCTTTTAGCAAATCAAGTTTCGGAGACTCACGTTGAGCATCCGCGTGATGGAATAATCAAGAAGGATGGTCGGGTCTTCAGATCGGTTTCCATGGTAAAACCGCCGAAAACCTGTATGCCGCTGATGATCGCGCCTCTGCAGTCTGCGCCGTACGAAAACATACTCAGTGTGACGTTCTCTAAGGAGCCGAAAGAACGCCAACTAGAGCGTCTCGACCGTCTCGATGGTACCTTAGGCATGCGTGAGCGCAGTTGGGCAGGACGTTCTAATCAGAAGGTAATCCACCAAATCAGCGCCATCCGTCAAGCTCGTCAGGAGTTATATAACTCCCGCGAGCAGATCGTAGAAGTCGGAGTGCACCAGACGTTTATCTGTCAAAATGAGGATGAGGCGGTGCGTGCAACCTCTGAGGCCGTTGCGTCGTTTCCGCAGTTAAACGGCGCTCGCGGTATGTTGCACGAGATATCCGACATGGCGGTGCTGATTAACTCGCTACCCGGAGCTTATGACCCAGCAACAGATGGAGCCGGTTGGACCAATACTGTTCAATCATCTCGAGCGGTGAGGATGTTTCCTCTCTGGGGTAACTGGCGCGGAAGTGCCGGAAGCCAGATATTACTTCCTAGTCTCTGGAACAGAGAGTTGGTTGGATTTGACCTCTTCGACTCAAATATAGCTCCAAACGTTTTGATCAGCGGAGTATCCGGCGCAGGAAAGAGTTATCTAATGTGCTTTCTGATCACCATGTTGAACCGTGGACACTATTCAACTCTATCCGACGGGCGAGTTGTACCGCGAAGCCCGATTACCTTTATTTTTGACAAGGGCATGGTCGGTCAGCCATGCGGTTTCGAAAAGATAGCTAGACTCTTTGGTGGTCGGATTTACGAAGCAACGCCCTCACGGGCACCAGCCATGAACTTTTTAGCTAGACTTGGAGAGATATCTCCTGATTCACGCAATGACGACTACAAAGATCTGATCGATATGTGTGCTGATGTCATCTGCGACATGGCCACAGATGGCAGTAACATACCCGATCGACTTGAGCGCGGAAGTGTCGCTGATTCTCTGATTGAAGCTCACAGAATCTATCGCAGCGGGCCGATGCGACGCGAATTCATTTTAAGTGACGTTGTCTCTGTGCTGAGAGCTCCGCGGCGCGTTGACGAAACCGAGGATGGCGCTAAACGTCGTCAACGCATCTCAGCGTTGATCGCCGATTATTATGGAGAGGGAACCTATGCGCGGTTTTTTGACCGACCCGGATCCCTCAAGCTCAAGGAGCGGTTTATCGTATTCGATCTGAAAGCTCTAAGCCGTAATCCTGACCTCCAGAGGGTGTTCCTCAAGATCGCCATGGTCTGGGCAGATACGGTAATGAACGACCCAAGAGAGCTTGATACCCGAAAGGTGCTTGTATTTGACGAGGCGCACGAGCTGATCGGCAAGACTCAGGCTGGTACGATCGAGACTGCATTCCGATTATACCGCAAACGAAAAGGTATCGTGATCGCTGCATCACAGTCTGGAGAGGACTTCTACGTCGGCTCGGGCGGTCAAGCAATCGTCCAGAATAGCGCCCATAAGATATTTTTACGACAGGATCCTAATAAGTTTCATCTGACCGCACAGGCTTTTAACTTAACACCTCAGCAGGCAGACGTGATAATGCGCCTAAGAACGATTAAGGGGGTAGAGTCTCAGTTCTATCTCTCATCTGATATCGGCGAAGGAGCGTTGGTATTACCGGTAGAGCCAGCCTTCTACTGGGTGAGCACCAATAACGGAGATGACAATCAGCTCTTCACTGATGCGTTGTCGCGTCATAACGACGATTTCAGCAAGGCTCTTGAGGAGGTCGTGATGGTTGCTCCTTACGGGGCCAAGGAGATGCAACAGCGAATGATGGGTGGCACGCCGATGGATGACGCAGACACGCTAGATGTAGGTGGTGCGATTAACTCAATGATGGATAGTGGATTTAGAGACTCAGGAATCTAAGCGAGATTTGTTATGGAGATGCTTATGGTAAGGCATAGATATGTAGCGATAGCGGCGGTTGCGTTTTTAGCGATTGGCGCCACAGGATGCGGATGTTGTGGGGCAACTAAGTCTGAAGTGGTGAAGCCCACCCTGGTGGAGTACCGCGTTCAGGACGTCCCGGGTGCGGTTGAGTACATCTGGGAGGAAC
Source organism: Pseudomonadota bacterium (assembly GCA_046300175.1). Lineage (GTDB taxonomy): Bacteria > Bdellovibrionota_C > UBA2361 > UBA2361 > OMII01 > OMII01. The sequence goes on along the minus strand of JBKCMS010000075.1, from coordinate 7,817 downwards.
CAATGGTAGACGTAGTTGATGTTCCGCCGGGTCTTGACCCAGAGGGGCACTACTACCGACCAGGACACCAAGAGGTGGTGGAGATCCGCCAAGGAAAGTGGCAGTATTACAAGCGCCCCCAGCAATAGGCTGGTGCCGTAGAGTTCTTACAATATGAGTCTAATTAGCCTCAGAAACCTAGCTGGTCCCTTTAAAAGCAAATTTCAGATGGGCGGGCTGGCTATTGCTATCATCCTGGTCTTGGTTATCAGGTTAGGCCTCTCTCGTAACTCTGATAGCGCTGACCTCAGGGAGGGTGCTCCGTCGGAGGATTCAGATGACCTTCGTGGGGTGCTAAATGATGCGCGCAAGACCAAGCAACGCCAGCCACCTCAGGCTCGGGATGATGTGCTTGAAGGACTGATTGACCAAGGTATCGAGCAGGATGCCCCTGAGGAGCCAGAGAAGCCAGCTAAGGGTGAGTCGTTTGACGACATAAGAAGGTCGCTCGGATTAGATTAGCTAGACTAGGGGTCGACCGTCGGTTCTATAGGCCCAGACGCCGTTATGCTAGGTAAAATACGTATCGCCGTACTTTATCTAATCTAGATCCGCTGATAAAGCGCTGCTCAGCCACTTAAAAAACATGTCATATCAATATGTTATACTACTTTTCAGACCTCTCGATGCCTTTTAAAGGTAGGGTCTTCTTTCTGAGCATCCAACCGCTCTTACAAAATCATTATTTTTCCACTAACCGCTCTGAAGCAGAGACGAGTTAAGTCACGATACGAGGGAGAACCGTACATAACCCAAAGTAAACTGGGTACAACGGTTTTTAGCTTGGTGCGAAGGAACCCATGGTTTTATCAAAAACGGTAACCACATTCTTATTTTCGCGGCGGCCTGACTGCTCCCGTGGTACGGCTAACGCAAGGGTAATCGGGTTGTGTCTGCTCACCTCCCTAACGCTAACTTTCTCCCCGGCGCAGGCTCAGGAACAGGCGCTCGATGTGGTCGATGCCTTTGAACCCGTAGATGCTAGCGCCTCAGCATTTCACAATGAAAAGTTTCGAGAGGCAGAACAAGCCTTACTCGAAGGATTGTCGAGACAGGATAATGCAGGCTTGGCAATCGCCAAAGATAAAGCAAATATTCATCCAGTATCGGTTCGGTCAGGGGGAACTGCTCTACAGGAGGCCCCTAAGTTAAGAGAGGCAGCAAGCTCACCGCAGAGAACGCCGACATTGCAACAGGCTTCACTTAACGAGGACACCAAGATAGCCAAGGTGGCAAAGCAGCCAGCAGTAGAAGAGCGCCCGACCGCTGAGCGAGAAGCGGCTCCAGTGCGGCCGGTAGCTACCAAGGATCGTGCTCCCCAGACTAAAGCGCGTCCTGAAGCTCAACCAGCTAAGCTCGCTCCTCCACCGGCGCAAAGCCGCCTAGTCGATAACGAAGCAGAGCTTCGAGATCTGAGGCGCGAACTAACAGATACAAAGAGTGCATTGGCTGCAGCCGAGGTGGAGATATCTCGGCTTTCGGCGATAATTCAAGATGCCAGTAGAGCGCGAATATCCCTTGGTGGCAGCGCAGGTAGCTCGGCAGTGATCGCCCCCAAGAAGGCAGCTGAACCGGTCGCATTAAAGCAGGTGCAGCCACAGAAGTCGATGCGAGACAGCGCTCCTCAGGTAGCTGCAGATCCAGCAGGAGATCTACAGGTAGCTACGATCGCAGTGGATAAAGCAGACCTGCGACTTGGCCCAGGTCGTAATCACTCGGCGCTGATGAGCCTGCGACGCGGCTCGCGTTTAGCGGTAGAGGCGCGCCAAGGTGAGTGGTACAGAGTATTCGCCCCGAACGGTCAACGTGCTTGGATTCACTCGTCACTTGTCAGATTCGGAGACGGGGCCGCAAGCCTCAATGATGGAAGCTCCGTGAAGGTTCGTGGGTATGATAGCAAGCTGCAGTAAGGCTGAAACCGACACTCGAAATTTGTTAGCTATCGTCGTAAGTAGCGTGTTTTGCAGCTGTGCGGCGTTTCTATCGACCACCCCAGTGATGGCTGTGCCGCTTGCATCTCAAGTCCACCAACTTAATTCCACAAATTTTGTCTACCCTTTGATGGGGCCTCGAACCTCAAGCAGCTTTGGACCTCGCAGTCACCCGATTCGTAAGAGCCACCGCCAGCATCATCACGGAATTGACCTGGCAGCCCCAGTCGGATCAACTATACGGTCAATTGCCTCGGGTGTTGTTATCTTTGCTGACCCGTTTGGTGGCTACGGTAACCTAGTTGTGATTAAGCATGATAATGGCCTATCTAGTCACTATGGGCATTGCCACGCTCTTGAAGTAACAGTGGGACAGCGGGTTTACGCCGGCGATGTCATTGCTACTGTGGGAAACACCGGTCGTTCTACCGGTCCCCACCTACATTTTGAAATCCGTCATAACGGAGAGCCCCAACATCCAGAGCGCTACCTGCCAGGGCTTGCAGGTCCAGCTCAGGGATAAATAGACCCCTGCCTCATTCATTTTAAAAAAAAAGCAATTAGACTGTGTTTATTAAGTCCTCAAAAGTTTATTAAGTCCTCAAAGCCACCTGCATGATATTTTTCAGGTAGCTCGTATCTATTTGATATCCCGTTCTATTTCCGACTAAAAAAAACGTACAGCTATATGTCACACCAACTACCGATGCTAGCATAACCTTTATATAAACTGGGGCGTAGAACACTACGTCGTATAAAAGAGAAACCTTGTACCTATATCGTATTGTTTGAAACTAAAAGGGAATTATATGAAGACTTCTGTTAAATCGTTATACGCAAAAGCACATGAGGCTGCTCTTGATATTACTCGCAAGCTAGCAGTCGCTAAGGTAGCTCCTAGTGAGAAGCAGGCTCAGACGATCCTCTTCGTCGCTGGTATCATCTGCTTGGGAATCGGCCTTTCCGGCGATGTATTCGCCAACAACATCGGAGGCTGGGGAGCTCGTCAGGGACAGATCGAGGACGGTCGTATTGCAAATGCGGTGGCCGTGCTATTTAAGTTCCTAGAAGGAAGCTTCGGAGCGTTGGTAATGGCGGCATCCGGTATCGGAGCGATCCTCAGTGCAGCGTTTGGTCAGTACAAGATGGCCTTGAGCTGTATGGTGGTAGCGGTAGGTGCTTTCATCCTTCGTTCGATGATGAACACATTCTTCAACACTCAGTCGATCGAGGGCACCGAGTACTCTGCCGACGAGTAAAAGATATCCGCAGGCGGCTTTAACGCCTACGGTTTAGCTACGCCGGGGGGCTTTGCACCCCCGGCTTTTTTTTTGGTGTTACTGTCAATTTCGGTGAGCTTTTTTCTATCCGTTGCACGGTTGGGGGATACTCGCCAGGCGATCTTTTAACACTTTAAGACACGCATCATCCTTTTCAACACGTTGGCGCTCTAGGAGGATGCTACGGCCCTCATCAACTGCCGGGTCCAACCGTCCATACGCCAGCACTCGCGCAAGAGGCTCCGGATGGCCGGCCAAAAGTTTAAGGATATCATTAGTTGATTTCCAAGAAGTTCGACGCAAGTATCGTGCTGCCTCTAAGTTAAATACATCCTGCGCGTCGGCACTCGATCGGGCCAGAAGAATGAGAACCACGGCATCAGGTGCTGGCTCGAGATTAAACCAGGCCGGTATAAATGGTGCCCGAGCCTGTGGTGAGAGTGCCAGCGCTGAGACGAGAGAGATCGTTTGCTCTCTATTTAGCCCGATTGCCGGAGTGGAAAGAGTAACTAAAAACCGCTCCCCTTCCTGTCCTGGAAAGGCCTCGCGCAACTCGAGTACCGCTTGATTACGAACCTTCTCAAGCGGAAAGGTAAGCAGATCTGCCAACTGAGCAACAGAAAGCTGGGAGGATGGCATAGCGCCCAACACAAGAGATACCTTGTCAGAGGGCTTAGCAGAGCCCCAGCCGGCGATATCAACGAGATCAAACCAGCCAACGAGGGTGGTAATGTCTCCGCCACGATCTCCAAGCACCCCTAGCAGCTCTGCGGCAGCGGTCTCATTCGCTGACAGTACAGGCATTATTAGCGATACTTTCGCCAAGGTCAGAGCAGCCTGTGAATCTGGGCCGATAAAGCGCTCAAACGCTTGGGAACCCGCATTTCCCGTGACGATCTGGGCTAGCCCGATAACGGGTGCTTCCCCTAGCTGTTTCAGCCCCATCTCTTTTGCCTGTGAGAAGAGCCCACCAAATGGTGCCGGGAGTTTGGCTAGTACGCTAATAGGTAGTTGACGAAGCTCATTGGGGATGTTTTTCAGCGGCAGTTGTCCCAGTACCGCAAGCACTACCCCCGGGTGCAGCTCAGATACGGGTGCCATCTGTGCGCGGCCCTCTGGAACTAACCCTTCCAAGGCAAAAACCAATGCAGCGTGTTTATCAACAGGTGTAAGTTCATCGCGCCAGCCATCTGAAAATGCCACGCGGATTAACGCTCCGTGAACACCTTCTGGGTTCTCCCCCGCATTAAGCGAATTAGTGATAGTGTTAATTGCTGCAGGCTCACGTCGGATCACCCCAGCCCGCCCAACAATTGCCATGCGCGCCCGATCGCGACTGGCCCAGTCCTCCTCATACTGCGCTGAATGTTGGGCGGCGAGCATCGGGACTCGTGACGCGATCTCGAAGTAAAGAGCGGGATAGCGATCTTTTAAAACCCAGACACCCCCTACAACAGCAACACACCCCATTAAAAGAGCTGGTACCCATGAGGCCCGTGATTGTGGGGCGATCGGAGTAATCTCCGATCGAATACTTGGCTCACTCTCACGCACAATATCATCCTGCACTTTTTTCGGTGTAGGGGCCGGCTTTAGCAAGCGCCCAGTGCTCGTCTGCCCAGTTACAGCAGAGTTAAGTCTGTTGATAGTTTCGTCGGCTGAAGGAGCATTGCTTGCACCGAAGGCCATTGAGACCTCTTCCAATAGGGGTCTCTGTCTAGGAGACGGAAGCAAAAGTTTCTCTACTATAGCGCGTTGCTGAGCTGTAAGGTTGTCTCCAAGTAATGTAGCCGCTGTGCGTCCAAGACCAAAGAGGTCGGATAACTCCTCAGGTGAGTGACCGGCTACTGTTTCGGGTGCAAGATACGAGTCGGTTGTCTGATGCAGAGCCCCAACTACCGGATCAACAAGTATGACCTCTGAACCATCCCGAATAATATTAGCTGGACAGATATGCCCGTGAGCGATCCGGCGGCGGCTAAGTTCGGAGATATGGCGAATGATTGCCCTGACGATCTCAAGTCTCTCGTGCACGCTGGATAGCCGTCCCTTTTCTAGATCATCCCTGAGTGTATCCGGAAAATATGGCCGCAGGAGCATAATCCTTCCCTCTCCCGGCAAGAGCTGCCCACGTTGCTGACTGTTACACAGCACAGAAAAACTCTCTAATTGAGAAGCTATCGCTCGTGCGCTTGACTCGGTAAGAGTCATCGAGAAACGGGCTATGTGGACCTTTCCTAACAGGAGCAGCAGTGGCCGCAGATCCCAAGGTTCACTTCCGAGCATCACGTTGACACAAACCGCGCCCGATGGAAAAAAACGAGAGTATCCTTCGAGGATCGTGCGCTGCTGGTCAGTAAGAGATTCCGGAGATACAAGCTTCACGATCTGGTTACCCGTTGACTACTGTCATGTTACAGTCCTCGCTCTGCGACGATTTTGGCCATTTCCATTTGAAGCACGGAAACTATCTCTTGATACGAGAACTGCCCCAGCAAAGTCTGGCCCTTTTTTAAGTTTACGTGGTTCGGTGCGCACCACAAGCCCAAGTCAGCATCATCGGTCTCGCCGGGACCATTAACGCGACACCCCATGACGGCAATTGTCAGCTTTTTTTCAGCGAATTCCGATGTCATTGCGCGGACCTTTTGGGCGAGTTCGACAAAGGCCTCATTCTCCACTCGCGAGCATGAGGGACAAGAGATTATGTTAAGCCCTGAGTGCTCAAAACGGGGGACGGAACGGAAGCGACCTGCATAAACGTCTTCGATGATCTTCTTAGCTACCAATATCTCCTGGTGCTTTTCTGCGTGAGGCAGAGTCAGAGATACTCGAAGTGTATCGCCTATTCCGCGAGCTAGAAGATTTTCAAATGCTACCCGTGTCTTAATCTCGCCCATCGGGAGCATGCCTGCCTCAGTTACTCCGAGGTGCAGAGGAATATCGGGAAACTCCTTAGCGAAGCGAGTATTTATATCTACCACATCATTTGGGTCCGAGCTTTTAAGCGAAACCACATAGTTTTGAAAGCCAAGATCCTCAAGATATCCGATATGCTCTCTGGCCGATGTCAGCGCCACCTCGATTGGATCTTCCTCTTTAGCAGCCTGTGCAGGGTCGAGCGAACCAAAATTTACACCGATGCGTAAGGCGAGGTCGTGTTGTCTAGCAACACCAACGATATACTTGACCTTTTCAACAACTGGGGTGTCCTTCTCGTGGTGGTATAGGTGTCCTGGGTTATAGCGGATCTTTTGAACGTATGGAGCAACGGCACCCGCCAATTTGTAGCTCTCTTGAAGGTCTACTACCAACCTGGCATCCGTGCGGGCTCGTATCTGAGCTAGCGCTTCGACGTCACGCCGACTATCGATGGCGATCCGAATCACATCGGCGCCATGGTCTTGAAGCAACCGTATCTGCCTAGATGTGGCCTCTATGTCTTGGGTTTTCGTGGCACACATCGATTGAACTGAAATAGGCCCCTGACTGCCAATGATCAGGTCCCGCACACGAACTGAACGGGTTGGGCGGCGAGTAATCTTGGGGATGGAGTTAATTCCTACGAGCTCTGTCATTTTCTAGCGACGCTTTATCTAAAGGTGTTTTTTCAACTAGCGGTTTGACCAAATTGTTGTATAATCAACGATTTAAGGCAACCCTTAGGCTTCATCAGCGTGTTAAAAGTCCTTTAATCCGGATTTCTCACGGGCTGTGAAAAGTCCTTGGAGGTTTCGGGCGCCCATGTCTGGCTAACCCGTTGATCTGTTGGGTTTCTGTGTGGGTAATTGGTTGCCTTGGATAAGAACCGACGCCAATACGGAGTATGGTAATGACGAATATAGACGATTTAGAGGATATCTTTGCGCGCATCACAGAGGAGTACGAGGAGCCGGTGCCGATCGGCGGGAGGTGCGAGAGCCGAATATTTTACCGAGTTGAAGACCTGAGTGACTCAGACCTCAACACCTGCGCTGAATATGTAGCGGAACGCATCCGTAACGTCGTTTCTCCGGGCCGGCCGCAACTCTTTCTCAAGCTGCCGGGTGGCTACTCATTTTTTGCAGAGAGGCTCTGCGCCGTCTATTCGGAACTCTATAACGGTGGAAAAGAGATACCACTTGAGCAGTACCTTGAGAGCAAGCTGTCGAACGGACACGGGGAGAAGTATAAGGGCCACCAAACGATCCTTGTAACTGATGTAATCACAACAGCTCGTTCGAGCCTGGAGGCTCATACCCGTGCAACACTAAGGGGTATTCCGGTTCTGTGTTGGGCGACTTTGATTGACCGAACCTTTGGGCCCGGCCCGGTACCCGTTGTCTCCGCCTACACCGGTGCGTCAGTGCGGGTGCTCACTCAGGTTGGTTAAGCCGACGACTTTAAGCGAGTTTTCTTTCAAAAATCACTCGTAATAGCAGGGCGAGCGCAATCTTGGCCCATGAAGATCAAGGGAACAGCCAAGTTGCGCCGTAGAAGACAAAAAAACTCTAGCTGTAGAAAGAGACTATCTAGTTGCTGATAAGCGTGGGACCAGTGATGGCTGAGTAGGTTTTTAACTTAGCAG
>JBKCMS010000074.1:0-4618 GCA_046300175.1 Pseudomonadota bacterium | reverse complement strand
TGAGCTACTGACACTACTACCGCTACTGCTGCCGCCGCTGCTAGAGCTTCCTCCACTGCTACTGCCTCCCGAGCTAGCACTACTTGAGGCGGAGCTGCTGTTGCCGCTACTAGAGCTTCCCCCACTGCTAGAGTTGCTACTGGAGCCGCCGCTTGAGTTGCTACTGGAATTACTACTGGAACTACCGCTAGAGTTGCTGCTACTTGATTGGCTCGAGCTGCTAGGAGGAGGGCAGTCGTAACCGGTTTGAGTGAGGTAGCTGTGAACTGCCGGGCATTCAATACAGCCAGGATAGTGTTCAAGTAGTTGTGCACAGCTGTAGCAATTAATGTTCGAATCTAGGCACGGCGGGCAGGGCAAATTGGGTGCGCAGTCAGAACAGATGTTTGGAGCAACCTGGGCTGCTGCATCCTCAGGCAGTAGAGCTTTGGGTAAAAGTAGTCCCACACCAAGGATCCCCAGCACAATAAAAAGCTGGCGCACGGTACTGTGGCGATGGCGGAGCTGACGCTCAAACAACTTCATGCAGCTAAAAAGTAACATCATAATGATACTGCCTTTGAAACACCGCGGTTTCAAGAGCGTTTCCTGAAAGAGATTAGGACGCACGAAGCCCTGTATTGGCAGACTAAAAATAGCACTATCTGCTCAAGTAAGGCGGCCGGCACACCCAGTCCGAGGACTATCTTGGCGCGATCCAAGCTTGATCGCGCGCAAGACGGCGGGCGATTGTGCGTCGCTCCAAGTACTTACGGGTCTGCGGTCGCCACCCGGGCCATCCAGACCCTCCGGTTCAGCTTCCTTAAGGATGTTTTCGGAGGTCTCAAGTCTTAGATGTTTTTTAGCAGCCATTTGTTCGGAGAAGGACTGTGATGCTGGAATGGCTATGCTATCTACTTGAAACCACTGTGGGTACCAAAGGTAGTAGCGGTTGTTACATTACGTTTCTAACCTGGCAGATTGAGTGGCCATAAATTACTCTTGATTATTGAATTGTCTAAGGGGCTAGAAGTATGCTGCGAGGGGTAGCTAGACACCCAAAAAAGAAGACAAGCTGAGTAGGCCCCCCGAGTCATTATGAAACAGTACCTTGACCTAGTTAGTGACGTTTTAGAGAACGGCAAACCCGAATCAGGAGTGGAGAAAGACGGGGCAGTGGTGCGGCCGGACCGCACTGGTGTGGGGACCTACTCTGTATTTGGTCGACAGATGCGTTTTAATCTCGACCACGGTTTTCCTTTGGTGACCACTAAGAAGGTCCATCTCAAGTCGATTATTCACGAGCTGCTCTGGTTTCTAAAGGGAGAGACGAATATCCGTTATCTCAAGGAGCACAAGGTATCAATCTGGGATGAGTGGGCCAATGCTGACGGAGAGTTGGGACCAGTATACGGAAAGCAGTGGCGCTCGTGGGAAGGGCCACGTGGGAAGGTAGACCAGATTCAGAGGGCGATAGACACGATTAAGACTAATCCGATGAGTCGGCGCATAGTGGTGATTTCATTTAATCCGGCAGATCTGCCCGAAGTGGCGCCGCCTGCGTGTCACACCCTTTTTCAATTTTATGTCTCAGGAGATCGGCTCAGTTTGCAGCTCTATCAAAGATCGGCAGACCTGATGCTCGGGGTGCCCTTCAATATCGCCAGTTACTCGCTGTTCCTGATGATGGTGGCGCAGGTAACTGGATTGAAGGCGCACGAATTCGTCCATACTTTTGGTGACGTGCACATATATTCAAATCACGTTGAAGGGGCCCGCGTGCAGCTTGAGCGTGAACCACGCCCTCTTCCAACGATGAGGATCAACCCGGCAGTGACGGATATCTTTGGGTTCTCTTACGAGGATTTTACACTCGAAAACTACAATCCGCACGAACGAATAATTTTTGATATAGCGGTATGAGTAGTCCGGTGAAGGTCGCGGCAGTTGTCGCAATGGATGAGTCCCGAGTCATCGGTAATAAAGGAGCTCTGCCGTGGCGTGTGCCGGCTGACATGGCACACTTTCGCGCTCTCACCTCTGGGAATGTGGTAGTAATGGGGCGGAAGACTTGGGATTCACTTCCACCTGCCTTCCGTCCGCTGCCGGGAAGAATCAACGTGGTAGTGTCTCGTAATCCTGGTAATTTGGATCTGCCAGAGGGGGTCGTATCAGCGGCATCACCTGAGGAGGGGGTGGCGGTAGCTCGAAACTTGGCAGAGCAGCACGATAAATCTGTTTGGGTAATCGGTGGTGCGGAGGTATACCGTGCGCTTCTGCCGCTGTGTGATGAGGTGCATCTAACGGTAATTGCTGGACAGCACGAGGGAGATGCGCGGCTACCGGAATTTGAGCAGCAATTCCGCCACGCTTCTGCAGTAAGTGCGGAAGGCTGTACGTTTCATGTTTACACGCGCCAACTGCATGATGGGTAGTAGGACACATGGCTGAAACGAAACTTGGGGAGGAAATACGAGAGAGGATTAACACTCTCGTACAATCGTTAAACGATCATGCATATCGTTACTACGTATTATCCCAGCCGACGATCAGTGATGCTGAGTATGACGAGTTATTTCGAGAGCTACAGCAGCTTGAATCAAAGTACCCAATTTATTTACGCAGTGACTCTCCAACTCAGCGCATAGGGGGCAAACCCCTTGATGGGTTTGTTTCTGTCCGTCATCCTATGCCGATGCTCTCGCTGGATAATGCGATGAACGAGGATGAGGTGAGAGAGTTTGACCAGCAAGTAAAACGTTTCTTGTCGAAGGATGGAATCGAGCTCGATGCTGTCGAGTATACCGTGGAATGTAAGTTTGATGGCGTTGCGGTCTCTTTGCTGTATCGTGATGGAGTGCTTGAGCGAGCAGCTACCCGCGGAGATGGTATTACGGGTGAGGATGTAACTAGTAACGTTCGGACAATTAAAGCGATCCCTTTGCAGCTAAGGTGTGATCCGTTGCCAGCGGGTCAGGTGGAGATTCGAGGCGAGGTGTTGTTTCGGAAGAGGGATTTCGAAGCCCTTAATAAAGAGAGGCTTGAACGGGGAGAGGATAGCTTTGCTAATCCTCGGAATGCAGCTTCGGGGAGCCTAAGGCAGCTTGATCCTCGAGAGACAGCGCGTCGTCCACTGTGGTTTTTTGCTTACGGAGTAGGGGTCGTCGATAGTGAGGATACTCGTCTGTCGCGGCTTTCGACGAATAATCTCGACCAGGTCATGCACACAGTAGCGGAATTCGGCTTCTCTATATCTCCGGTTTTCCAAGTGGCGCGAGGAAGTGCAAAGGTTCTTCAGGCGTATCGGACTGCTGAAGCTGAGCGTGACGCATTATCTTTCGAAGTCGATGGGGTGGTTATCAAGGTAAATGATGTTCAGCTACAACAGAGACTGGGGTTTCGGCAGCGTTCGCCACGCTGGGCAGTGGCAGCTAAGTTCAAACCTGTTGAGGCAATAACGACACTGGAGGACATAACTGTGCAGGTCGGGCGTACAGGAGCCCTTACCCCTGTTGCGTTGTTGGCTCCGGTGCAAGTTGGGGGTGTGGTCGTATCGCGTGCCACTTTGCATAATCAAGATGAGATTGAACGCAAGGGGATTCGTATCGGTGATCGTGTAGTTGTCCGTCGGCAGGGAGATGTGATTCCGGCAGTGGTCGCGGTAGTAACGGCGGCAAGATCGGGGACGGAGCGCGAGTTTGTGTTTCCAGATCGGTGTCCGGAGTGTAATTCTGCAGTTGAACGTACATCGGGAGAGGCAGTGGTAAGATGTCCGAATGAGCGTTGCCCAGCGAAGCTACACAATCGGATTCTGCACTATGCTGCGCGCGATGCCATGGATATTGAGGGTCTAGGGGATAAAATGGTTGCGCTGCTTTTGAAGCATGAGCTCGTTCGTGATCTACCGTCGATTTATGAGCTGACGGTGGAGCGGATGCGAGCTTTGCCACGGATGGGTGAGCTTTCAAGTAAGAATCTAGTGGAGGCAATTCAGGCGAGTAAGACAAGACCGTTAGACCGATTCATATTTGCGTTGGGGATTAGACATGTCGGTAGTAAGACTGGACTGACGTTAGCGCGACACTGCGGCAGTATAGAGATGTTTCTCCGATTACAAGAAGAGGAGTTGCTTACAGTAGAAGATGTTGGACCAGAGACGGCTAAGTCGATTGTGACATTTTTGCAAAATAAAGCGGAAGTGTCCCTCGTGCGGCAACTACTTGAGCATGGGGTGAGTCCTGAGCCGGTTGTGGTAAACCGGTTGAAGAAGCAGAAGTTGTCCGGTGTAACATTTGTTTTAACTGGCACATTTTCGACTATGAGTAGGAAGGAGGCAGAGGAGCGAATATTAGAGTGGGGTGGAAAGGTCTCGGGCTCAGTCAGTAAAAAGACCAGCTATGTAGTTGCTGGAGAGAGCCCCGGTTCGAAGCTGACGACAGCCGAAAAGCTCGGAGTCCCCGTCATCTCCGAACACACCCTCCTAACCATGCTGCAGTAATTTTTCTCAGAGACCGCGCGGCGGTAGTTAGCAGGGACGGATGTCTAATAGTGCGTATGTAGGCTTAGGGCCGTTAATCTGCCGCGATTTCAAGCTAGAAAAGGTAGGTTTACAGCCGTATTTTGACTACTGAGGCAATAA
>JBKCMS010000073.1:0-10550 GCA_046300175.1 Pseudomonadota bacterium | reverse complement strand
ATGAAGCCTGCTACTGCGAGCGACGATAACGGCGCTTTTTCGGCTCAAAAATGATTTTCGGACCGGAATGTATCGCGATACGATTTAAGCCCCGAAAATCGATTTTTGAATTCGCCCTTCGGGCCCGAAAAATCACCATTCCCGGCGCTCTCGCTAAGCAGTTTCATGAAATATCCGGGTTAGACGGCATGCGTGCGGTGAGCAATTAGTGACGGTAAAAAGCTGCCTTTTATTTCTGCCCGTTGTTGAAGATACCTAATCGGGAGATGTCGTTTATAAGGGAGAATAATTATATGTTGCGTCTTTCACGAATTTTTATGCTTATCGCATCACTCGCCGTTAGCGTGATGATGTCTGATTCATCTTATGCACAGCCCAACCCATCCAAAATCACCGGCACCTTGCAGCCAGTTCGGTCGTCTGGCCCGTGTAACTGGTCAGCAGCAGTAGCGACCGACAACACACCGACGAAGGTAGCTGGACTGTGGTTTCTAAAGGACCACAGGGACCACTCGATCTCAACTAACGGGATTGAGCTAACTGGCAGTCCACATTTCACGGTTAATATGCCGAATGAGTTCTTCAGTCGCTGGTATTTGGTTCCCAACACACTTTACCAGTACGGTTCGCACTACACATTCTCGTCGTGGGATCGAAAGAAGAAGACGGTTACGATGTTCAAAGAAGCGTGGGTATATCAGGGTTGGGGCATCGGCACCAAGATCACCTGCTACGGTGCGTGGGCTGGTACTGTAAACTACAGGTAGTCATCCCTGCTGCGGGTGTTGGGCCAGTTTACGAGTCATATTGACCGAGCCCGCATATTTCATGAAGCCTGCTACTGCGAGCGACGATAACGGCGCTCTTTCGGCTCAAAAATCGATTTTCGGACCGGAATGTATCGCGATACGATTGAAGCCCCAAAAATCGATTTTTGAATTCGCCCTTCGGGCCCGAAAAATTACCGTTCTCGGCGCTCTCGCGACGCAGTTTTATGAAATATGCGGGCTCGCTGGGTTAACCCCGCGGTGCGTTTCACCCGACCCGCTCTTCCCGTTTAAGAAGTAAAAGGGTCACATCATCTTTCAACAGACGTTCGTCTAGAAAGCGCGCTAGCGCATCGATAATCCACTCAACCATCTTACCGGCTGACAATCCATCAGGGATATCTGCGATTACCTGACAAAGCCGCTCTAGACTAAATTGCTCCATGGCGCGATTCTGCGCCTCAGTCAGCCCATCTGTATAAACAACCAGCAGATCTCCCGGATGTAAGTAGTCGCGCACCAACTCGTAGGGCTCTCCCGAAACAAAGCCGATTGGAAACCCTTCACCATATAACTGCTCTACTCTTCCCGTCGCTTTTCTCCTTACCAGAGCTGGGCCATGACCTGCCCGCGCCCACAAAACCTCTCCAGAATCTGGCCGATAAAGAGCGTGACCTGTAGTTATGAAACGTCCCTTCGGAAGCTGCGGATGCAGGTAGGAACTCATCTTCTCAAGTAACTTATCGGGCTCTAGCCCCTCTGCGGCTACCATGGCGAGCTTGGCCATACTGGCGAGAAAAGCCGCAGGCAGTCCATGACCAGATACATCGGCTATATGAAGCTGTAGTTCAGTCGCTGCCTCATTAAGTTCTACTGAGTACCAGTCTCCACCCACCTCCTCTAACGGGTGATAGGATACGGCTAGTTGAAATCGCGGGTCGCGGGGTAGCTTCTGTGGCATGAGGCTGCGCTGAATCTCGCGCGCTTCCTCCAGATCTTTTTTCATCCGTGCATTAAAATCACGTAGAGCTAAATTCATCTCAGCTAGAGAGCCCTGCATATCATCAGCGCCCGCAGTCTTGCGAAGTCGCAACACAGTTGCGATGCGGCTTGCTAAAACACCAACAGACGAGGTAGAGGGCAGTAACTCAACTCGGTCAAACTTTGCGAGCTGGTCGATAGTATCCGCCGAATCAGGTGAAACACAGACGATCGGTATATCTTTAGTGCTCTCCTGGGACCGAAAAAACTCCAGAAGGTTTACCGCATCGCACGCTACCCGCCCGTCTATTAGAATTACGTCTGGTACGTTATGAGCAACAACATCAGGGATCGGTTCTTGTATGCCCACTCCAAGAACAGCATAGCCAAGCCTTCCGAGAAACGCTGGGATCTGATCCTTACTATCGCCTAGAAAAAATACCGTATCCATGCACCTAGTTCTGTACTTAAACCACTTGTCTATAGTGACGTGCAAAAGTCCGTGCCAGTAAAACTGGCAAGGCTTTTGCTGGACATCACTATAGGTTGTTGTTTTGATTCGCATCCGCGAATCGATAGCGTTCTCCAAAACTCGGGATTTCGCTAGGAACTTTTGGAGAACGCTATCCTCTTAAGAAAGACTATCGGGCGAATCGAGCTTTACGTGAAGCTTTTGGTTCACATTAGAAAGTGGGACCTTAAACTAAAAGGAGTATCTATCGAAAGTTACTGGAAGTTAGCTTCGTCGCCAGGTTGGCGGGATGATAGGGGCAACAAGGAAAACGAGCTAAAAAGCCGGATCTGACGACGCGAGCATCTGGGGGGTAATCGCCACCAGGGGTTGAAGCTGGTACCACAACCAGATGTTGTCTAGACCACGAAGTGCGGCGGCCGTCTTACCCGTTGAGAAGGTGAGAAACAACGGGCGTGGTGCGCCGTCAGGAGAAACTATCGCACCAGAGATACCAGCCCCATCGGATGTGTGGGCTACAGATGTCAGTGAATTGGATACGGCAAATCCAGTTTTCGTCTTTATCGAAAAAGCAACTGGATGAAAGCCTCGAAACCTAAAACTACGATCCTCAACTTCTAACTCAACTTTGATCGTATAGTCAGCAACTGTAACTTTTTTGATTGCTACACTTGCTGCTGGCGGTTCATTGAGTTGCCTGCCGAGATTAGCTGCCATGCAACATACAGCAGCTAGGCACATCCAAGCTCCACTCTTAGGTCGCAGGTACTTTGGCAAATTAAGCCCACCCTGCTTTTGAATAGTTGAAAGCCGCTCGTGACGATAGGGAGTGAGGCCTGCTGCTCGCCACTCACTTTCACTAAATGCTGTGAGAGCGTACCCAAGAGCGCAGTAGGTGCTAAGTATCCAAAACACACATTCGGCCGATGAGGCAGCGGTCATCCAGAACACCGATCGGCCATCAGGACTGGGCATAGTAAGCAGTGCTGTTAATAGCAGAGTTAGTCCGCAGGGGACCAACAGCGAGCGCAGGGCTGCCGTGCCATCACTCTTGCTGATACGTACCGCCTGTGCCAGCCCGGGCACGATCGCCGAACCCAGGATCCCTACTACTGCAAAGTAGAAATAGACCCGCAAGCACCACACGATCCCCAGCGCCCCGAGCACCATAAAAAGAAGTGAACTTCCTCCTCCCGCATTCACGGTCAATCCGAGCAGGGGCATAGCCAACAACACCGATGAGGCGACACTAACAACTGCGATACGTCCTGTCAGTCGAGCTAAACTGAGTGATGCAATATGCGATCCCTGCAAAAGTTTGCGCCAACGGAGCACTATGGCCGCGACCACACCGATCTGCAGGGCACGATCAAAAATCACCACTGCTGCCCAGCTTTCATAACCCAGATGTTGAAGCAATAAGTCAAGGGCCGTAGACAGAACCAGTACAAAGCACAGCGGTATTATCCAGTAACGATCGTTCCAGAGAAGTCCAGCCGCCAAGCCAAACGGCTCGAGGACATTTTTTTTATCAACCTGTGGGCTTGAGCCATGGCTATTAGCCGTATCTGACATCTACTATTCCTTAGTTTCCGTAGACTATTTCCGGCTGAGCGAGCTGGACTATTGAACCCACGGCAGCTCGCTCTCTAGGTTCTTAATTACCTCTCGAAGCTCTACTCCTGATGGAGCTATAACAACTCCGCCGTCTACTTCACGAGCTATCTTCCCTAAAAACTTCTCTTGCTCGCTTTCTGACGCTCCTAACTTTACCTTCTTAACCCGATCTGCCCCGAGAAGATCGAGATCATCCTCCAAGAGATCCTTGTCATGTGAAAGGATTACGAGCCTGTGGCCATTGATACAGACCGCTGCCAATCTCTTACCAGTATACGGAACGAAGAAATTATCCATATGAATACCTTCCTCTAATACGCTGGGTCACTACGGTGCTTTGATAAAGGACAGTGCCTTTTATAAAGTCCAGTGCCGAACCTTACCCCACAGCCTACATCTGCTCCAAAGATTTAGAGCAAAAGCCTTGCCAGTTTTACTAGCAAGGACTTTTGCTCATCACTATAATGTGCCGCGATATAGAGAGGTGCTATAACTCTACTTCTCACTATATGTAATCACGTCTGGCAACAATTTCAAGATAGCCTTGCCATAGCGAGCTCCACAAGAGGGGACCGTTAGCCAGAGCCAAGGCCATGGGTCACTTGCGACTATTTGATTCAACTAGCTCTGCAGTGCGGAACTCCTCCACAAAAGTGCGACATTCTGCCGAACGCGCATCTGTAACGCAGTCACGTTTGCGATTGTTGCAGAAAGCGCGCTGCGATTCAGACTCTGCCCGCAGCGCCTTGACTTCGACCTGCCCAGCCAGTCCGGCAAGAGTCTTGTCAGCCTCTATCAAACAGTTCATGTAAGCTCTTGAAACATCCTCGTTGGAGGCTTTTCCTGCCTCATTCCTTGCCTTTTCGTCTCCTACTGAAGCCACTGCTTGCACTGGATCCAAGGCTGAGTTTGCGGGCTGGGCCACTGCACTAAAAGCACCTATGGCTGTCAGAAAAGTCACTGCGGTATAGACAAATGTCTTAATCCTGCTTAATTCCACATCTGCTCCACTACACCATGCGCAAAAGTGCGTCTTAAACACATTACTGACTGGCTCTAGCGAGCTCTCTCAGCTATGACGTCTAGCGCCCTGATTTGCGAGGGGAATTTACTGCGTAAAGCCTCTAAAGAACGCTTTAACCCCTCCTGCTCCTCTGGCGTTGTAATCAGCAGAGAGTATGCAGCGAGTGCATCCACTGCAAGATATTCTCCACCTTCAGCGAGCGCCTTGAGCTTCTCCTTCGCTAACTCCTGGTGCTTATCAGATTGAGCCAACATCTTCAGTAAGCCGAGCGAGACCGTCTCCGCTATGTATCTCTTGGTTGAACGTGCATCATCAATCGATTGCCAAGAAGGCGCTTTTTGCAGGGCCTGCTCTACAGCAGCATAGTCTCCGATTCTCCCAGCTACTAATCCTCGATAAAGCGTGGCGTAACTATCGAAGGGAGGCGGCGAGTCAAGCGAATCGATCATTAATGAAACCTTTGAGCTCGTCTCTGCTATCTCTTTGCTAGCGGTTTCGATAGACTCGTTTGTTTTCTTTTTGGCCGCATCGTCCTGAGCAGTCTGTTGCTCTTCCTTGAGCTTGGCAAGTGCCGTCTGCTTCTCAACTAGTGCCTGATAGGTCTCCTGGATATCTGCCAAGATTGACGTGGCACGAGCACGCTTCTCTAGCGCTGTGGTGGTGAAAACATTATACCCCACCATAGCTGCGCCGACTGTTACCAAAGTCAAGAGCAATGACTTCCAGTTTCGCGCTACGAATCTTACAAAGGCATCGTTTTTAGCCGCCTCACCGATCGCTGGGTCCTCAAAGATACTGCGACCAGTTGAAGCCGTGGCTGTGTTCTGTGGAGTTTCGGGTATTGGTGATGTTGTCACGATCGGTATCTTTAAAAAAAATTACATCTTGTACTTAAAATCATCCGGGTCGAGCTTGCTAAGCAGCTCTTCCCACTTATCTTTATCGACTCCCGTAAAATCGCTGCCTTGGGACTGCTCCTCGACCTGCCCCTCATCGCCCTCTGCGGCGCTGGCCTCATCATTCGCTGCCTGAGGCTCCGCCTTTGCTATCGGATTGCTAGAGCCGAACGCCACCTTTGCTTGGTCTAGAACCGACTGTGCCACATAGATCGGCGCTGACGCTCTAAGGGCCATGGCGATCGCATCGCTTGGTCTTGAATCGAGGACCATTACTCGGTCACCCTGCCCAAGAACTAACTCGGCAAAGTAAGTTGACTCTTTTAACTCAGTAATAACAACGCGTTGAACAGTGACGCCGACCTCAAGCAAAAGGTCAAAAAACAGATCATGGGTGAGTGGTCGCGCCATCGTCACCTGCTTTATGGCACTCGCTATCGAGGTGGCCTCTGGTATCCCAATCCAGATCGGTAGCGTAATCGCCCCCGATTCATCCTTTAAAACCACAATGGGCGCCTGCGTCGCCGGGTCTAGGACCAAGCCGCCTACAAACATTTCTACTGCTGAATCACTAGTCATCTAGCTTAATTACCCTAAAAACTGCAGTTAACACGAACCGAAATGCCACAATCGGGCAATAGTACAACGTCGCAGCTGGTTAAAAGCACAAAGAATTTTTAATTTTCTGGCGCTCAACCCTAGCATGACTCGACTGGTTTCGGCGAGCTCGCCGAAGTCCTTCAGAGTGAGCACCAAAAAAATTTAAAGCCGACGTGATTTTAGCCAGATGTGCCATTTTGAGACCCGCAGCCGCTACCTTTAGGATTATACACTTATTGAGGAAAACACTACAGCAGTCTTGCAAGCCTTAACTAAAGCTCCACCCCAGCTAGCCTAACTTACAGCCTCAAATAGTACCATGTACTATTCCACAAAGCACTAACCCTGATCTGTTAACAGGGCATCGCAGTTCTCCGCCGTCTACTCCGAAACGTTGAATTTCCCGAGCAGGATAGAAATATGTGGGCATACGCTATGCAATTCAGCAGGTTCAAGAGCTTCCGCATATTTTTGGCCCCTTTAAGAAGAGGGAACTGCGATGGCCTAATCTGCTAAGCGATTAGGGACTGAAATGCCTACACGCTGCGCCTGGATGCAAGCGCCACTACCTGGGGGTTTTTTAACAAGCTACTCAAAGAAGCAAATCAGCGGGGATGAATTTATTTGAAACGCACACCACTGCGGTGTATAGCTATGCCCGCGCTTCTCATCTGATGTGAGTGTGAGCACTTGCCAACTCTTTTCTACCTCTGATGCGACAACTGACCTTAAACATCACTGATGACATTGCCTATAACTATCCCCCTGGTCGTGCTCGCGAGCTTAGAATCTATCAAGCCCCTCAACAGCAGCTAGAGCTCTTGGCTCATCAGCTTACGGGCATCAGCGACGAGCATCGAATCATAGCGGCAAACGCCTTTATTCGTCGCGGAGTAAATCCTCTACAACTAGCCTCTTATGTTACCGACCCCTCCTCTCCTCAGGAGCTTGACCTACCTGCCCCACTTAACTCCCTTAAAAACCTTGAGGCCGTTGTCGATCGGATTACCCGCGCGATACGCAACCTAGAGCGCATCGGTATTGTAGGAGACTTTGATGTTGACGGAACAACATCAATAGCGGTCATGGCTAACACCTTAAGTAGGTGCAAGGCCAATTATGAATATCACGTACCTAATCGTTTTATCGACGGATTTGGTATCAGCGAACGCATAGCTGACCAACTTATAAAATCAGAGATAAAGCTCGTTATCCTACTCGATCACGGATCTCAGGCTCACAAAGTCATTTCCAAGCTACGCCGAGCAGGAATAGACGTTATTGTGATCGACCACCATGCGATATCTGGCGATCTGCCAGATGCATTAGTGATTAATCCAAGGCAACCTGGCTGCGGCTTGAATGCGGAGTATCCGTGCGCATGCACCCTTACTACCGCCGTTTGCCACGCCCTCACCGACCGACTCAATATTGATCCCCCGTCTTGGGATTTAGCGGGATTTGCAACTATCGCTGACATGGTGCCGATTGGAGTTGGATCTCTTAATCGACATATAGCTGTGATCGGTCTAGCAGAGCTTAGCGTCAGTTCTAACCCAGGCATAATCGCGCTTGCGCTGGCCAACCAGATACCGCGCGATCCAACCGATACACAACGCCTCTGTATTACTAGCGAGGAGTGCGCCTTTGCCCTTGGCCCATCAATTAACGCGCTAGGAAGATTAGACGACGCTGCGAGAGCAGTTGAGCTACTTACAACCACTGATGGCGCGCGTGCCAAAGAGCTGGCGACCGAGATAGTTAAAACAAATGAGACGAGAAAAAAGCTCTCGCGCGGCGCTGCTCACCAGAGCCTGTTAGATATCGCTAGCGACCTGCAGAATCCGAGGTACGCTGGAGCCGCAACCGTTTATTTCCGCGATACCAACCATGCAGGTCTTAATGGCCTACTAGCTCAAACACTCGCCCAGCGCTTTGGAAAACCTGCCTTTGTATTTGCTAAGAGTGGCATAAATCTCTTGACCGCTTCGGCCAGATCGGGACACCCAGGATACGATCTTCACGCTATACTAGAGCGCGTGGCGGCTGTCGATAAAGGAGAGATCGTCACAAAGTGGGGCGGCCACGCCCCAGCCGCAGGGGTTACCATCTATGCTGACCAACTAGAGCGCTTCGTTGAGCTTTTGCAAACAGAGATGAATTCTCTCTATGCGGGCAGAGAGTTTCCGCACAAGGTAATAGCGGACGCTAGGTTAAAGCTCGCTTATCTAACACCTGAATTAGTAAAAGACTTAGAGAAGACACTCGCTCCCTACGGCAACGGATTCCCGGCTCCGCAACTCCTCTTTGAGAATCTATTTGTTAATAAAGTCTATCCGCCATGGGAGCCCGGCGGCAAGTTTATGCTCGAAGTAGAGCAAAGCGGAGCTAAGCGCCGCTGCTTTATCGGCCCCGAACTATGGAGTAACGAGATCACTGAAGGCAGCTCCGTTAACTTAATCGGTGTGCCTGCGGCGATCTATCGTAGCGACGCGCACTATGTGCAGCTAAGTGTGCAGGCTATTGAGCTATCTTCTAAGCCGACCACCGATCCCATCTTTAGCGAGCTTCGATCTCCTACAACTACCGCCGCTCATATCATCGACCGAGTGCCCACCCGCGAAGAGCACGACCACTTTCTGCCGCCGCTAGACAGCGGTGGGCGCGAGTCTAGAACCGGTCTCAGAAATAGCTTGGTCGCGAGGTTGAAGAGATGCGAGGCGAGGCGAGGAAAACGAGCGAAAAAACCGGAGGTGTATCCACTGAGATACACTGAGGATTTTTTCGCGAAGTTTGACGAAGTCGCAGCCCGCATTTCGTCAACCGGAGCAGAAGATATTTCTGAGACCGGTTCTAGCGAGACTAAGGTTGCCAAGGCTAAGGCCCAGCTTGATAATATAAACAACGATTTCGATTCAAGGTGGCTATACCCAGACTTAGCCGAGTTAGAGACGGATCCATTTAATCCAAAAGGTCCCGAGTTTTGGCGTTCGCGCTGGCTTAAGCACATAGAGCGCTGCGGCTTAAAGATTAACTGGCAGGGACGCGAGCTAAGGCCATCACACGTTGAGGTTCTAAGGGTTTTATCCGAAAGAACAGATAACTTTATCCTTCAAGCCCCGACCGGATCAGGCAAGACAGATATCGCCCTTAGCTTCGCCTCGCGTTACACAGCTAACGATAAACTAGTGGTATTTGTAGCTCCTACTAACGATATCGTAGCTCAGGTAGCAGGGCGCGCCATCTCGCTACTATCGATCAACCCCCTAGTTTTAAACGGCGAGAACACAACTCCTGAAAAGCGCAAATCCTTATACGAAACCACTAGGCCACAATTAATTGTATCCACTCCGCACACACTAGCTAACGATATTCGAGAAGGAATATTTAAACTGCCGAAGGATGGCCTCCTAATAGTTGATGAGGCTCACCACGCCACAGGTGACTATCCGGCGGTACCATTGATTGAGCACGCTCGCCAGCAGAGCACCCGCATCCTCGCTTTAACCGCTACCCCGGGACAGCCCGACCGCGCTCCAGGTGGCAAACGCGCTCCTTACCGCGAGCGCTGGCAGAGTCTTAACAGACTTAAGAAATTAGTCGGTGTTGAGAGCATCTTCCCGCTTAATCATCCATCCAACCGAGTATCACTTAGACCGGTCTGGCTAAAGCAGTTTACTCACATTACGCAGGCTCAAGAAAACTTGACCGATATGCTACGGTCCCTTCGTAGTGAACTCTTCAACAGGCTTGGCGCAACTCCCTCCTCCAGAACAGGTATTGCCCTAAAAAAGCTATTTAGGGATCCATTTCACGAGCAGATTGAATTTCGCTCAGAGTACTCCATGAGCGAGCTGCGTGCGACGATCCGCACTGAATACGAAAGTAAGGGTAATATCGCTCAATCGATTATACGCTCAATCTCCGCACTCTCTGCCCTACACGATGCCCTTGAAAGTCGCGGTATCTCTTCGTTTGTTAAAGACACACTCAAGCTAAGACTTTACCAGCTCTTTTCACCAAACCCTGCCTCTAATTATTCCGGACAATCCGCGGTTAAACCCCCGCTCTACATCTCTCGTTTACTTGACGGCGCTAAATTAAAGGCCGCCTTTGATAGCGTAGCACCAGAGTCAGTCAGACACCTCTGGGACTCAACTGCTCTAGAAGAGCTAGCTAACGAGAGCGCCAGC
>JBKCMS010000072.1:0-12502 GCA_046300175.1 Pseudomonadota bacterium | reverse complement strand
TGAGCTACTGACACTACTACCGCTACTGCTGCCGCCGCTGCTAGAGCTTCCTCCACTGCTACTGCCTCCCGAGCTAGCACTACTTGAGGCGGAGCTGCTGTTGCCGCTACTAGAGCTTCCCCCACTGCTAGAGTTGCTACTTGAGCCGCCGCTTGAGTTGCTACTGGAATTGCTACTGGAATTACTACTGGAACTACCACTAGAGTTACTGCTACTTGATTGGCTCGAGCTGCTAGGAGGAGGTGGGCACCCACACTGCTCAATAAGCCCAGGCAGTCGCGGTGCGATGCACTTTCTCAGGATCTCAGTGCAATCAAAGCAGCGCTGCGTCAAATGCGACAGCGGACACGACCCCTGCTGACACGACGTAACCGGTGGGCATATACACGAATTACTCAACGCAGGAGGTTCAATCCGTCCCTGAGCGAGTGCGGACGATGCGCCCAGAGCAAAAGCAACCACCAGCCCAAGTAGCACCTCCGGCAAGAAGCCGGTCCGGCTGATCCAGCACCGTCGAGCACCTCTACCTAAGACTTCACGCTGCAACACCATATTTCAACTTAGGTTGGTCCCAACAAAACTATAACAACAACTATAACACCCCTTGAAAACCAGAGCTATCTCTGATGAGCACCACACCTATTCGGCCAACTACTTTGACTTACTACGGAACCTATCGCCTGCTGGAACCGCGCCACTCACATCAAGCTTTAACTATGGTGCTCTTAATTAGATAAAAAGTGGTAGTTACCGGTCAGAAACCGTGTTAGAGCATATAAAGAGTGAAAATTTTAAGGTATGAGTCTAAAACAATCAATCCCCCCAGCCGGACACAGAACTGATACAGCTAGCAGCCACCAGCACGGGACGTTCGGGCTGAAGTTTCTCCTGGGGTTGGTGACGCTGGCAGCTCCAACATCGTGCGCCCTCTACAATTACGTCGACCGAGCAGGCTTTCGGAAAATAGATGCGGGCCGATACCAGTGGCCGACAACTTCCATCCTCTCAGAGGTTCCAGACAGCCCTAACATTGCCAATCTATTTGAAAAGGTGGACCCGCGAAACTGCGAGGTGTCATTTTTAGTGCATCCCGGGCCAAACCAGGAGCAGATTACAGCTCAAGAGCTTGCGGCACGCTTGAATTCGGTACGACTGGTGACTCGGTTTAATCTAAGCAGCTCGTCTCTGCTACGCAATCAAGATCTGCTACCACTAAGACAACTACCATTGGTCCGCAGTATCGGTATCTTTAATGCCGAGCAGTTGAACGGGGGTGTAGTTGAATACCTTAACCTCTCTTCTCTCAATGAGTTTTCATCCTCTGCCCTATCTTTCAAAGCCACACATCTTATCACCTTAAGTAAAGCTCCTGAGCTTAAATCACTATCGATTGAACGCGGGGGCATCGATGATGAAACCCTAATTGCTCTTGAATCAACGGATAAGTTATTTCCTAAATTATCGGCCCTATCTCTTTTGGGAAACAGCTGCACTGGCACACGAGTGGCCTTCTTGGTGGCTCGGACTAAAGTGGAAGACTTACAGCTATCGACCAGCTCAATTACCTCAGAGGAGGACCTGCGTATTCTGGAGGAGCTAGTGCGTATGCGCCCAAATCTGCGAATTCAGATATACCTTGCGGCGCATCTTCATGATAGCTCCAAGCGAATCGATATAGTCGGGTCAGCTAGGGGTGCTCCAGGCACCTTCATCACCTCAGCAGCCTTACCTAACAAATCGCGGGAGAAGCAAATTATTAATGAACACTTAATTCCTTGGAATGATGGTTCACGAGACTTTTCGGTAATAAGAGGCGCAGCTATGTAAACAAACCCTTTTCTGGCATGAAATGACTTAGTCGTCTGTTACGATAAGCTTATCACCAAGATGGGGGCAGCCGCAGTCGGGTGAGCCGGGTTATTTTCATCAGTAGCAGATCTTCTTTAGGAGCGGATTATCCTAAACTAGCAGTGTAGGGGGATAAATATGGCCTAGGGGCATAAAAGTACAAAGGTTTAAATGTTTAGGGGCTCAGCCATGGCAAGACTCGAAGGACTCCGGAGAGCTCAGTCGAGCCGAGGTTATGCCGAGTCCGACGAAGATTCAAAAGCGGTAGTGATTTTGGGCAGATACGCCAGAACAAAAAACGTACCTGCCTTTTGATGGTGTTGGAATCTAGGTTAGCTTAGGGAAAGTTGAAACCAGGGGAAAGTATGGCTTAGTGGTAGGAGTACGAAAGTTGATCTTTATATTTGCCACGAACCTGGCGGTTTTAGCTTTGCCAGGACCAGATTTGACTCGTGCTGTAACTGATGGGGCGTTGTATATCAAGTGCAGCTCTAGTGCTTTTGGTTTTTTTGGGGGGGTACACACATGGGATTGGGGAATAGGACAAAGCAGGGTTTTGTAGACCATAGCGGGGAGGCCAGACCAGAAGAAAAGTTAGACGGCGAATCTCAAGCTCCGGTCATTTCGGTCGACGACGCCCATGGTGCATTAAAAAAATTAAGCTTTGGCGATGGAGTGAACTCAGATGTACGGGGCCCTTCCTCACAGTCGGGACAGTTTGAACCTGAAAATTTAAATCCGAATGGTTTGGAGGCTCTCCATAAGGTGCGCGAAACGTGCCGACGGGAAGCTCAAAGTGGCGAGCACACCGTTCACACGGCGAATGAAAAAATAGGTGTTCCGACTGCGCGAAGGCTGCTGGCAAGCGCCCTAATTGTCACAGTATGCACTATCAGCGCCGGAGCGGTAGGGGCAACCATAGAGCTTAACAGACTCGCACCGAAGGTGGCCCAAGGGAGTCTTTTCGCTGAGCTTTCTGCTCAACAGCAATCTTTCTGGGCAGCTTTTGCTCCTGGTGACGCACCTGTTCAAACCGCATTTCCCGGAATTCAGGTACCCCTTCCACCACCAGACCCAGCTCTTAAGGTTGTTGAAGAGTACAAGGCTCAGACTCTTGCAGGCTCGTTCAGCCTTTGGACGCGTGCTTGGGCTTTAGGCGGCTTCCTTATATCTGCTCTGGGCGCAGGGCTTTTTCTCTCAAAATTTCCAGGCCAAAAAACACAGTAACTTAAGGAAATTGAATAATTATAGCATCCTGCGCCTCTAAAACCGCATCATAAACCTTACTAGCGTTAGGGTATCGTTCGGGCTCAATCGCTCTGTAACGGTCTCTATTGGACTTAATTTGCTAAGGCATAGTGCTGATGAAAACGGCAAAGGTGTTGGCACAAGTGGCTATTTTAAGCAGTCGACACCAGACTCTGGTGCTCATTGCCGCCCTATTGGCCCTAGCCGCAGCACAACCACAACGAGCACTTGCAGCACCAGAGACCTGGTTCGATCCATCGGCGTCGATGCTTGGCACCGAGATGGGTGGACGCTTTGGTGCCAGTCTGGCGTGTAGCGCTGCTGTAACCTCGATCTCAAACTCTTCATACATCGCAGTAGGCGCACCTGATGAAAACGGGGGAGTCGGTGCCGTCTACATCTACAACCCCAATTCACCCAACAGTCACCAACAGAAGCTAACATCAGACAGTCCCGCAGCGGGCAAGCGCTACGGCGCTTCCGTAGCCTTTATCGAAGATATTAATCTTGATGGAATCGATGAACTGGTAGTCGGTGAGCCGAATGATAACGGCGCAAACGGATTCGTTCGTGTGTACATAAGCACCAACTCGACACCGCCTTTCTCGACGACTCCGTGTGTGTACCAACCCGGCCCTCCCGGTTGGGGCCAACGTATTCTCGAAATCGATAGAGACAACTCAACAGCTGACTCAAAAATTATGGTTGCCTCTCAGTCGGGGGACTTAATGACTGTCGAACTAGTGGAGAAGCCTCTGCTGTCGCTGTTCTGCTCCATGGTTGAGCAAAATAATTTCTCTGGAACCTCCTCTGGTGAGCGATTCGGATTTTCGGTTGCTGAAGTGGCAACTCCTCCGTTTAACGTATATTCAAAGCTTCTTGTAGGTGCGCCCCTGGCTAGCAGTTCTACCGGACGAGTTGATCTTATCGATCGAGATCTGGCACCCGGAAGTCAATTAACAACATTTCGCAGCGGTCTTGCGTCTGAATCGATCGGTCTCTGTGTGGCAGGAGATAAATCCAGCGACCTCCTGGCGCTCGCTGGTCCCGGCTCCGGAAAGATATACATCTCAAGCTTGAGCAAAAATTCCGACCCAGACCCAAACATCTGTTCTGTAACCAACACAATCCCTACAATTGCAACCAACAACGGTACTTCTATCGCGCACATGCAAACTGCCTTCGGTTCATTTCTCGGCGATAGCTACGCTACATTTGCTTCGGCGAGAGACGAGAGCGAGACGGGTGGCTCTGTAGCGCTATTCGCCGCGAGCATCACAAACGGTTGTAGTTCACTTAAGGTTTACAACAACTGCATCCTTGACACGGCGCAAGAGCAAGGCGGCGCGATAGTAGGCGGAACTCGCTGCAAGGCGGTTAAAGACAGCTCTGCTGTTCCTGCTCTGGTCGTTGGCTCACCAGGTTGGAGCGGCTCTCGCGGACGGGTAGACCTGATTCTAGAGGGTGCACAACTCGCTACAGCCCGTCCATGCGTAGCAGTGCCGACTGCAACCCCTACCCCTTCACAAACCCCCACTCCAATTCCGACTCTAGCCCCTCCGACCGTTGAAGCGGCAGTTCTTGTTAGCCCAGGTACACGGGGACTGCCTCCCCCTCAGGTAACTCTTAGCGACTCCGATGGAAAGGTCGCAATAATTTTTCCGCCGATCAAAAGAGCAACGGGACTAATAACAGTCCTCTCGCGCCTGTGGAAAATCGAGGAGCGGCAGCTTAGACGTTTATTTGGGCAGCCAGGTAACTTTGGGTTGCAGTATGTCGCCGAAATACGAAGTGCAGGCCCTAGCAAAGCTAGCACTATGTATCTTCAGGACATAAGTAAGGCTTCGCTGGTGAATGTCCTTGAGGACACTTCCTCAACTAGGCGACGAATGTTAACAAAGAAGAATCGAAAGACATCCGTGAGATTGACGCCGGGGCAGTCATACAGCATCACCTACAGGGTACAGTTCACTCTAAAAAATCCTCGACGAATAGCATCAACAGCCACCAGCGCACGGGCACGCTTCTCAACGTAGAGAGGCCGCCGCTTGGTTGATAGTTCTTTCTTGTTATCCCCTGATCGAGGATGGAGTATTTCTGGTGAGTGGATGTGTTTCCACCCCGCTTTGCTCCGCAAAGCTGCCCCTTAATAGGGGCTAGTGTTTCCACCCCGCTTTGCTCCGCAAAGCTGCCCCTTAATAGGGGCTAACGCTGTAGTCTCTGCATTTACTGAGTAGTTACTTGGGGTTAATACAAAGCCCGGTTAAACGACTATTGTTAGCTTGGACTAAGAACTCGAAATGGTGTAACCTCCCATGGGGGGGCGAAAACGCATTCTCCGCGGTTTAAAATCTCAGACAGGAATCGCGGAGAGCCTCCTGCCTATGCGATATTAGTCTTAAAAAATCCGCAAACAGCTGTTAGGTTTGCGCGAAAAAGGAACTGTATGTCTTTTTTTGCCAGGCAACCAAAAGCTCTAACTCCTCCTAGTTCTGATACAGGGGCAGAGGCCAACCAAGATAGCCAGCCCAGTAGAAGCAGTCTGCGATTTTCAACCGCTAGTGCCGCTTTTGGCTTGAGCGCGCTAGCTACCCTTATTGCTCCGGTAGCCATGGCCTTTAAGATGGTCGATCGTGATCGTGATTTAGCGGGGAGATTAAAAACACTTGATCAAGTCACCTTGCTGATGGACCAAGGCTCACTTGGGGCCTCGATACCAAACTTACTCCTGGGTGGAACGGACTTATCAAGACGTGGCCTAGAGGAGCCTAACCTAATAGCCAAACCGACCGATCCTAGTAAATTGCCAGAGCAGCTTGAGGTCTGCCAAGGCATCACGCAAGGACGATTTGGGTCACTTTTATTCGATGGTAGTAAGTCGACTATCGGCACTATCCAGGATCAGGACCTGGCCAAGTTTCTCTCAGGAGTTGATCGGGCTCAAGGGATTACTTTCAGCGAAACAGCGGTCACAGAAAAAATTTTGGAGATCATCCCGTCTACGCTGGAAGTTCTAGGGATTTACTCCAGCCCAGGCGTACAATTAACGGAGAAATCGCTTGATCGATTTCCTCTGCTAAAGCAATTCTTTTTCGCCCAGGTAAGTCAGACTGTTCCTGATCTACCCCCTAGCCTAGAGGAGATTCAGCTGGGTTGTGATCAGTTCAACATAGCCAAGCTCCTTACAGAGCTAAAAAGCGCTCCAAATCTTCAGAGAGTTATCCTGGATGTCACAGGAGAGGTGACCTCAGTGCTGGAGTCGATCGGGACCTTCAATCGTAATAACCCGGCCATAGACGTAACTGTAAATTTTATTAGCACAAAAGGGCCGGAAACGGTGAACATGCGAAATGGCGTGCCGATGCAGATGGTCTTAGAGCCAAGCGGAACAGGATATAACGCAAAAGAAGTTCCCTACCAGCCTCCAAGTACAGAGAGTGAAGACCAACAAAGGGAGAGAGCCGTCGTAATTAGTGCTAGTTGACCTTTTGCAACAGTGGGCCTCTTGCAACAAGGAACGGATTCTCACCCATAGATCAAACGCTGCTCCATATCTAAACACTGCGCGAGTGATTTTGGCCAGATGCTCCATTCTGAAACCCGCACCCGCTCTTTTTAGTTTCAACCTCGCTACGAAGCTAATTTTGAGACTGGTTCTAAAAATAGTTTGATGCATTTCCTGTCTGATCTAAGATACGGATTCACGGGGAGAGCAAGTACAATGTCGATGGGACGAGCTAAGCATGTGCTGAATCATGAGGATTTAACTGCCCTTACTGCGCCGGCAGACTGTTCAGCTAATTCATTCGCCGCGGACCAAGGTGCCGAGACCTTAAATTCCAGAGGAGTAGTACTACCTCCTGTGCCCGCAAATGCCCTTCCAAACCAGACCAGCAAAGTCAGCCCAGCCGTAGCACCGGCTCTCCTCAACGACCTCTCCCCATCCAACGATTATGTAACATCAGCTAACCCGAGCCCTTTGCGCACCCTACTGGGCGTATCGTCTTACGTGGCGACAGGAGCGGTTGCCGGATTACTAGCTGGGGCCTTGGCCTGGGAGGTTGTGAGTGCATTCACCCAAGCGGCAACTTATCCTGGAGGAATATCCGAGCTTTTCAGCGAGGGGGGTATTCGCAGCTTTGTTAGCGAAGCTCGCGCATACTTTGCTGAGCTTGGATTAGTTCCCCGATCTGGAGAGATATTCACGGTTGAAGGACCGGCCAAACAGCCCGTCCCGCTAGTTTCGCAGCCGACTTTGAACTCCCAAATTGAAGCTTTAAGTAGCGCATTCAATTGGCGGCCCCTCGTGATCGGAGTAGCGATAATGATCGGCGCTGTGTGCGGTCTATTGGGTGGAACACGCAGATACTCCAGCCAGTAATCCTCTCTGTGCTCTCCGACACCACTGATCTCCTTCACCCTGAAAGGAGCAATTAATACTCCCTAAATCGTAAGCCCCTAAATAGAACTTCATCATTAGGAGTTTGTTGTCTTCTACGGCGCAACTTGGCTACGCCAAGATTGCGCTCGCCCTGCTATTGCGAGTGATTTTTTTCAAAAATCACTCGCGCAGGGTTAAGAACTTCATCATTAGCAAATTTTCGCAACTTTCTCTGAATAAAACCGATTATCCGGTGCTGCTCTACTTTTGCGGCTCAGGACCTATATCGGAGTTATTTATGGGGATTAAATTCGAGGACCATCAGGCTAGGCACGCTTCTCACGGCCTACCCGATATGACTAAATCAGCTAACGCCTGGCTACCTGCCTTGACAGATGCTGCCGTGCAAAAGACCTCTAAAAACGACCAGGCTGATGCGCCAGGAGTCGCTGAGCCTTCTGATAGCTTCACCTTTATAACCGCTCCTGCTCAACTAACCGGATTGGCTATCCCTCCCGGTGCGGAACCTCCTCTAGCAGCTATCAGCCTCGTTGCTGACAGCAGCCACCTCAAGAACCCTACTATCTGTGAAGGTCGTATGAAGGAAGCTGGATGCTCTGATCTGCTTACGGGTGTTACCAAAGGTGTGGTCGCAACAGCCCTCCTGAGCATTACAAGCGGATTTTTCTGCTGCGCACTTGAGATACTGAATGCTCCAAGTCTTGTCGCCGGAGAGTATAATCCACTCTCTGAGTATGTCCGCCTGGCTGCAACACTAAGAGAGATGCTACTGCTTGAATTGGGAGAAGCACATCAGGTCTTACTATTCTCAGCCGAAGAGCAACGTGCGGCTCTTAATTCGGCGATACCCAGTACCGGTCCACACACTAAAGAGTGGATTGTCTATCGTATGCTTCATGGAGAACTTCCAGAAACAGTCAAACCAGCTATGGTCATGGGTGCGATAAGTGCTCTCATCTTGTGGATGAGCAAAAGGGGTAAAACTGACACTACGCCAGTGATTTTTAAAAATTAGAGTCTTTGACGCGAAATGAATGAGACCGGTTCTAGAGTCATCCAACTACCTTTGAGCAGTAGATCACCTCAGGCCCAAGGCCGACCATGCAGGCAAACGATACAGTGTCAGCTTGAGTGAACACATCGAGACACATCTGCTCGGCCATGCCGTAAGGTTGTGATTCTGGGAATCCCTCCCCGACCAACACCTCAAGATGCTGGAATAGAAGTGTCTCATTGAGGGTTGTGAGTGGTCGCGAAAAAGCCACTACATAGTCACCCGGATGTAATATGACCGAAGCCACCTCTACATCTATAATCGAGTGTGACCCAACAAATGCCTGCTTCTGAGACGCTGAATCAGCAGCATACTCAGCGACGTCCCCCACCACCGAGCGATCCACCCCATCACTGGAAAAAAATGGAAACAGCTGATTGTTTCGGAAAAGGTAAACACTCCCCTGTCCTACCCTAGCTGCTGCAAATCTTTGATGGTCAACTATAAAGGCTAACAACGAGGCTGCCATGCGGCCTCCTGCGGCTAACTTATGGCCGAAACCGTATACCGAAGCGTTTGCTACACGAAATGCTGACTCCAAGACTTCAGCTGCTGACTCGGCGTCATCGTTCTGAGAGACGGCTGGCTGCGCCACCTGCTTGAAGTGGTTCACAACCCCCTCAACAAAATAATCGATCGCTAACCGATATGCGACCTGAGCCCCAACCCCTTGAATTGCGGCGGTAGAGCCGGCAAAAACCAGCTGAGCCGGACGCATTACAGGGTTAAGCGCAACAAAAGCAGAAGCATCGGGGACAGCCTGAGCGCCCCTGAAGATGTCGCAATCTAATCGGCTTATCGTCATGGTAGCATCGCCTAATGTAGAGAAACCTCGCCAATTATAAACACGGCGGTTAAATTGCTCCCTACTCGGTTCATTTTGAGCCCGGTCGGGCCTTACACCTCCCCGTATTAAACTAAGATGACGCTGGAGGACGCAATCGATATTCTGCCAGACCCATAAGCTTTTGCGCCATAGCCTGCTTAGCTGGCCTTTGAAACCCACCGCAAGGACCGGCCACTTTTGCTGGAAGGTTTATTTTACTGCCTGCGCTTGGTACTTCTGATTGTTACATAAAGCCGAACGTAGTACCCTTTCACCCAACAGAGTCAGTCAAGGACCGGTCTTAAAAAGAAAAAGGTTAGATAGGAAGTCGACCTGGGAGCATGAACAAGTCTTCTAGTCCCAGAACGAACTCCGCAGCTGAAGATACTTTTTAGGGCGGTTTGATTTATTCTCTCTTATAACGAATGCCCGGAGAACGCCCAATGCCGCTACACAAAACGCCCCTGAATCACCGACCCACGAAAGCCGGCTCCATAAGTCTCAGATCACGAAGCGCCGTGTTACTAAAGACGGGCCCGAATCTCCTCAGGACACTCCTAGTGCCGCTGCTGGTGTGCACTGTTGCAACGCTGGGATGCAAGGACAAAGACAAGGATTTAATGAATAGCCTTCTCGGTAAGGCCGATAAACAGCTCACCAGCGAGCCCCTTCTGGCAAAGCTCCCTCTCTCGACTGCCGGTTTTGTCGTCATGGACTATTCGGGTGAGGGATACAAGCTTTTGTCTCAATCACCGTACGTTGGTAGCATGAACGCAAAAAGCTCAGTCGACGCTCTGGCAACCAGGCTACGCGATCTTGGCGGTGGGGAGGAGATTCAAAAGATCTTACAACGCGCGGTTGAGTTTGGCACTCAACTTGGGGTCATAGCTCCTGACGGCAAGTACTCTTACGAAAAGGTTTTCTCACGTGCGGTTATATTTGCCGGACCTGCAACAAACAGCCCCTTGCCGGTAGACGCCGGTTTGTTCTTCAGCGCTGCAAAGGGGGCTGTAATGGCCGATAAGCTAGATATACTCCGCAGACAAATCGTTGAATCGTCGATCGCACCTAAAGACGAAACTATAGCCGGGGCTACCAAAGCATTCTCGGTCGATACCAGTGTTGCAGGGTTGGGGATTAAAACCTATGTGGCCGCTAATTCAGACTTCATGGGCATTTCCATTTCTAAGGCTAATCTTGAGGGGCTCTTTGCAAGCGGCAAAACCGGAGCACTTGAGGCGCTACAAGCATCACCGGAGTACAAACAGGCGACCACTCCGCTTAAAGCTCAGGACAATCCGATAACCTTTGCCTTCTTGTCTCTCAACCGCATGCGGCCGCTCCTAGATGCCGTTGCAAAAGCTGATCAGTCCGGTGAGTTCAAGCCTGAGCAAGTGCCGTTTGACGCAGTGGCAGCTCAGGGAAATTTCTCCAAACAGTACACGTTTAATTTTGGTGCCGCAGTAACTCCCAAGACAGAGGTGCAAACCAAGGTGTTTTCAGCACTTCAACAGAGCGCTCTCTCACCCGCAGCTACAAATATTCCATCAGATGCCGCCTTCTCTATATCTCTTGATACGCGCTTTATCGGCAAACTAGAGCAGATGATCAAGAGTATTGAGGAGAGCGCACCAGCCGGATTAACTGAACACCTAAAGAAGCTCGATGGCTTTACGATCGGACTTCGTAACAACACAGTTGGTTCACCACTTCCTGACCTTTTCTTAATTCTTGAGAGCTCCGCACGTGAGCAGTTAGGAAATTTCCTGGAGTCATCACTTGGTATGGCGATGTCGATGACGGGCCAGAACTCAACATGGCAGACCAAGGATATCGATGGAAATCGAACCCGATTTTTCAACACTCTGATCGGAGCTGGCGTTTACATGAGCGCACCAAGCAACTCCCGATCTTTTCTGATCGGCTCGTCAGATAGCATCATGAAAGACACCATCGCTGTGCAAACCGGTAAGTCCACTGGAGCAGTTGGCGCCCTCGCAGCTCCGCTGCGCACTCAGCTGACAACAGCTAACATCGCTGCATTCTACCTTAACTTCGCGAAGATTGCAGATGTGCTCGATTCGGTCAAAAATACACTGGCGATGTTTACCGGAGGAAACTCAGAGCTAAACGAGTTGCTGCAATCAGCGGATCTCCGTTCATGGGGTCTTGCGGCCTGCGGCGTATCGTATACTCCCGGAGTATTAGCAATTGACTCTAGCTTTCAGGCCCCAAGTCGGTAAAAAACCGCCTGGTCCTGAGAACGCTTAAAAAATGCCTCTCCACAGCAACTGACTGCAAGCGCAGTTTAGCGTAACCGCGCTTGGGGATTCATTCTGTCACGGGATCTTAGGCGTATTTTTAGGAACCCTCCGGTAAAGGCTTCTCATCTTAATTCTCGGAGTCGCGAAATACGCTTGGGAGAACCAGATGATGAACAGCCTTGCACAGCTTCTTGAAATTGCTAGCCGAATCGACCACCTTGGTAACTGTGCTGAGTGGATCGCGCGCGAGACATGTCATACCGATAACTCTGTTTCACAAACTGGCACCTTGATCTCGGTACTTGCCGAGGATATCCGCGAGAAGATCACTAATCTCGTCTCTGAGCTGGAACAGATGGGTGAGCTTGACGGGTCGCACTAGCAGGTAGTGAATAATCCGCGCCCCTGAAGATCAAGGGAACAGCCAAGTTGCGCCGTAGAAGACAAAAAAACTCTAGCTGTAGAAAGAGACTATCTAGTTGCTGATAAAAGTGGGACCAGTGATGGCTGAGTAGGTTTTTAACTTAGCAGGAACTTGAAAGCACTGGAGCAAGAGCTCCGGCTGGAGCGCTATACGAGCTTCTTGAGACAGGATTAAGTGCATATTGTTGCTCGATGCAGGTAAGTCATCAGAGAGCATCGCGGAGCACCTCTTTTTGAGCGGCAACACCGTCACTATAGCAACGCTCCTGCTCACTACTTTGCCCTATTAGTCGTCCCAGAAGGGATAAAAATGTGCCGCTAGGGGCTTTAAAGCCATATCGGACCTCTCTAATAACTGAGACCTGTGGTGCCGTGCCATCCGGCTGAGAACTCTAAAAATAAAAAAACATGTGATTTTAGTGGGTTGCCCCATTCCA
>JBKCMS010000071.1:0-2253 GCA_046300175.1 Pseudomonadota bacterium | reverse complement strand
CGTTCCCTCCGAGCGGTCGTGCTTCTCGTACCCCAGGTGCTCATCCATCTCTACGTTCAACAACGATTGAAACGCTGATTTAACCAAGTTCTGGATGAAATCTCCGCCTTTGAGGAACTCCTTGGTTCCCCCAGCTGCCTTCACCTGCGCTATGAGCGCACTCTCAAATGCTTTCGCGTCAAATACCGAGGATCCCTCGGTGTTCTTTTCCTTCTTTACTGGTTCCATTCTTTCGTTCCTTTTCCGTTTCATTTCGCGAGCTCCTTAGGCAACTCGCATTAACGTACTACAGAACGCTCCAACCGGCAGTCTCCCCCCGGACCCCCCTCCCAGCTACCCAGCTGTATCGAGGGCTCCAGATCCGCCTGGCTGCGCTGCGCTAGAGCTCCGCATAGGCTCCGCTCCGCGCAGCCAGGCTCTTCGACTACTCATGATTTACACACTTTGTGTTACAGATCCCCCGGCAAAACTGAAGGCCTCTCGCGATACATGCAGCTGACCGGCCGTAAGCGCCCGTAACTAAGCCCCCCCCCTCTCAAAAAGCCCCGCTACCACCAGGGTAATATCTGCTCGTAGCACTAGGTATTAGCTTGGGGCGCTTGGGATGCCTGACGCGCCTTAGCCCATGCGATCGGCGTCAATTCGGATGCAGGCTTGTCGTTTAACGAACCGAGGACATCGGTGAGATACTCTTGAATGTTGATGCCGTTCATCTTGCAGGTGCATACAAGCGAGTTAAAGATAGCTACCGTTTCGGCCCCAACTTCACTCGCCGCAAAGAGCCAGTTCTTTGCCCCAAGCTTTAAATTTCGTATCTGCTGCTCGATAATCACGTTGCTTATAGGCACTATGCCATGGTCAAGATACACAGTTAAGCCGTCCCAATGGTTTATGACGTAGCTAAAAGCCTCTAAGAGTTTAGACTTTGGAAGTAGACTCGCCGTGTCCCGGATCTGTTTGCTCCAGGCTAAGAACTCATTCAACTGCGGCAGCGTATGTTGTTTGCGGTAGTCAGAGATCTTGCTGACTTCTATCCCAAGCTCTTTAATATCCCGCTCAACCTTGTAAAAGTACCCGATCCGCTCCACCGCTTCTCTAGCCAGAGGCTCAAGTTCAGCTATCTCGAAAAACTTGCGCCGCGCCTGATCCCAGCACAATGCCACCGTTGCCCCAGGGTTCCCAGCGGCATAGCTACGGTACGCATCATACCCATCGTTCATGGTAATGCCTTTAAAGTCCTTGCCGAGAATCTCCTCAACGTTACTGTGTCGCCTATTACCAGTGTAATGAAACACCACCATGCCGTCGGCTAGAATCGGCCAGAAGTAGGAGTTGTCCTTAAACTTCGTTCTCTTGCCATCTTTCACCCCAACTACACACGGGGTCTCGTCGATGTGGACAAGCTTAGCTTTAACTATCTGCTGCGCCATGCATTGAACTATCACACGTAGTTGAAGTGCCACCTTAATCGTCGTGTTAATCAACACATCTCGGTGAATATCTATCCCCAACTGCGATAACATCTGGCTTTGTCTGAAAAACGGCAGGTGCCAGGCAAACTTCTGGGTTAAAAAGCTCGCTATGAACGTGATGCCTAATACCGATACCGGCAGTACCGAATCAGGACTCGCCGCCTTCACAGGGACACTTTGCTTGCAGCAGGTACAGGCCATAACCGGTTTGTTGATTCGCTCAACGTAGCACTGCGCCGGAATTACCTGTAGCTTCTCAGTAACTACTGTCGATATCTGCTCCTTCTCTGCTCCGCACTTCTCACAGGCTAAAGACCCTTCAGGCTTTACATGAGTATCACGACGCTCTAAGTGCTCTGGAAAGTGACTGGGATTGCCGTCCTTGTCAGTATAGCGCTTTCTCTTGCTGCGTTTATGAGCCGGTACCTCAATTTTCTCCTCTACTGGCTCTGGCGCTGCAGCAACCGGCAGCTCTGCGGCTCCAAATAGAGATGCTTGTCTGCCGTCATCTTTATCCTCTGAGCGACGACGCTCGCTCTTAGCCCCAAAACGTATCGAGTTTACAAGAAGCTGGAGCCTTTTAACTTCCTGACTGAGCTCCGCGATTTGAAGATCTTTCGCAGCGATTGCTTGCACTGCTGCAGCGTACTGAGCATTGATTTCAGAGGAGGTAATTTCCGTCGCAGACATGCATATTATATAGCAAATACCGCGATTTTTCGCACTAACTAATCGGTGTTTTTAAGCATAAATCGCTTTCTTTTTTGCACGCTATTAAGAG
>JBKCMS010000070.1:0-6140 GCA_046300175.1 Pseudomonadota bacterium | reverse complement strand
TTGTAGAAGTCATAAGATGGTTAAATAAATACAGGCCAATTTTTTCTTGGCATTCAGAAGATATATGCGGCCCCCATTCGCGCCCTACCTTTCGCAAAGATTCGACAAAATTGCGGACAGAGTTTGGCAAAGGCCAGTTGTCGTAGATGTCAGCTAGAAGCCCTTCGCACACCTCAATCATAGATTCAGATGATTCCTGCTCCCGCGTCCTCCCTATTTGAGCAACGAGATCTTTGGCTTTAGGTAGTAGCTGCTTTAATTCTTGCTTATTAGTCTCGCCGGAACGCATGGCGGCAGCCATGAGCAGCTCAATCTGCTTGGCCTCGTTTCCTTGGACTAATTCCGATATAAAAGACAGTATCCAGAGCTTGTCTATTTGCGGAAAATTATCTTGCACACCGCCAAAATCAACCATCCCGATCCGACTAGTAGTGTCTTCAGTGATAAGTCCGGTATTTCCAAAATGTAGATCCTTAAGGAGAGTGTTGTGATCGATTAGAGATGAAACAAAAAGAGTTGCGGTGGCGTCTGCTACTTCAGACAGTTTTATACCTGATCTCTTTAAGTAATCTTCAAGTCCTGTTTGGCCGATGCGCTCATCCTGCAAAAGGGTCGCAAATGATCTGTATCCATGGCCGAGATCCCCCATGCAAAAGCTAAATCGATTTGAGACTGACTGATTAGCCCTAACTAAACTAGGTATAACGATCTCTAGCCCGGAATCTAGTTTTAAATGTATTAGGTGATCTATAGATTCCTGGCTAGCTTTTAATATTTTGCTAAACAGATCGGCCATCGGTTTGCCAGTTCTGTCTGCCTCAGCCGAGAATGCCTCGTATTCATTCCTACACGAATCAATCACTCGACGTATAAGCGACTGTCCCCAGGGAAATCCATGCCTATGCAGAGTGTAAGATATTTTGTTCATAGGGTTCTCTAACTCGCTTACCCGCCGTAGTATGTCGGGTCTAAGAGTCTTCAGTACTACGCCTCTTTGAGGCTGTTCATTAATTGAAAGGACCGAACGAACTTCGGCCATGGTGCCCCCGCCACGATATGTGCCAAGCGTTATATCTTTGTTTACATCAGCAAAGGCTAGATGAAAGGGAGTAGCAGCTGGCCCGGGCTCTACAGAATCCTGTGAGCGCCGCAAATGGATTGAAACCTCGGGTGAAAAGGCCTTTGGCTCGATCACTAGCCCCTGCAGCATCCTGATACCAGGCGCGCCCATAGCGGAGAAAGCTGTATAAATTAGGTCAGCGACGACCTTGTGCTCATTGGCATCAGCGGGTTCTGAGGTGTGCCAGTCGATAAAGGCTGCAAGCACCTGCATCCTTATCTGTACCGGTAGTTTGGCCCGCCAGAGAATGTCGGCTATAACTTCATCTGCTACTTTTTCATGTTGCTTTATTTTAGGAGAGGCCTCGGTAATCTGTGCCACTATTGCGTTCTTTAGGTAGGAGAGCGCCGCCTTGTCCTCGCTGACAAAAACACCATCAGGACCGCCGAGAACGCGAGCAATCAACTCAAACCTTGCGCTGGCGGATAGCTTCTGCTGTTCACTACGCGACTCATCTAAAGTGCCCCCTAATAATCGCTCAATGTAGTCAACAGAGAACGGTTTTTCGTCGACCACTCGCGTTAAATACAGTAATGCTGCGACACGCTCAAAGTGATCGAAGTTACCGAGAACGGCTAGCTGAGCCTCAAGGAAAGAGCTTCCAATAACAGTGTCTTGTGAAGGGATCGGTTTCTCTTGACCTGGAACCCAGAATAGTGCGTCAAGTACTACGGCGTCAGAGTAGTCGTGGTCACGGGTCAGTTTGAGGCACTCTCGTATCGCTTCGTTACGCTCTGTAGAGTAGTAAGGCATAACCTTGCCTAAATATCTAACGGCCATTTTTGTGGATAAGCCAGAACCTGATTCGCGGCCGACATGCCTAGAAAATCGCTTCCAAAGGAGCTCCCCTAGAGCCTGTTTAGTTTCAGGCAGGTAACACTCGAGCTGTAGTCGGCGTAAGTCTCCACCACTTAACGCACTCCTTGGTGACATCTGCTCCGACTGGCGTGCCATATGTAATATCCACTCATCACGTAGCGGGGTCGCAATCGGCAGTAATTTTTTAAGGGTATACTCGTAATGTCCGCGTAATCGGTCACGGCTTTTGAATAGATCGGGGTTGTTATCTTTGTTCTGCCCTAACGGATCGAGGAGGTGTAAAGCTTGGCGCACAATATAAGCGGATTCGTCAACAACAGTAACCGACTCAGGTTTTAATCTAAGGGGACTGGCAGGTGAAGGAATGTCCTGCCCGCACCGCTTAAGATAGGTGTTTCTTATCATGGTTGATGTGGCATAGGCGCCAAGATGTCTCTTGATACGGTTAATCTCGGGGAATCCTCCCCCCAAAAGCTCATAGGTGCAGCCCTCTTCTGAATGAAACAGCTGAAATACCATCGTTCCTCTTCCAGGATCGCCAGGCGTAGGTGTCCCAGATTTTTGACCGATCTGAATCTGCTCTTCAGGCGTTTCAGCCTCTAAGGCATCCCATGGAACAAATACCCTAAGACCTGCTTTATCTAGCAGAGATATTTCCCGCTCCAAATCCATTAGTCTTGCAGAGCCCGGAGTTATCTTCCAGCTATGAAGCAGATTCGAACCTATTGTGTGTGGGGGGTCTAGCTCTAATAGCTCCATAAGGCTAAATAGCTGGTCTGGCTGGTCAGTGGAATTTACTCGATCTAAAAGTGCTTTAACCGCCAAGTTTCTAGCTGCACATCTAGGAGTATCTTTAAGCTGCTCGATGATTGCGGCTATGGCTGATTGATCCAGATTACTTCCTAAAATATTTGGAATTGCTATCGTCAGTACCGCGCACCGTGATTCGCACAAGGTGCGATCTCTCCAGGGGGAATAGATATATTTATGTTGTTTAAAAGTTTCGTCTAGGTACCCAAGAAGAACGCCTAAATCCTCGACAGAAGATATATAGACTCTAGCGATATTCTCCCAAACTCCAGCAGAAAAAAGTTTCGGATGATTATTGAGCTCGATTAGCACTTCTTTAATGGAGGAGGCTTTATCTTTAAGATCATTATGTAGAGTCAGATCTGGGTTGATAAGATTATTTTGTTCGGCTAGGTGTTCATGCTGATTCCTTTGCGTAATTTTATTAACAGGCACGAGGGCGCGAGGGTCCTTTGGATCAAACCAGTCCGGTCTAAACTCCTCAAAAAGTTTAGGTTGACTTAGAGAATCTCTTCGCCGCATATCCTCCCTAAAATCTCTCCATGCTGTAGCAAGTCCACGTTCTGCTAGATTTGTCAGGATCCGCTTTGGCTCGTCCTGTTCCATTAATTCTCCAACTCCCCAGCGGTAGCAAAGAAGTTCAAAAACTCGTGCCGAGATCTCTCCGCTGGTAATGAGTGGTCCGATCGGAGAGTCAAAATCGGATGTATTACGATCCAACAGAGCTAGCCACTGCTCGATTAGGTTTTCCTGAGCGGTCGACATCTTCTCTACAAGCTTTTGAAGGTCGCTGAAAAAATCAGCTATTCGAATCGCAGTTAAGGTATTAATCCTAGTTGCAAGCCATTCGATTTGCCCGGGTTTAGCTCTGATGGTAGATACTTCGATATCTTTTGGATCAACCTTAATTGGTGATTTTTGGGCGATTTTCTCGTTTACTAGATTTTTTAGGCTTTTTTCCCAATCGCAGTAATAACCTACAGGACCAAACTCAATATCCTTTATTGTCCCCTCATTCATTATAGCTGCTAGAGCAGCTCCAAGGCGTGCTCCAAGAAAAGCCGGAACAGCACCGGAATTAAGTGCTTGGCCCAGAGTGCTTAATTCCTGCGCGATGTTTTCCGACGTTCCACTAAGTCTTTTTTGCCAGCTTTCGACAAAGCTAGCAACGTCCGGTAAATCTCCTAGAGGAATAGCTACTTGAAACTTAATCGCCTCCCCTATCTCTAGAGTGATTTCTTCAGACCCCTCTGCTTTATTGTGTCTGTCTACAGTCTTTTTGAGAAATGAATTCAGTAGCGTTGCTAAACCTGTATCTTGTTCTGAAGATCGATAGATAAAGTGGCTCCTGGGATCACCAGTATCATCTTGGGTTATATCTGGCACGTCTTTGGGCAAGCCGAGCAAAAACATCCGATACTTTTCAACATCAAGTGCCGGCTTCGGTAGATTGCCTATAATGTTATGAGGAAATCCTAGAACTAAGCTTCTGGACAGCCATAAGCTAAACAACCCAGTGTCCAATTCTAATGATCGTGCAAAATCGTAGGCTGTCTGGTCATGCGGTATTTCAAGAGCTAACGACTCCGAGCGTGGAGCAGAAGATTGACCTGCATCTAAGGACGCTGGATACGCAGTTTGATATAATATCTGGCGAATTTGCCATAGCCGATCAGGGGTTGGTGGATGGGAGCGGACCAGGCTTTCAATCGAGTGGGCCAGGCTCCCGTACACGGGCGCTTCATTCGGGGATGGACTACCCAACTTCGCCAAAAATGACGACATCGAAGCACCATCTATTCCTAGCCGATTTAAATGAGGCAACGCTCCATGGGTGTCACAATATCCCTCCTCTCCTTTTCTACTTATCCTATCACAGACGCGATCGCGGGCTTCATAGATACCAATGCCGGCATATTCAGGAGGCCTCCAGATAGCTTCGCCGAATCTTTGCGTGGGTTCGGGTGAAGCGTTAGCTTTTCCGCGGTTAATTATTGCATAATAGATCTGGTGCGCTTGTTCATGAGCAAGAACAGACATTAACTCGTCTCTAGTTGCACCTATTTTTAGCATACCAGAGGTTACATAGATTTTGCCGGGGTCGTCAGGGAATACGAATGCGTTAGCCTTCCGTCCAAAAACCACTACTACCTCTACGTCCTTGGGCAGCGACACTCCAAGGTGCATCAGAAGTGGATCTTTGTTAGTCGCCTCTCTCAACTCTCTGGCAAGTTTGGTAAGCTTTACGGTCGCGGGATGGTCACTGGGCGCACACCCCATACCCTCTACAAGCGTCTTTCTAAATCGGTCTTTCCAGGCGTCTTGTTCCGATTCGCTCCTCTCCCTCTGCCGTTCGTGGTTATAATTAACGCGCGACGGTGCGACGCATTCTATGTCTTCTTTTAAATTTTGACCGGCTCTGCTGGGTTCCTTGTCTTGCCTTTTAGCCATGGTGCTGTCTCCAATTCACTCATTATTTATGGTTTAAAGGGAAGATGGAGTAACCTAATGGGTGGCGCGGGAGGCGGTGTAGGAACGTGCGCGGCGAAGGACTAAAGGTCAGGTGCAGCCTAAGTCGTTAGAGTCACTACTGATCAGGAACGCCATTTTCTGTATGCCGCGGCTATCAAACTCATACTGCAACACCCTCTGTGGCCACGGCCTCGGAGGCGGTGGGCCAAGAGATCTCAACGAAGCGGCCATTTAACCAAAAACGGAAGTTAAGGTGGACCAAAATGGTGCAAATGCTCAAACGCACGCAGGATTCTGAAACTTTCGGAGCGCAACTCAGGCACCGTCAGGGTGAGCACCGGAAATTCACAAGCCTAAGAGAATCGCCACTTAATAGGGGCTAACGCTACCGTTCCAGAATTTGCTGAGCAGTTACAAAAGCAGTATTAATTGAACACCCCTCATGGTATCCTATCGGATATGACCGATAAGGATACCGATGCTGTGCAGGCCAACACGGCCACTCAACCCAAAGTCGAGGGTCTCTACATGGCGCTTGAGCTAATGGAGCTAGCGTACGAACTCGTTCGACAGCGATTTATCCGTGAAAATCCGAGCGCTAGCGATGATGCCGTACTGCAGCACATAAATGCTTGGGCTAATAGTCCAAGGAACGGCACCACCAATCTTAAGAATACATAGCACCAAAAGAACCAAGAGGACGGGAATAAAAGGTAAATAATTTAGCGCACTACCAGTTTATGAGTTTTTTCCTCACAGAGATCAGACGAATAGCAGAGGACTTAAATGCATCTAGCAGCTCGTGGTGTCTGGTGGGTGGCTTGGCAGCCAGCGTTTACGCCGAGCCGCGCACAACTAAGG
Organism: Pseudomonadota bacterium; assembly: GCA_046300175.1. Classification (GTDB taxonomy): domain Bacteria; phylum Bdellovibrionota_C; class UBA2361; order UBA2361; family OMII01; genus OMII01. Next base: position 58 of record JBKCMS010000070.1, on the reverse strand, counting down.
ATATCGATATAGTAGAACTGGTCTCAAAAGTAGCTTCGTAGCGAGGTTGGCGAGATGC
>JBKCMS010000069.1:0-2123 GCA_046300175.1 Pseudomonadota bacterium | reverse complement strand
GCGGAACTTGCGCTTGAGCAACAGGCATATGCCCGAACTAAGGGCCAAGACCAACAAAATGAGCCTACATTTATGGCTGTCGTGGGTCGCTATCAGAAGGAAGAGACGAAGATTCTAAGAGACTACGATGAGCAGCAAAATTCGGCGGAGCGACCAAAGAAACCATCTGATAACTACTATGCTTCGTTCACCGCCGGTGTGACATCGAGGCCGTTAGTTTTGGCAGAAGTGGCGTCGGCGACCCCGCCTCCACCCCCGCAGGTGTCGCCGCAAGAGTTAGAAGAGCAGAGAAAACGACAGCGAGCGACTAATCCGGTAACAGCCGCGTAACCCCTGCACCAGCAGCAAGCCGGCTACAGTTGCCTAGCAGTCTTCCAGCGTTGCGCGATTTGTGCGATGTGTGCGATTGTTCTTAGGTCAGTCGTCGAAGTTCAGAGCGGTCGCTCAGGCCAATTCTTTGTGTCAGAGCATCATTGGTTGTTGCTACGTAGGTAGTGTGTGCTTTCTATAGTATTTACAAGATATTTGCATCGTCACGTGAGATCCCGACTCGCTGGTACCCTAGGGCTCTTTGCGTGGGTATCTCTCTCCTTAGCAGGCTGCGAATACGAGTGGAAAGAGGATCCGGGAAGTGGAGAGGCGTACCGTGCCCCAGCTAATGTTGTACAGGCAGGAGGCGAGGAGTCCAAGAAAGTTAAGGTTGAAGCGCCGCCTCCAGCCGAGGCTAAGCCGGTGCTAGCACCAGGGAAGGATGTCTCAGGACAAGCAGCGTTGCCGGTAAAAGCGAAGAAACTAGACTTAACTGGTATGCGTGATTCCGGTGCGGTGAATGTCACAGCCAACTTTATGGGTGGCGACATGGGGCAGGCGTTCGATGAGCGCGAGGATACACTGGCGAAATCTGAGGGACACAATCCATTTAAGTTTACATTCGAGTTTGCTGCGCCGCGCACTATTAAAGCGGTGCGTGTGTTGTCGTCGTACTCTGACTACGGTTGGGCGGTGCAGCCTGATCAAGGTGAGCGGCTGGTGGTTGACACAATTATAGACGGCGAGTGGTCAACGATCGCCTGGCCGGATGGTATAAAGATTCAGCGGATTACGGTCGAGGTCCTGCGAAAATACCGCGATAACTTTGTGCACCTGCAAGAGATTGAGCTCTACGAGTAGTAGACGAGAGCCGCAACTCCTAGCGCGCCGTGTTGAAATCACGAACCCACCCGAGCAGGGCGCACACGGTTGGCTAGGAGTGTAAAGTATATGTTGGGACTCTACTAGCCGTCCGGGTATCTCGGGAGCGAAGGGTCTACCCGCATGTGCCATCTGAGCCTATCTCATATTGCCCTGCATAGAACATAATTTTTGCTTTACCTATGTATCAAATATGATACATTAGGACTATTCGGAAGGTCATTTTTCATCAAAAAGCGAGGGAAGCGATTCGACAGCTTCCCGACCAGATTCGAGATGATTTTGGCCAGGCTCTTTTTTTGCTTTAGCAGGGATACAGGCTTTCCATGCCTCTATCGAGACCGATGTCGAGCGTGGCCCCAGGGATTGAAGAGCTGCGCATCAAGGGAAGAGATGGGATATGGCTAAGCAAAAAGTTGTTGTTGCGCGCAATGGTGCGGAGCTCGCCAAGGTGCTTGGCCTCCCAGCCACTGCTGCCCAAGAATGGCGTGTGAGAAGCGATCTCGCTTCCGCATTAATAGCGGCAGTGGAGAAGGAGCAGCTGACTCATGCAGAGGTCGCCAGAAGAGCTAGAACGTCGCGCACCCGTATCACCTCCATTCTGAACAGAAACCTTCAGCACGTGACTACTGACCTGCTTATCCGGATCCTTAGTGCTCTTGGGTATGAGGTCAAGCTATCGGTTTCGAGGGGTAAGATGGCAGCCTAGGGTGGAAGCGACAGCGAAGAGGGCCCTAACCCGGAAATTTCATGAAGCCTGCTACTACGATCGCCGATAACGGTGCTTTTTCGGTTCAAAAATCGATTTTCGGACCGGAATGTATCTCGATACGATTCCGCCCCAAAAATCGATTTTTGAATTCGCCCTACGGGCCCGAAAAATCACCATTCTCGGCGCTCTCGCGACACAGTTTCATGAAATATCCGGGCTA
>JBKCMS010000068.1:0-7648 GCA_046300175.1 Pseudomonadota bacterium | reverse complement strand
GCTCTTTCTAGCGAATACAGGCTTGCGACACGGAACTGAAACCAAGAACCTCAAATGGAAGCACATCTCAGAGACGACCATCAACGGCGAGAAGTACATTCTGATTAAGCTAGAGAAGGGCAAAACAGGGAAACGCACCATCGTCTGTCGGCATAGTGTGAGAAAGTATCTTGTTCGCATTAAAGACCGATTCTCACACCTCAAAGAGCGACAGCTAGGTCAGATGCTCGACATCGACGAGCCCGTGTTCCGATGTCGTGACAATTCGATACCCAAAGACTATCACGGAGCATTCAGAATCATGCTGGAGAAGGCTAAGCTGCTCAATGACGTCAACGGGGCTCGACGCTCTCTCTACTCGCTAAGACACACCTATGCGACCTTCCAGATCATCTACAACAGGCTCGACCTGCATACCTTGGCGAAGAATATGTGCACGTCTATAGCTATGCTCGAACGGCATTACTCGCATCTGGAGGTGCTGCATAGGGCGGAGGCTCTAGCGGGAAGACCTGATTTGAAGCGAAGCCGCCGCAGTAAAGGAAGCACCCGAATTATAGAGCTAGACGGGCACCTGGGGCATGATGCCATGGAAACTGAGGCAGATGGTGAGCTGATAGCAGGGGTGGAGCTAACGACAAATCGTGCTAATCGCCCTGGACCTTGACTGGTACCCAGGCTGGGCTGTCTGACCCCCAAGCGGAGTTTTTACCAGTATCTCAGGCGATGACATACCTGCGTCATTTCGGCTGGACGCTAACCTTTGAAGCCAGTAAAGTCAGATAGTTGAGATTAGTCGCTGCCAGACATGGTGGTCGACCATAAACTTGATTTTTTAATGCGCGGCTGATCGCTTTGGCTTTCTCGCTGTCAGTTTTTTGGGACTACTAACCCACATGATTGCTCCTAACAGTGATACGGTAGTTAGGTTTCTTAGGCGCTTCAGAGAGAGGCTTACTAATTTTTCGCGACGTAATCGAGAGTTGTACTATAAACCCAGCGCTCTCTCGCTAAGCCTTAGCGTGGATCCATTCTCTGAACTTTTAAGTGACGAGCGAGCCAAGGTTGAGTTAGGGCACTTCGAGGGAATAACAGGTGAATCTGCGGTACTTCAAGCGCTACTGAACAGCAGCGAGTTAGACCTCTCAAGCTTTTTTCGCCTGAATGCACATCCGCCGCAGGATCTCTTCGAGGTCTTTGACCAGAAAAGAGCACAGCTTCTCTCTGTATTGGAGAGAATTAGGTTGGAGGATCAGAGGTTCCAAAAAGAGTACGGCATATCAGGCGCATGGATGTTGGGACCCTTCCTGTGTTGGAGAACTGCTCGGCAGTATGGCGAAGCAGATATCGCAATAACCCCGGTTTTTAGAGTCCCTGTGAACATCCTTGTCAACAAGGCTCGGACATGGAAACTAGAGCTAGAGACGCAGGAGTTGTTAATAAATCCATCGTTGCGATTATTTCTCCGCAATTCGTGGGGGATTGAACTACCCGAGAGGTGCGATGACGACAACTTCGCTGCCGCTTTGACGTCAGTTGTAGAAATCATAACTAAGGCAGGAAAAACTCTCCAAAGAAGCGCATTTCCAGCCGTGCCTCGTTTGCTTCCTCGACAACGACCCGTCTACGACGATGACGGACAGGTCGTTGGACGCGAACCTGTCGACATACATAAGGAGCTGCGGGCTGATGAGTTGGAGCTGTATCGCCAAACGACATCTGACCATTTTGTCCTGGTAGATGTCTTTCAGATTAGTCATATCAGCGCCAGTAAAATGGCGCTAGTCGAGGATTATGACCGAATTATCGAAAGCCCTGATGAGCACCCAATTATTTCCGAGCTAATCCAGGGAAACCCTGTAAAAGACGATGCGAAATCGTCCAGTTCACCACGGCAGTTGGATTCATATAAAGAGTCGCTAAATCACTTTGTAGTCGAGATTGATTCGACTCAGCATCGGGCTGTCGATAGGTCATCGAAGGGCTCGGCTATCGTTATTCAGGGTCCGCCAGGAACAGGAAAGAGCCAGACTATCACCAACCTAATCGCCGAGAATGTAGCCAGCGGAAAGAAGGTGTTGTTCGTCTCGGAGAAACGCGCCGCTCTCGATGTCGTTTATTCGCGACTAAAGAAAGCGAACATCGCGGATCAGAGTGTTTTGCTTCATTCCTCTGATCTTAATAAATCTGAATTGTATCAGTCTTTCCTTTCCCTTGTTGACCAGCGCCCAAGTGGCACTGTTTCGAAAGAATGGAGTGCCATAAGTTCAGACCTGGATGGAGTAAAAGCAGAACTTCACGAATTTCGTGAGGTGTTTGCTGAGGTTCACGAGGAAAGTGGACTTCCAGTGAGTGAGGTGTTGTGTCGTTTTGGGGAACTGGGAGCAAGCAAGCCAAACCTTAACGCCAGGGAGAAAATAGGCTCCCTGGACGCGGTGACACTTGGGAGGCTGGAGGGCGGGCTGACGGAGCTTCAATCTCTGGTGAGGAAGCTCTCGCAGTTTATTGATCACCCTTGGTTGAATCGTAAGTCAGAGGTGACAGGATCCCTTACTCTGCGAAGTCAACTGGAAGATTGGCATTGCTCCATGTTGGAGAGCTGCCGCGCGTTAAGGAAAGCAGAGCAGCGGATTTCTGAGCTAGCGCCAGGCTTGCAGAATAGCGTGACGGGAATAGTTAACCCAGAGCTCCCCAAGATATCTGACATCAAAGCGATGGAAAAGCAGCTTCAAAGCGTTTTTCTGAAATTGAGTTCTCTGCGACAAGAGGACAATGCTCGTTTGGCGGCTCTACGTGACCTGGTATCTGTCTTGCGGGATAACCAAGGAGCCTATGTCGCTTTTGACAGCACTGCTACAGCCGAGGATGTGGCTTCGTTGTGGAGCTACTTCAGGGTGGAGCGCGGGCTCTTTGAGCGGTTCGGGCGTGAATACCGTAGGGCTCGCCAGCTCGGGCGAAGCGTGCTTAAGGATAAGACACAGTTTCGCAGCAAGGCTCTCTACAAAGGATTCTTGGACTATCAAGAGGGATTTGGGGCTGTAACTGAGACTCTGATGCGTTTGTCATATCCGAGGGTCCTGAGAATTAGCGATGTAGAAGCGACTATCAGTTGCGTCTCAAACATCGACAAAATGTGCGAGCAGTTGGATGAACTTAACCAGCTTTGGGCAGCTGTATCAGGAGGTGAAGATAGTAAGGTTTGGAGTTCCTGGTCTGAAGTCGAAGAGTTTCTGACTAATCACTCTGAGCTTTTAGAATGTCTTGAAAATAGAGGTAGGGCTCTTTCAGCGATAAATCAAACGCGCATGAGGGTAAATGAGCTTTTTGTTTCGGCTCCGACATGGGAGGGAGCTGTATCCAACAGTGCTCTCGTAACTGAAAGGCTCAGGAATGCAGTTGATGACCTCGATGCGTTGGACGCGATTTTCGCGCAGATGCGTGGACTGCAGAGGCTCTGTGTTCAAGTCCGCGTGGAAGAACTTGTTTTGAGCATACTGGCTCACGAAGTGTCGGGCGATTGGGCTGAATATGTCGCTCAGCAAGTTGTCGGTAAATGGTACGATGATGTTCGTAAAAAGCACGCCCTTCTGAGGCAGTTCGACGGCACCCTCTTTGAAAAGAGAGCTGCTCAGTTCAAAGCTCTGGAGTCGAGACATCGTGACCAAGCGCAAGGGGTGGTTAGAAATAAATGGGCGGAGACGTGGTCGCAGCAGGATCGAAGCTCGCAGGGAGTGCGACTCCTTGCGAAAGAAGCGGGAAAGAAGCGAAAGGTTAAAACCCCTCGGGAAGTAATGGAGGCGGGCGCTCTTGAGGCTATGCTTGCTCTAAAGCCAGTTTGGCTAATGAGCCCTCTCAGCATCAGTCAAATGCTACCACTGCAAAAGGAGATTTTTGATTTAATTGTGTTCGATGAAGCGTCGCAGGTTAGAGTCGAAGACGCGATTCCTTCCATCTATCGAGCTTCGAGGCTTGTTGTGGTAGGTGACAGACAGCAAATGCCCCCAACTAATTTCTTCGATTCTGGTTTAGTAGTCGAAGATGATGAGGATGATGTCGAAGACATTCCTGAAAGTATTCTTGACCTTGCTCTTCAAGTGTATCCAGATGTGCTGCTTGAGTGGCATTACCGAAGTAAGAATGAAGCCCTTATCGCTTTTTCGAATCGCGCCTTTTATGGCGGTAGGCTAATAGCACCTCCCAATCCCCAACTGCTGACGCAGGGGCAGCCCATCGAGTTTCACCAGCTCTCTGATGCCTATTTTTCAACGAGGTCGGGCAATCAAATCGAGGCTGAAGCCGTTGTGGACCGCGTTGAGCAGCTGATTCGGGAGAATCCTGCGCGCTCTATTGGAATTCTTGCTTTGGGGCAGAGCCAGATGAGAGCTATCGATCAGGTAATCGAGCAGCGCATGAAGGATTCAGTTTTTCGGCAACTAATCGAGGACGCCTCAAACCTAAAAGATGGTGAAGCTGACGTTGGGTTCTTTGTAAAGAATCTCGAAAACGTCCAGGGTGACGAGCGCGATGTAATTGTGATGTCAGTTGGCTATGCGCCCGCCCGTCAAGGGCGAAAGCTGTATAAAAACTTTGGACCGCTGTCAAAGAAGGGAGGCGGAAGACGGCTAAACGTAGCCGTAACGCGAGCAAAGAGTAAGGTTGTAGTGTTCTGCTCGTTCAGCCCTGATGAGATAGATACTGACGAAGCCGCCTTCGCTCATAATCCTGACACCGTATATTTTGGTCGTTATCTGAAGTACGCCAGAGCTGTATCTGCCAATGATCTTGAGAGTACGCATAGAGTCTTGAACTCATTTCCTATGGCGGGTGTGCTCTCATCGCGTAAGCCAACTCGATTCAATCTGGACGTGAAGAGGCGGTTGGAGGAGTTGGGATATCGAGTGTCAACAGAGATCGGTTCTTGCGGGTACTTTGTTGATTTAGGTGTGCATCATCCGATTGACGAGCGTAGGTTTATTCTTGGGATCGAGTGTGATGGCGCGCTCTTTCATTCAACCCCGTACGCACGGGATCGAGATAAGGTGAGAGAGGAGCTGTTACGGGCGCGAGGATGGGAGATTGCTAGGATTTGGTCGACTGACTGGTCCAAAGATTGGAGGTCAGAGGTTCGCAGGATCCATGAGTTGCTTCGTGATCGGATGAACGCCGCTAAGCAAGTATCTGTTGTATCTGAGGATCTCGGCACTTGATCGCTTGGGTAGGGCTGTTAATCGCTAATGCTTAATAAACCGCTCAGGAATTCCATGCGGAGAGGTCCCATATCCTGATTGAGGTATTGCAGATGCAATCATTTTCGCAATAAGTAGCCCATCGCAAGACCTAGGAGAATATATCCCCATTTACTCATCGAGCCCTTCTTAATTGGTTCCGCCTTTGTGAGGTTCGCCGTATGATTTAAAGAAGAAGTTTCGCCTTCTTTCATCCTTGCCACCACAATATCTACCTTGTCTGCCAACGCCGACATCAAGTCGAACAGGGAGCTAACGTGCTGGTCAAATGAAGTTCGATCGCGGTCCAAGACCTTTTCTTTCATCCTCTTCACCTCATCAGCTAAGTTAGCGGACTCTTCTGTTTGACTTGGGTCATCATCTGTCTCGAAGTCGTAGTCGGAGGATATGTATAGGTGACTATCAGGTCCGTTTGATAATTGCTCTACTCTTCGATGAAATTTCCAACCTAGACCCCTATAATACGGAGCAGATAGATCTTCGTGCTGATGGGCGACAGCAGCTCTGGCGATCTGTCTAATGTGCTTATTGGAACGCAAGAACGTGCGATCGTTAGAAATCAAACCCTCGAGAAAAGCGCCTCCGTATGTCGATAGAAAATAATCGAAGCGAGACATTAGTTGCTCGTAATTGTAATGCTCCAACGAGGAGAAAAAGCCGATAACTCGATAGCGATCGTTTGACGTTAGGATGAACTCCTCTAACTGCGTGCTCCTCACATCGCCTAATTTTTCAATCGTTGTGCGCCTAATTCGACCCCAAGGATCATAATCTTTGTGCTCCCAGGACGCGGGCGTTGCCCAACGCTTGAAGACAATCTCAAGGAACGCTTTGTAGTCGTCAAGCCATTTGTTAGATCCATTTACGCTAGCCGATTCAGAGCGATCCTTCGGAAGTCGTGGGGTCTCCAACTCTTGAAAAGATTGGATATATTCGGACAGTAATTCGGCGTTTGCTCTTGTTGCCTCAAGTTTTAACAACAGCCCCCAAGTGCTTTGGATAATCCGATGTTGGGTCCAGTCGTAGTCAAAGTCGTCCTTTGGCTCACGTCGAATTTGCGGGTTTTTCAATAAGTGCCAAAGAATTGTAGTGTAGCGATCGTCTGATATGTCTGAAGAGGTATTCTCGTGATTCAGAGCGGCTTCTAGTATTTCGCTGGGGAGTATCTCGTTCGAGAATAGTGCTGCTAGTTGCTCTTTAGTTCCGTTATGAATGATGTCATCAAGTCTTTGTTGAAGCCAGGGAGCTGCGTCAAAATATCCAATGCTCACTCGATTAGACAGGCAGGCTGTCAATACATCGGGGTCATTTGGATACCTCTCAACGATAACCGCTAGGTAATCAACGGGATCGTCGTTATGATATCCACTTTGTTTATGAGCAATAATCGCTAACCCGATATCTATAACCTTATCGTTACGACTCAGCAAAGCCTCCACGGCAGCGTCAGTCAACGGATGTTTGCGATCGTTAATATCGTTCGCCAAATTATCCAGGTACCTAAGTACGTCGGTCGGCGGTGCTGAAATTAGAAAGTGGAGTTCTATCAGTGCCGAATTGATTTTATTTGTCATGCAACCTCTACTGTGGTGACGTTACGAACGTTGTTTCGTCTGTTAAGCCCTTGCACAGCGGGTTAGTTGATGCCGACAATCGAAATGTAAGCTATTTGCTCGCCCACTGAAGTAAATGCTTTTCCTCGCCCACTGAAGTAAATGCTTTTCCTCGGTATATTCATGAATACGTACTATATTCGATAAACACCCTATAATAAAGGTGCTTAAGTGCACCGAAGATTGTGAGGCATGGGGACTTTCAGTCAGCTTAAAGTCATGAGTGACCTAGTCGCGCGCCCTAGTAGCTCGCTCCAAAACCGATAATTCATCCGCAACGCGACGGAGAAACTGTATAGCCTCCCAGTGCTGCTCCTGCTTCGATAGAGTGATGTTGATTGAGATCTCGAACCCGTCATTCGCAAACTCAAGGGTCTTTGAGGTTGGTTGCTCGGTCAAGAACCAACTGCCGTGACGATCGCGATCTTTGACATATTGCTTGAAACGTCTGATCGCCATCATTTCACCTTGATAACCAAAACCAAAATGTCTCGCTCGTCTCTTATGTAAGAGTCAAGAAGAGCATTGATAGCCCTTTGACGCTCGCGCTTCTTTGCTGGGGGAACAGTTCGAAGGATTATGTCGTACTGAATCTCTAGTTCGTCGACCGACTTCACTAGAGTTACTGCGTCCTGTTTTTTGATCTTACGTGGCATCTTAGAACTCCTTATCGTCCAGAAAGGCATCAAGTTTGGATTTGGTTCTTCGTCGCGCTTCTTGGGCTATTAGGAACTCCTGATATGAAGCCAATTCCTCATCCATTTTGAGCCGAAGAAAATATCGGATTAA
>JBKCMS010000067.1:0-70323 GCA_046300175.1 Pseudomonadota bacterium | reverse complement strand
GAATGGTGATTTTTCGGGCCCGAAGGGCGAATTCAAAAATCGATTTTCGGGGCTTAAATCGTATCGCGATACATTCCGGTCCGAAAATCATTTTTGAGCCGAAAAAGCGCCGTTATCGTCGCTCGCAGTAGCAGGCTTCATGAAATATGCGGATTAGCTATTCTCACGCATTTTCTACAAAAAATGGATGAAGCTGGGTTTATTAACGATCTACTGCTCTGAAGGTAACGGAAGCGCTTCTCTGAGTTGTCCCGAGGATAACCCTTGGCTGTTTAAGTGATATCTCTACTCTGTATGAGATGCGATAGGTAAGGCCTGGACTGAGGTTGCGTATAGTGACCGAATTGCGTCGACTTCTAATCTGCCTAGCCTTTGAGGCTGCTCCACCCTCATCCTGTGCATAAGCACTCTGAATAAACGCGAACCGAGTAGCCGCTGCTACCTCTGCGTATCGCACTATGTAGGTAAGATTTATGTTATCTGGGTTGCTAATTAACTCAAGTGCCTTCTTGCGACTGATTTTATGCTTAGTTTGTAGTCGACGCGCTAATGCTGCACGCTGTGCCGCTGAAAACTGTGGAGTGACATTCGGTAAACGCACCTCTATCTGCTTACCTTTAGAGATAATCACAGGCGCCGGCAATCCGATAGAATCAGGCGCCACAGCCAGCGGATCTGGAAACGGCGGTGCTACCGTAGGCGTCGGATCGATACTGTCCCCTCCGGGGTTAGTCGGATCTTTACCGCCCCCGTTATTGGGGTCATGAGTTATAGTTGGCGGTGCTGTTGGTGTAGGAGTCAGCAGTGGAGGCGGTGTTAGCTGTAGCCATCCCATCTGTGGTGTACCAAGCCCGATAACAAACCTGTCTTGATCAGTACCCCGATCCGATAAACCTACAAACCCTGCCCCCCCCTGATATTCTGAGCTTAGAGATACGCCGCAATCTCCCCCACCAGCGACAACTAGCCCCTCACTCTGCTGAACATCAGCCTCTATAAACAGCGGCGAGACGTCTCCCTCTGTACTCGGAATTATGAATTCGCCCAGAGCTGAAAAGGTGCAGAGACCCTGATCATCAGTAGAGAGAATAAAACCATCGATGCGACCGCTTAGTGGGTCAGCCACGATCAGATTAGCGGAGCCCTCCACGGCACCTCTTCGTAGAGCCTTCATGCGCTCACCTAAGCCGCTTGGACCTTGCAGAGCGCCACAAAGTGAGTATTTTAGCCGACCATCACTCAATCTACTAGTAAATGCGTACACCCCTCCATCAATGCGACCAGCCGAACCAGGGGCTCCTACAATTAGATCATCGACCAAATCGCCGTTGATATCATCGATCCACCCCATCGCAGAGCCAAATCGAGCAACTGGCAAATCAGATTCGGGCTCTAGTGTCTGTAGGTAGGTGCTTGATTGATAGATGTAAACCCTACCTACCCCGCCTTGTGCTCCTGCTGCCCCTATCGCTAATACTGCAAGGGAGTGCCCATCATCCTCTGGGCGAGAAGCTTCATTTGCACACACTACTTCAACGCCGAGAGGTTCCTCGCTACCGCTTTGCCCAACCAGCACTACATCTGACACCGAAGTGCTCTCCTCACTGTGTGCTTGAACAATCCAGACGTGAGCCAATAAAGTAACCAATAAGAGTGTGTGATTTCGGAACTTAAAAGGAGCTGTGAAGGAAGGCAAAAACAATACAGGCGCGCAGAGGATACGCCAAAGATATTTTGAGCTTTTTGAAGGCTTTAAACCGAGCATAGCTAGGTAGAGCAGCAGAGATTCAAAGGCTGCGGGGATTCGGAGCAGACGCGCCATTTCAATACCGGCACCCACTCTATGTAGTCTCATAGCCTACCTCGCCAAAGTCGCGCTGATGAGGGCACTAAGGCGATCCTGAGGAGTAATCCGCTAAATATACCCCACACTACACCACCCACAACTGGGATAAGCGAACCAGAAAGAAAGAGAAAAAATTGAAATAGACAAATTAGGGTAACCGCAGTTCCCAGAGTTATTAATGTCCTTACGCCACTGAGCACGACGATGATTGCTGATAGAACAACGGCCCAACCAAAAGTCATTAGGGCTGCTACAGAATTAGAGGGCTGCTGTATCCAATCACGCTTTAGAAGGTTCGATGCCGCCGTTGCGTGTATCTCAGCGCCGAAAGTCTGCTGGTCATATGGGGTAATAAATGCATCTCTCTGTGACGCGCCAGTACTACTACGTAGACCTAAACCAACGAATACTACCTTCCCTTCAAATACAGCTCTTGGAAGAGGAGATTCATCAGATACAACCAGCTCATACGGGATGGTCGGGATCGACCGACCTGGACCGTAGAAATTAATCAGGGAACCGACGGGAGGTGCCGTGGTATCATCTCGATCAAGCGCCACAGCCATCTCAGCCAGAGTTGTTATCCCTGAAAACACCTCAGATACGGCTCTGGGAAATTCGCGCACCCTTCCCAAGTTGAGCGGAAGACCGACTACTCCTATTCCGACACTCTCGGCCTCGAACATCTCTGCCGGCTGTAGAAGCTCCTCAAGTAAAAATGCCCCGTTAATCGTTGCCCGTTGCGACAATCCAAGCGCTGCGCCAAGCACCGTTGGCACGCGCTTCATCGCTTCAGCGAGCGCTCGATCAGACTCGTTTTCGCGGTCAGAGTTAGCAAATATAACATCGAAGACGACCCGCTTAGCTCCGGCATCTGCCAGCGCATTAAGTAGCTTGGCATGCAGTAAACGCGGCCAATGACCCGTTAGAGGAACTCCCAACCGCTGGCAACTCTGCTCGTCCATCGAGACTACAACTATTCCTGGATGAGGCTCACCTGGTCCGCGCAGACGATAGAGCATATCTGCGTGGCTTGCCTCAAGGCGGCTAAACATCTCTGTCTGCGAGATCGGTAGGACAAAAAGAGAGATCAGCAGCACCCAGAGTAGCGTGGTGAATGGCAGCGCGAGATAAAGACGCTGACAATCTCTCCATGATCCTACCCTTTGAGAGGGGGCTGCGACATCCACCGACTCCGCTAGGCGACGTCCACTCCCGGCGGGCACGTACGATGAATGGCGATCGAGTGCTACTGCGAAGGCGCGGACTGCATCCATGCGGGTTGCCGGACTACGTTCTAAGAGACCATCGATACCCTCACTCAGCCAACCAGGAAGATCAGAGCGAAGCGATGCAATCGACGGAACCTGCTGCTCTATCTTCGCCAAAATTAGCCTAGCCGGATTCTCCTCATTTAAAGGTGCAGTTCCAGTTAGCAGTTCAAACAGAATCACGCCGAGGGCATAAAAATCCACCGCCTTTGTTGCCGCCTCTCCCTGCAGTGCCTCTGGAGCTACGTACCTCAAAGTGCCGAAAACATCCGATGCAAACATGGTCGTAGGCGCCGTCACAGCCCGAGCGATTCCAAAGTCAGTAATCTTGAGGGTTCCATCGCTAGCAACTATAACGTTTGCTGGCTTCAGGTCGCGGTGCACCACTCCGACGCTATGAACAGCTGCCAAACCCCGCATCAACTGGCTAGCCATATCAACAACGGTACGATACGGCAGCCCTCCGTTTCGAATCACCACCTGCAGTGATTCCCCTGCCAGGTACTCCATAGTGTAGTATATGGAATCCCCATCCTGGCCGAAGTCGAATGTGCGAACTACGTTTTCATGCTGAATCTTGTGAGTGAGTCGCACCTCACTTAGAAAGCGATTTATCGCCAGACGATCCTCTGAACCCCCGCGCTGTAGCACCTTTATGGCTACTCCGCTCTCTCCTAGTACCAGATCTTCTGCAAGGTACACCGAACCCATGCCGCCCCGGCCCAAAGCGCGCCTGATGCGATAGCGTCCAGCAATCACATACCCAGGCTCGTAAAACTGGGCACCCTCTTCTCCCTGAGGATAAAAAGATGGTTTCGCGCGGGCTACCTGCATACCTCTACCAGCACCCGGGGTGTTCGTTCTGAACTACACCTCTCCCCTATAGATTCGGATGCCGGACCCCCCCCATTCGGAGCAGACGCCAGGGCGTTAATGAGAGAAAACTGCGGAGCCCTCAGGCAGCTGTGTCAGCTACTCAATTACGCAGAAAATCAGCCCCCCCCCGACCAAGCCAAACTATTTCCGACTAGTGCCGCCACATGCGCTCTTTTAACTGAAAAAGAGCAGTTGAAGAGGGCGGAGATTGCATAGATTACCATCGGCGCTTTAGTCGGTTTCTTTAACTAACCTGGCATGATCACGGTAGGCGCCTGGAATTTACAAAACCACCTCTTTTTAGATTCAACTTAGTTATGGGTAGGCATTCAAAGGATAAAACGGGGGAGCAGGGGGGCGCTACAAGCTCAAGCTATCAGCGATTAACTTTACAGCTACCTCCCTAGGACTTTTATTCAATTCCCTTTTCTTTGGTATAACCTTTCCAGATCGGTCTCTAGCTAAAACGTGATGTTGTGGCCCCTACTCTGAGCCACTTTGGATTTATCATGAACTTTGACGCTGGCGCGCAGAGGCAACTCGCGCGGCTCGGCTAATTGAGCCACACACCTGTTGGAATGCTGTGCTAGCTTCACGGTGATTCGTGGATGGCCGCGCTGCCGAAACGCCCACCTGACTTTGCATCGTCCGCCGACCGACAGTAACAAATAGCTGCATCGTCTTGAATTTAGTGATTGCGGATGGCATCGTTGCATTTATTGAAACGGCACCCCCAATCAATGGAAGGCTCATACTTGAGCAGGCATAAGTTCGCTTGCCATCCTTGCCGAATACCCGTAATGACGCAGAGCGCTCTGACCCGCCCTCTTTGATTGCTATGGTTACAGAGCTGCCACTACTTACTTCACCGGGGGTAACAACTAGTAGGGCTTTACGCACAAATCGCGGTGTAGCTCTGGGAGTTACCGTGGCAGTGACCCTAGGGGTCGGAGTTGCGAAAACAGGGGCCGATGTTGGAGTAACTGGTGGTGGTGATGGCGTCACCGTTGGTAAAGGGGTGGCAGTTGGTGGTACCGGTGTAGCTGTATTAGTCGCGGTCGGAGTTGCTGTAGGAGTAGTAGCTGTTGCTGTTGCACTGAAGGTTGCAGTCACAGTCGGAGTTGCCGTTGAGGTAGTAGGACAGTGGGCCTGGGCTGCTATCACAGCGCCGTTGGCATTGACTATGGCCGATGTACTTACCTTTCCATCAAGCGATCCGTACTGCTGCCCAGTGCCTACTATGGCATTCCTGACCTGCTCAACACTCAGTAGACTAGCGCAGACAGACTGCACCAAGAGCGCTACACCAGCTACTTGAGGGGCCGCCATCGAGGTGCCACTAAGGTAAGCATAGTCGTTACTCAGATAGGAGCTCACGATACTTGACCCTGGAGCCGCAATGTGGACACTTGTCGCTCCGTAGTTAGAGAAGCTCGAGAGTGTTCCTGCTGATGTAGTGGAGGCTACAGCGATCACATTACTGACGGAATAGCTGGCTGGGTACGATGGCGATGTATCATTGTTTGATGCAGAGTTTCCGGCCGCAGCGACAAAGAGTATACCAGCATCTCTAGCGGCGGTTATCGCACCGGCTAGTGAGCTGCTATAGCTTCCGCCTCCCCATGAATTATTACTAACGACGATCTTATAGCCTGCATTTCTGAGTGCTGTGCCGTACTGAATCGCCTTTATAGCGTTCGAAAGGCTGCCGCTTCCTGAACTGGACAAAAACTTAGCTGCGACTATCTTAGTAGTCCATGCTACACCTGCAACGCCTTGTGAATTATTACCTCGGCCGCCTAAAATACCGGCGCAGTGCGTGCCGTGACCATTATCGTCTGTGGGGTCTCCTGTGTTAGTTATCGCATTGATACCGTGCACATCGTCTATATAACCGTTTGAGTCATTATCGACTCCATCCCCTGGTATCTCGCCTGGATTGCTCCACATGTTGCTCGCCAAATCGGGATGAGTGTAAAGCACGCCAGTGTCGATCACCAAAGCAAGCCGATCGCTTGAACCGGTAGTCTTATCCCAAGCATCCGGTAGTGACATAAAACTGCTGGCGTACTGATTCGAATATAGCGCGTCGTTAGGCACGGCAGAGGTGAAATAGGCATGGTTTGACTCACAGCGAAAGCGACCGAGAATGCGCCTCATCCACCTTCTCTCTCTAGCCAGCTTGCAGGGATCAAGGCGGCGTGAGTACAGCCTCGGAGATTCAACTCCTCCAGGGATAGCCTGTAAACCCACCTCCTTTTTAGGCCTGATTAGCAGAGCTCCTGCTCCTAGATATTCGGCGTGGCGATCCTTAGGAAGTACCCCAGGAAGACCTGAGCTGATTGCTGATAGCGCCCGTGTCTTGCCCCGCGCAGAGACAACGGCCCCTTCGAACACAAGTTTCTGGTCCTGCGCATGCGTCTGTCGGACGCTGATTAAGCCGATGATGAGCAGAGATACAACCGGCTTTACCGGAAACTTCAACAGCATTTAGGTAGAGTCGGCTCACTCTGCCAGGAGCTTTAACGGTTAGCCCTCATCTCTTGCGCGACACGAGAAACGATATCCCAGCTGAGCCCTTAAAATCAGCGCATTAGCACGAGATTAGGGAGCCGGTTTGATCCGACACTTTATTGGCCCGTCATTTGCCAGTTCTAGTGTTTTCCCCTAAAGCCGGCTAAGTTATAGGAGCGTGGCAGTAACCTAAACAGCGCAGTTCAGGATATTAGCCGTCTCAGATTATCGGATTTATCCTCGTTTTTCGTTCATTTGATTTAGCATTACACGTCATGATCAGCTCAGCAAAAACACTAATTCTCAAATTTTTCGGCCCTGCTTTGTGCTGTTGGCTTGCGACTACCGCACCGTGTGCCCACGGAGCTGATGCAGCTTATCCCGTCATTGCAAAGATCGTTGGCGTGACACCCTCTCAGGATAATGTGACCCCGCCTTCCGAGATCGTATTCCAGTTCGATAAAGCAGTTGTACCCCTTGGGCGGATGGGTCGCTCTGGTCAGGAGGTGCGTATCTCTTTCTCTCCACCGCTAAATTGCGAATGGCGTTGGCAAAGCCCAACTGCGCTTGCCTGTGTTTTGGGGAAGGCAGATCTACCTCTTCCTGCTACAACCTATAACTTCTCCGTACCCGAAAAGTTTGATATCACAACGTCTGCGGTTTTGACTCAACCGCACTCAGGAAGCTTTACTACCTCCCTACCCACTATCTCTAGTGCCTGGTTTACTGAATGGTCGGGGCCAGGATTACCATCTATTCGATTGATGACAAATCAAGCGGTGACTCAGGAGTCACTAGCTAGCCACCTGCATTTTGAGGATGCACGACACTCGAAATACTCGGTGGCTGTGGCTGAAGTGACTCCAAGTCCAGACGCATCAGAGCCGCCAGAACAAGCAGCGAGAAACACCGGCCGTCTCTGGTCGATTTCTCCGCACTCTGATCTGCCAACCGATAGCGCTCTTACCCTCCGAATTTCACCAGGATTACGATCTTTAAAGGGCTCAACGCCTGGTCGCGAAGAGCGCAACATATCCTCCTTCCACACTTTCCCCGATTTTAGTTTTATAGGTATTACCTGCCGCGATATTAAGGGCAATTCCTTTCTTATTAAAGCTGGGGATACACTTGAAGCATCGAAGAAATCAACAAAGCGGTGTGATCCGTTAAACGCGATTCAACTGACGTTTAATGCTCCGATCCGAAAAGAGAGAGTTGTGCCAGCTATCAGTTCACAGCCCGATCTTCGCGGCGGTCGAACTGATTTCGATCCATGGGAAACAACCCCATCATACTCCCAACTAGCTGGCGATCACGTTCAAGGCCAACACTACTTCATCAATCTGCCATACGGTCTCAAGGCCGACACAACATACACATTTTCGGCGCCAGCAGGCGGCGTATACGACGAGTTTAATCGTACTCTAACAAAGGATCTATCTATCAGCTTTAAAACAGATAATCGTCCTGCTCGTTACGTGCTTGATCACCGCCACTCTGTCCTGGAAAAGGATACTGATTCGCACTTACCGCTAGTAGTCAATAATGTCGATTCCCTGGCTCTTTCGTATCAAACCCTAACCACCCGCGGTGCTCAGCTTGGCTTGGTAAAGACCCTTACTCCATTCAAAGCGCCCAACATCGCCTATCCATTCCCAATCAAGATAAGAGACATGTTGGGTGGGAGCTCAGGCATAGTGCAAGGCACAATAACCGCCAAGCCTGCTCAGAGATACGACAACATACAGCGATTTTTCAGCCAGGTAACCCCGTATGCGGTGCATGCTAAGATGGGGCACTTTGATTCGCTCATTTGGGTAACGTCTATGGCTAGCGGCTCCCCAGTGCCGAATGCACGAGTGTCGGTCGTTACGGACAAGATATCTGCGCTCTCACCTAAATCTCATTCTCTTGCCAGCACAGATACCGATGCAAATGGTACGGCAGTGCTACCTGGCATGGTATTACTCGATCCGCAGCTAAATAAAATCGATCAGTGGGAGGAATCTAAACCCTCACTTTTTATAAAGGTGGAGAAGGACGGAGACTTGGCTGTTGTTCCATTAACTTGGGACTACCAGGTATATGATGGCGAGATATACCCGTCGACTCATACGCAATACGGTCACATACATACCTGGGGCACCACAGCCCAGGGACTCTATCGCCTCGGTGATACCGTACAGTTTGCACTCTGGGTGCGTGATCAGAACAATAAAAGTTTTACATCGGCCCCGCGAGAGGGATACTCCCTAGAGGTAAAGGATCCGACCGACAAGGTAGTTTTTAGCATTCCGAAGGTGACCCTCTCGGAGTTCGGTGGGTTCAGCGGAGAGTTCACCACCAGCAATCAGGCAGCAGTTGGCTGGTATACGTTTGTTCTTAAGGCAACGTTCGCTGACGAAACTTGGGAACCGCTTAGAGTACTCATAAGCGACTTTACACCGGCAGCTTTTAAAGTTACTACAGATCTTCAGTCTACTGTTTTCCGTGCGGGGGAGCGCGTCTCGGTTAAAACTGAAGCCCGTCTACACGCAGGTGGCCCATACGCAGAGGCAGCTACACGGGTCACAGCTCGACTGATAGGCAGCCCTATTGCTCCCAAAGACCCTCGCGCCAAGAATTTCACATTCAGCAGCGCCTTGAGCGACAAAACCGTTAGCCAGCAAGAGGAACTCCTAAATACTCAGGGCGACCTAGTTACGTCTTTCGATCTGGCAGGAAACGATCTGCCATTTGGTCACCTAATGGTAGAAAGCGCAGTCCGCGACGACCGAGGCAAGTTCGTTACTAGTCAGTCAAAAGTTCCATTTATCGGTCGAAGCCGCTTCGTTGGAGTTAAACAGGATGATTGGATACTCTCTACTGATAAGGAAGCCTCTGTAAGTGCGCTAGTAGTCGATGATGCAGGCGAATTAGTTAATGGATATGCACTCGCATTAACCGTCGAATATGAGGAGATCAAGGTTGCTAGAGTAAAGAGTGCGGGTAATGCCTACACCAATCGTTACGAAAAAATCTGGGTCGTAGCCCATAAATGCCAAGGAGTATCAAGCACGGCGACATTTTCCTGCTCTTTCAAGCCGCAGAATCCGGGGCGCTACCGCGCTACTGCACGCATCGTTGATATCCAAGGCAGAGAACACACAAGTTCGATTGAACGCTGGGCAACTGGCCCTGGAAATGTAGTCTGGCAAAACGAGACGAGCAACCAGCTGCAAATTATTCCAGAGAAAACAACCTATCGAGTAGGTGAAGTCGCTCGATTTATGATCCAGAACCCATTCCCGGTTGGACATGCTCTACTTACCGTTGAACGTTATGGGGTACAAAAGTTCTGGAATAAAACCCTTACGGATACTGCTGCGGTGTTCGAGGTGCCTATCACACCAGACCATATTCCAGGCTTCTTTTTTTCAGCAACAGTAATGTCGCCTCGGGTCGACAAACCTGTCGATGGTCAGGTCGATCTCGGTAAACCTACGTTTCGGATCGGATATGCCCAGATCGATGTGGACGATCCAGCTAAGCAGCTTGTTGTTAACGTCCGCACTGAGAAAAAGGATTATAAACCAAACGACACTGTCACTGTCGATCTATCCGTCACTCCCGGCATTGAACCGGTCGCGCCAGTGGAGTTCGCCGTCACGGTGATCGATGAATCAGTCTTTGACCTTATTTCTTCCGGGCGAACCTATTTTGATCCCTACAAAGGGTTTTATTCACTCGATGGCTTAGATATCAAAAACTACAATCTGCTAAAGATGCTAATTGGAAGGCAGCACTTCGAGAAGAAGGGAGCAAGCCCAGGTGGTGATGGCGGTAGCAAACTCGATATGCGATCAGTTAAAAAGTATGTCAGCTACTGGAATCCTGCGCTACGTGCAGATCCAAACGGTAGAGCTTCTTTCTCTTTTCAAGCTCCTGACAATCTCACAGGCTGGAAGGTGCTAGCTATGGCTCTCACCCCTGAGGATAAGATGGGCCTTGGGGATACTCGTTTCGTGGTCAACAAGGATACCGAGGTGCGCTCGGCTATGCCCAATCAGGTGCGCAGTGGAGATTCTTTCAGCGCGATTTTTACGGTGATGAATCGAACTGATAAACCACGCACACTTAATATTGAGAGTACTATCCAAGGCCATGCTGTAACGGCTTTACCTCTAAAACTATCCTTACTGACAGAGCCGTTTAAGCGCTATCCCGTCAGTATCAAAGCTACCGCGGTGCAGGAGGGAACCGCGCAGATTCAGTTGAAAGCATTCGATAGCATCGGCGGCGATTCTCTGGGTGTTTCGCTACCGATCCTCCCTAGGACCGTAGCTCAGACAGCGGTGAGCATCGGCTCATCAAGCGGCGCTACTGTAACCGAGCCTGTACAGGTGCCGTTAGATATCGATCTCAAGCAAGGTAGCATCGGAGCAGTCATCTCCTCGTCTCTTCTCGGGGGGCTAGATGGAGCCTTTGCCTACATGCGCGACTATCCCTATGAATGTTGGGAACAGAAGATCTCTAAAGCACTAATGGCCGCGTATGCGCTTGAATTGAGACCATTTTTACCCAAGAGTTTTGTTTGGCCAAGCGCAAAGGATACGATTACCCAGACACTAGCTGTGATATCCAAACACCAGGCACCTAACGGCGGCATGGCTTTTTATTCACCCTTAGACGAGCATGTGAGCCCTTACCTAAGCGCGTTCACCGCGCTGGCGCTAAATTGGCTTGAAGAGCTGGGATACTCGATTCCAGATGCTCCGCGCAGTAAGCTCACTCATTATCTTGAGACCGTATTGAGAAATGAGATCTCGCTTTCTCCCGGGCCCAACAATATCGCTGATGATTCCCCCGATGAGATGCGGGCTACTGTACGAGCTGTAGCACTTACCGCCCTTGCTAAAACACCTAAGCGCGGTGCTCAGTCGCGCGTTAACATTAACGACTTGCATCGAATATCACCGAAGCTTTCAACAATGGGGTTATTTGGGCGCTCCCTGTACTTACAAGCAGCGCTTGCACTTGGCCCGTCCGCTAAAAGTGCATGGCAGGAATCTGTGCGTCGCGTCCTGGCGTCTGGAGTAGAGGCGAATGGCGAATTTGCGCTGAGGGATCCTCAGTACCATGCCTCTCCGTGGCTTCTCGACTCGGATATGCGTTCGCAGTGCGCTGCGCTGGATGCTCTCATCTCTTTTAAGTCCAACGCCGGAGCTGAGGACAATTCGCTGGTGAACAACACGATTGAAAAGCTCGCACGCGCCCTAGTCATCGACCGAAAGCGCAAGAGCCACTGGACCAACACCCAGGAAAATTTATTTTGTGTGCGCGCTCTTGCCAGCTATGCCAAAAACATTGAAGGTAGGAACGCTGGAATCAACGTTGATGTCGCAGTGGGATCAAAGAGTCTCGCTAACCTTGCGATTATTCCCTCGTCCAGTGAGCCCGTCGAAGTAAGTAGGCCTCTTGAACCGACAGATCCAGGAAACTCTATCGTTGTTTCCTTAAAGCCATCAGGGAGCGGACGTTTTTACTACTCGACTCGACTCACCTATGCACCCAAAGAACAGCAGGCCAGTGCAATAAACGCTGGCATGGAAATAATCCGTGAGTTTGCCGTGAAGAGAAACGGCAACTGGACTGCATTAAATAGTCCAATCAATCTAAAACGAGGTGAGCTTGTCACGATTAATATCTTTGTTCGCGTCAGCACTCCGCGCTACTTTGTGGTTCTTAATGATCCGATCCCTGGGGGTCTGGAGCCTGTCAATCGAGATCTAGCAACATCGTCTACAGTCGACACCGAACAGGACGGATTCGCCGGTCCAGTCTCGTCGCTGTGGTTTACTAAAACTGGCTGGATCGATTTTGCGGAGGGTAGAGGCGGATTCTATCACCGGGAATTGCGGCACAGTTCGGCGCGCTTTTACTCTGAGTATCTGGCTCCTGGCGACTATTATCTTTCGTATGTGGCACAAGCGATAGCACCGGGGAATTTCGCAGTTCCACCTGCACATTCAGAAGCGATGTATGACCCCAGCATATTCGGTGAATCAAGTAGTAGCCTCCTTGTTGTTGAGGAGTAGCAGGAGAAGATTATCGTGATGAAGGGCAGATACATCACTCTGCTGGTTACCGCCTGCGCCGGCGCACTGGTTGTGGCATCATCTCTTCTGGCGCTGGCGCTCAGGCCTATACCAGAGACGCTCAGCCCTCAGGGAGCACTTTCAGGTAAGCGACAAATTCTCGATCGACTTGGCGCCCCTCTATCGTTTACTTTCAGCTCGGGCTGGAACACAACAATCCATACCCCGCTCCACCGCATCCCTGCAACCTTGCAGAGAGCCTGCCTAGAGGCTGAAGATCGGCGCTTTTTCGAGCATTCAGGGGTTGATTGGCGCGCACGCGCCCACGCCATCTGGCAAAATGCTCGCGCCGGGAGAATAGTTCGTGGGGCGAGCACCATATCAGAACAGGTTGTTAGGATGATGCATCCACGACCTCGAACAGTATGGACCCGGGTGATTGAGGGAATCGAGGCGCAACAGCTTGAAAAACGATTCTCCAAGGCTGAGATATTTGAATTTTATCTGAATCAGGTTCCGTTTGCAGGAAATCGACGCGGCGTTGCTCAAGCTTCCCGCTATTTTTGGGATCGCGATCTGGACACTCTTACCGAGAGGGAACAGTTAGCACTCGCAGTTATGCTGCGTGCTCCCGAAAAGCTAAGTCTCCATCGCAAACCTCAAAGTATGCAAGGTCGAATAACGACCCTAGCAGCGCGGCTAGTATCAATTGGTGCACTACCGGCCGCAAGCCTAGAGCAGATCGCCAGCGAGCACACGGATATACAGAGCGAAACTATACCTGTGCGTGCGGATCACTTTGTGCGCTACCTTCAGGGACTACCCAATAGTGACAAACACGTCTCGACTATTCATTCCACACTAGACTCAACCCTTCAGGCGGCGGTTCAACAGATACTAGAGGGTCGGCTTAAGGATCTAGCATATCAGCAGGTGCGCAATGGTGCGGTCCTGGTAGTGGACAATGCTACTGCAGAGGTTCTGGCCTGGGTTAACGCCGCCGGGTCCTTCAGCAATACCCCTGAGAGCCAGATCGATGCGGTAATCACCCCTCGGCAACCAGGCTCGACCCTGAAACCTTTTCTTTACGGACTGGCTCTGTCTCGGGGTTGGAGCGCGGCAACAACTCTGCTCGATTCCCCTTTAGCAGAGGCCGTAGGAGCTGGACTCCACTCTTACAGAAACTACAGTAGGGTGCACTATGGGCCGGTGTCTCTCAGAGATGCGCTCGGAAACTCTTTAAACATACCGGCAATACGAGCGATTCATTTCACTGGGATCGATGAGTTTCTCACCCTACTTCGCTCCGCTGGATTTTCATCATTAACGCAACCAGCTGATTTCTATGGAGAGGGATTAGCCCTTGGCAACGGTGAGGTTACCCTTTTGGAATTGGTACGCGGGTACCTCATGTTAGCCAAGCGCGGGGAGCATCATCCGCTCATAGTTACTTATAGTCATTTTGAACAATCTTCTCTCCAGCAGAAGCGAATATTTGATAATGAAACAGCTAGCATCATCAGCAATATCCTCTCAGATCCCTACGCTAGACGGCTTGAATTTGGCAGCGACGGACTTTTACGATTTCCAGTGCAGACCGCCATCAAGACCGGCACGTCATCTGACTATCGAGATGCCTGGGCAATCGGCTACTCGGATAACTTCACGGTAGGTGTCTGGATGGGAAACCTTGACCGCTCATCGATGTCTTCAATCAGCGGTGCTCGTGGTCCCGCCTTGGTGCTGCGCTCAGTATTTGCACTACTGGAGCAGCGCCGTGAAACACGAGATTTATATCTCAGCCCACGATTAACTCGTAAGACAGTGTGCGCATCGTCCGGTGCAATTGCAAACACATTATGCCCAGCTAAAGTTGAGCTATTTGTACCCGGCTCTGCTCCTAAAGAACACTGTACTCAACGCCATCTCTTCAATCAGAACGAAGCAGCTCACATTATTACTGAGATATCTCATGATAATCATCTCAATACTGATTCTCCCCGCCCCGCTAGTGACATTTCAGCTCCGCGCATAACCATGCCGACTCCGGGACTACGTCTAGCGATGGACCCGCGCGTACCTGATTCCAAGGAAGCTTTTGCATTTGAGTTAGCCGCCCATCAACCGCTAAGTGAAATTCAGTGGATCGTGGACGGGATACCCGTGCAGAAATCTGGATCTACAGTTGATACCAGGTACCTATGGCCTCTTAGCCGAGGCCGGCATACAGTCAGTGCTCGCGTGCTACCGGTCGGGGCGCCATCTTCCATATTAACGAAAGAAGTTGAGTTTTGGGTGCGCTGAGGCGAGGTGACCCGAGCCTGATTCGTTTTGAGAAAAGGCAGCCCGGCATGGAGGCCTGAAACAGCAGCCGCTGTAAGTATGGGGCCCGTAATTTCAAAAAGCCGTAGTGATTTCGTGCAGCTAGGCTATTTTTAGGTCTGCAAATGGGGTCGTTCACTGAAGTGACTTTTTGGATTGCCATTGTTGCTAATTAAAACAAACAGCCCTATTTTTCTTACCTGATTTAGTTGTTTAGCCTCGGGGCGG
This sequence comes from Pseudomonadota bacterium, assembly GCA_046300175.1. Taxonomy (GTDB): domain Bacteria; phylum Bdellovibrionota_C; class UBA2361; order UBA2361; family OMII01; genus OMII01. The sequence continues at coordinate 55,189 of JBKCMS010000067.1, read as the reverse complement.
GTGTAAACTACTATGCAAGGTCAGAAAGGTGCCAGCGCTGCCGTTAGGCTCTATCTGCTTGAGGGCCGCGTTGTTTTCGGCTCTGGTAGAGGCTGCTCTCTTGGCAGCAGCAAACCTAGCACTCCCGCGAACCTTTTTGCCCCCCATGAAACTACTGCCCGGATACAAGATACGATCCGTAATGACGTCCCGAGGATACCCCGAAAGATGGGCGCTAGACTATTTACTGATGATAACAAAAAATGCGTCTCGCCGCTTTGTCTCGCCGTGGCCAAGCTTCCCCAATCTGCCAGCATTGGTCCTGAACGCACCACTCTTGAGATAGTCTTTGATCAAAACCCCAATTGGCCCTGGCCGCTAAAATCTAACCCGAAACTGCAGTTCGCAATCATCAATCCGCCCCCCGCTATGATCTATCCAAGCCTCGCTACGATAGCTGCGGGCAAAAGCTCAACAACTCATACAACGCACTCTCATGTGCACTCGAGCTTTAGACAACACCGCGATGCAATGCATTGTTATGAAACTGATATAGACAAGATCTTCTCGGTTTCAGCATGGTTAGATGGAAACAACTACCTCTTACGAATAGAGCCACCTGGGGCAGATTTGTCAAGGGAAGAGTTTCTCAAACTAGCTTCCCAATACGAACAAGCGATCGATATTGCTGAAACCCGGGCTCGGCAAAAAGGTGGTCGCGTCATACTTTTAGCTGATGATAATTCTAAAAGATTTACTGTCAAACTAATAAATCGCTTACACCTAGTTGATGAGCCCAATCAATCCATCTCCGAAGTAGTCCGGCAATCGATATTTAACACTAGCACTGGTGCTCAGTGTATCTACAACTTATATACTGGTATCAGATACTTTCTTCTTAACGACATTGAAAAATTACCAATCAATACGCTTGAGGTCCTATGCTCTCTATTTGAAAATCGCAATAAAATGGGGAGTCGAGAGGTACAGGTTTTACTTGTTGAGCCGGGAAGCGACCACATAGTTAACAAAGAAGAGGTGCTTACAGCTTTCGCCAATGACCTTAGACAACTTTACACATCTTTTAAAGATTACTCTGATGACTCTTTGTTTAGAAAAAGCCTTAGTGAAGTAGTCAATAAGTACCGCCGTAATTGCCATCCGGATTTTCACGGGATCAATTTAGATTCACGCAGATTTGTTGAAGTAACAAGTAAATTGCTCGCTGGTATCTCAGACGGACTAAACTTAGGGCAGGATTTTTCGACTCCTTTGCGGGCCGAGGAATTCGGCTATTTTCGTGTGAACGCAGAAGGGGCGCGTGAGTTTGTCCTTACAACCAAGGACTCCAAGTTGCACGATATCGGTCACTGGTTATTGAGCAACGATGGTCAGCAACAAATCGCTAAAGTATCCGATAGCTCTGAAATAGCTCAGGCCGATTTTATCTGTGTATACCGACCCCAAAGACCCCTTACATTTGAGAAGCATCCTGCAAAATTCGTTCGGCGCTTCGGGGACCTGTCTGCTGAAAGCTTTATTGTTGAATTCGGCAAGGTCGGAGAGGCGCCAACGAGGATAGTTATCGAGGACAATGTCTTTGCGCCGAGCAGATGGCAGGAACGCGACACGATAGCTGTTCGATATGCCTTGGGGGCCATCACTGGCTCAGAAATTTTTGAATGGGCCGCAAAATTTAAGGATAGTCAGCACCGATTATTTGATTCTCTCCTGGCTTTACTCAATGAAACACAGGTTAAGTTAGCACCTCCCTACGAATATGTATCGATCCCCGAGGTAGGTAGCTCTGATGCCGGCCGGCATTTATATCACGGGAATTATCGTATTCGGAGGTTCGTCAACGGTCAGCGCTCTGATCTAGCTCATTTTGATCAGAGAAGGGTCGGCCTCCTGGACACTATCATGCCGATGTTAGGAGACCTGATGGCTGTGGGGCTAGTCGCCCAAGTATCCCAGCTTCCGCTGCGTGACATAATAATCCGGGGAAACGATGCGCAATCAATAGCCGGTATCACCTACCTCAGCGCTGGGGAATCGTTCTGCAACAGCGGCGATGCAAAGGATGCCGATGACTATCTTAATGGAATCGCGCCTAGACTATTAGGTAATTTCCTAGCCCGCTGGATTGCGGCACTAGGCTATTCAAGCTCCGGTGGTCCAAATAAAGACGGATTTCAACAGCAGCAAATTCTGTTAGAACATTGCGTCTCGGTTCTCGGTCGAAGACTAAGCGAGTTATGCGAAGATAGTCCCACAAATTTGGCGAAGAATTTACTTGATTTAGAGATTGGGAAATACGGGGGGCAATCACCCGATAAACGCACCTTTTTGGGCAAAGAAAGGAATATCTCTCACTTCCTACCACTGTCGAGCCGAATTCTTGATAGACTCGCGCAAGTTGAGCGCTTGCACGAGCTTTGCGAGCAGATAAAAACAGTAGCTAAAGCCGAGCTTGACCTGATCAATCAACTTGCTAAGCCGGGCCAAACTAGCTCTCAGCCAACCTCCTGGGAGACCACAGAGGCGCTGGCAATAGCTGTGTCGCAGCTGATCGAGAACCACCTTCCTGACGCCGAATCTCTTCTCAAGGCTCGGGAGCATCTAAGCACGTTAGCAAATCTGGAGCTTCTATCTGCTAACGAGAAAAATTGGGCAATTACCCTATTCGATATAGCTCTGCGGATATCTGAACTACGAATGGTAAAACGGCATGCTCCGCTTATTGCAACGGCATTTAACGAAGCGAACGCCGAGGATGATTTCGTTGCTAGTTTTCCATCAGTGAATTTGTCGGACGAGACGAAAAGGGCCTGCTATGCCGCTATTCAAGGCCTCAAGGACAGCTTTATAGGGGCACGCGGTAATAAGGAAAAGAAAACGCAGCTCAAGCTGGCTTTAGGGCACTTGAAAACCTTTCGCATGCTTTTTGCCGGGAATTGACCTATATGAGTGATTTTAAAAAATCACTCGCCCAGGTTTAATTTCATGAAACTGCGTCGCGAGAGTGCCGAGAATGTGAATCTTCGGGCCCGGGGGCGAATTTAACAAGAATCCTAAAAAGAGCAGTTGCGGGTTTCAGAATGGCGCATCTGGCTAAAATCACTACGGCTTTTGAATTTTCGGCGCTCACCCCGACGGTGCCAGGGTTCCGCGCCGAAAATATCAAAATCCTTTGTGCTTTTAACCAGCTACTCCATTCTGCCCCACCTTAACTGCTCTTTTTAGGATAATTTTTAGGAGCGGGATCGTATCGACCTAAGCCAGGTCATTTCCCCCATCAGCCTTTCGTCTCTTATCAGACACCACCCCAAACGTAGCGCCCCACAATGGGCGTAGAGAGACGACTCGTACAAGTAGCTGATAGCCTCGCACCCTCTGCACCTTGCGAACTTCAGCAAAAGCTGGAAACAGGAAGAGCATCACTGCTATCCGCAGCACTCCAGAGGAGACAAAGAGCACTAAAAAACTTGACTCTGCAACTAATAAAGCAAGCGGCGCGTTTGCTGCAATTGACACGTTGCTAGCGATGTATCCGCCGATGGCTGATCCGACAAACACCAGCACACCATTGACTATAGACTGATATGCAAAGCATCGGGCGCGCTTGGGCGCTGTGACTGCATCAAACACAAAGTTAGCAGCGGCCAGATTAAATCCAGCCCAGAAAAGTCCGCTGTAAAGCTGAATGAGGATCACCCACCAAAAGTTACTGGAGATTAACCACAACAGCGGATTTATAGATACCAACGCGCCACACACGCGCATAATCTGCCGATTCCCGAATTGATCGCTCAGGGCACCCCACGAACGCATCACGGCGAACTGCACGAGAACAACGGCTGAAACAACAATCATGTACTCACGATACGAAAATCGCAGATCATTAAGCATGTACATAGCGAAATACGGCCCAGAAATCGCTGTCGCAAAGTTCATGGCCGAAACAAATAATACAAAACGCACAAAGTTTGATTGTCGAGCACGAACGATGAACTGCCAGAACGAGAACTTTGATCCATCAGGAATGTGCATTGCTACATCAGGTACTGCCCGCATAAATCGCCCTGAAAGAAAGCGGCTGAGCGCGGCCAAGGCAAAAATGCCAACGTATCCAATTGCTCCGTATCCTTGTCCTGCGAAAAAATGAATGGTTTCCCCAGCGGCAACAACTCCCGCGAAGGTTACTATCGCCATCCACTTGTTACGGTATCCAAAGAAGTCCCCGCGAGACGTCGGCGGGACAAGATCGCCAATTAAGCTATTCCACAGCGGGGCGATCAATCCAATCGTAACGTGATAGAGCGAAACGAGAGCTATCAATATCCATAGAGGCCGGGTTCCGCTACTGGTCGTAAGCGCCACACACCCAAAGAGCAAGCACAGCAGCGCCTGCACTTGAATACACTGCACGATCGCATTGCGACGGCTTTTAACGCGTTCGGCCAGCTGCATACCTACGGTTTGAGCCATAGCACCGATTAAGGGAGGAACTGTAGCCAAAGCGCCGATCAACAAAGGCGTCCCACCCAGAAAAACTCCAAAGGCTCCAAAATAAGTCTCTGCTGCTCCGATCTTGACAGCATCTAGGCTACCTTCCTTGACGATAGCCCTGGATGTCTTAGTCCCTAAAAAACTCACAGCTCCTACTCCCCTATAAGCCTTGCTAGTCGATGAATAGCAATCAGGGTTAAGCCATCAACAATATCTCCATTAGTGGCCATGGTGATAGCTTCTGCAAGCGCTACTTTTCGCTGAACGATCTGCTCCGTAGGGTCAAAGTCAGTTGCTCCGGGGGTTAACCCTCTCGCCAAAAACAGGTAGGCACGCTCAGCTGTGAAGCAGTTACTAAGGTGAATCTCTCCCCCCAACTGCTCGATCGATGCTGCTGTCAGCCCCGTCTCCTCTCGCAACTCGCGAATCGCTGCCTGGTATGGTGTTTCAGTCCCCTCTGCGGCGCCTTCAGGAATCTCCCAAGAGTAACACTCTGTCGGATATCTATACTGTCCTACCAGGTAAAGTTCCCGACTCTCAGTAAAGGCTACGATACCAACAGCGGCTCGTGCCTCAACAACACCGTAAACACCCGGCGTGCCTGATGGGGCTATTACCTGGTCTTCGCGGACTCGAATCCACGGATTTTCGTAAATCAAACGGCTCGAAAGCTTACGCCATGGATTTGATCCAGTCATGATTCCCCTCTACTAGAGCGTCTCCAAAAAGTCCCTGGGCAAAATCCCTGGTATTGGCATACGCTATCGATTCGCGAATGCGAATCAAAACAATAATCTATCGTAATTTACAGCAAAAGTCGCGACACTATCACTGGCACTAATTTTTGCAGATTAATAATGTATGCTACTCGACATTGAAGCTAGGCTTGCGAGGTCAAACTGGGCCCTACCCCATTTCGGACTCAAAAGCACTCCACAGCGGCGCAGATAACGGCGATTGTGGACCCCTTAGCATACCCGATGAACGATCAATAATACATACAAATCCAACGACTACTCCGCCTTCTTGTTCGACTTTTTTGGCTGCTTCGATGAAGTGTCGACCTGTGTGCACGACATCATCCACAATTACTACTCGTCGACCTCGAAGGTCGGGACCAAATATCTGTCCATCTTTTTGAAGAATAGCTACCTTACGGCCGCCGGCGACTGCCGCCGCATACATTATTCCGCTGTAGGCTAAGCCCACTGCTATATCAAATGCATCGTGCTCCAGGTCGCCGACCGCATCTGCTGCAAGCCTTGCTAACTCACTCGGTGCGAGTTGATAGCAATCATAAAAAATAGATGCAAATTGACCACCTGGCAAACGCGTCGGGCGCTCAAAGCGTATTGTTATCCGATCTATTGATGCCTTAGTGGTTTCGTCCATTTCTAGCTCTTTAAATATTTTTCGTACGCGACCTACCGGCTTGCATATTACAAACAGACCGCTTTTCTTCTACCGAGACTTAAGAAAAAATCTTAACTACTCTACGGTTTAGATGATTATACCACATCCTAAACCTCTTGTTGAGGGGAAAGCTTTTACCTTCAAATTGAGGACGTTAATTGAGAGAGACCCCATTTTTTTTATGGGTGTGAGATGCCGAGGATGGATTGGCATCTGGCACTAGCGCAAGCTGCTGTCAGTCTGTCGCTACAGCTACTATTTTGTTAAGACGATTTCAGCACCTGCTTTCTTGTCCTCCTCATCAGGCAGGCGCTCTAGATTACCGGCTCCCCCCTTAATGTAAATCTAACCCTCTCAAACTTCTGCGGTAGAGCTCACTGATAACTTTAGTTACAGGATACTTCTAGCATTCTTGGCAAACCGAGTGCTGGCTACGGGTTGCGAAGGGTGATTCTAGATCCTTGCTTTGCACTCGCCGCGCAAGCTTCTATCAATTCAATTACTGTCAGCCCGTCGATCGGGGATACCGGTGCAGGGGTTCCCTCTGTTATTGCCTGAAAGATACCTCGGTAGAAGTCATGGTATGCACCTGGTATAGTAGCGCACTCTACTTGACGCATGGCTCCTACTGAGTTGATCTGATGAAGTTGTGCCGAGTCGCCATCGAGGCCCCAGACTTCGTCCACATTCCCTGGATGCTTGTTCGCTCTGAGCGCTTCTTCTTGGGGATCAAGCGCATACTTTATAAAGCTGCCGCGATCCCCGTGAACTTGCAATACGGGCCGCGGAACACCTACGATGCTGCCAGCTCCCAAAGTGACCTGGAGAGAGCCGTAATCAAGGAGAATGGTAAAGCAGTCGTCTGTCGCAGCTTCTCGTCGCTGAGCGCGCATCTCGCAATAAAGATGCTGAGGGCGGCCAAACAGATGAAGAGCTTGGTCTATAAGATGCGAGCCTAGGTCATACAGTATGCCAGAGCCTTCGCCTGCCTGCTCTCGCCAACGTGAATGATTTACATGCGGACGAAAACGATCGAAATGCGCTTCATACTGGAATATGTTCCCAAGTGTTCCGGCCAGTAACTCACGCTTCAATGTGAGGAATCCATTATCCCACCTCCGGTTGTGAAAGACTGATAAGACTCCCTTCATAGTTGCAGCACTCTCAACTACCTGGCGTGCTTCGCTGCTCGAAATCGCGAAAGGCTTCTCTACTACAACGTGCTTACCAGCCGCCAGCGCTTCTAGAGCAAAGCGAGCGTGCTCTTGATTGGGGGTGGCGATTATGACTAATTCAATAGACTTATCAGTGAGTACTTCTTGAACAGAAGAAAACACACTAACTTCCGGTAGCTCCTCCTGTACCTCAGCGGCACGTGAGCTAACTACCGAAGTGATGTGGAATTGGGGAAGCGAACGTAGGATGCGAGCATGAAAAATCTTTCCTGATAATCCAAAGCCAATTATAGCTGTTTTGATCTGTTTCATCAGATCTCTCGATAGAAAGGATTTCACCTGCGAGTCATTTAACTCTGGCAATCTAGTTTAACTGACGTAATAATCTGGTTTTATCTATCGTTATTTGTATCTGCGATTACTAGGAAGCGCAATTACATTTCTGTAAGTATTTGATCTAAACTCTGCGCGAGTAATTTTTGAAAAAAATCGTCTTATACAATAAGTACTATGAGCGATTTGCTGATTTCAAGGCCGCCATTCTCAAGCTTCTTTGTTAACATCAAGCAGTACCGTCCAGAGCTAGAGTCTCTGATGACATTAAAATTTCACACGCTTAAGCACATAGGAATTTGTTGTCTTCTACGGCGTAACTTGGCTACGCCAAGATTGCGCTCGCCCAGCAATTCTCATTCATTTTTTCCAAAAATGAATGAGGCTGGGTTTATACTCAGTGAATTAGCCGAATCAGAAACAAAGCTCTTTTCTATGCATTTCAAAGGTACACATACCAGCGGATCGTGACACCTCCATGATTCCTGGTAACTGATGAGTCTTTGCCTCGCGGATTAAGGCGCGCACAGCTGGAGTAGCTCTTAGTATCTCTACATTTGGCGCTCTCTTACCTGCATGAGTCGTGATTAGACTCTGGCTGACAACGGCCTGCAAGCTATCGGCGAGCATGCTGCGGACCTGCGCCTGCTGCGCCGCTGGAAAGACATCAACGATTCGATCGATCGTCTTAACCGCCCCCGCTGCGTGAAGAGTCGCGAACACAACGTGACCCGTCTCCGCAGCCGTCAGAGCCAAATGAATTGTCTCAAGATCGCGCAGCTCTCCAACTAATAAAACGTCCGGATCCTCACGCAGTGCAGCCCGCAGTGCGGAAGCAAAAGACTCCGTGTGCTTACCAACCTCACGTTGCCGTATCACTGCTCGTTTTGAAGAGTGAAGAAACTCAATCGGGTCCTCGATAGTAATAATATGACTAGCCTGGTGTCTATTTATTAACTCCACCAGCGCTGCAAGAGTTGTTGACTTTCCTGAGCCCGTTGGGCCGGTCACCAGTACAAGACCACGATCAAGCTGTGCTAGGCTCTGAATGAATGTAGGGAGGCCAAGGGACTCAATATCCGGAACGGTGTGCGGTATTAGTCGGATAGCGGCAGCTACGCCATGCACGTGACGATAGAGGTGCAGGCGAAAGCGTCCTAGATTCACCATTTCAAATACGCAATCGATCTCCCCAAATGAGTCGTTCTCAGACATACTCTGGCTCGGCAGATATTTACCCATTTGATTTATAAGCTCATCAATTGGAGTGCCTCGAATATCACTTAGTCGCTCCAGAGAGCCCGCTATACGTAGCACTGGCGATTCACCTGAGCTCCAATGGAGGTCTGAGGCCCCTTTGGCGCACGCAAGCGCTAGAAGTGACTCGAAATTGCTCGTCTGCTCTGGCATCTTTACTTTACCCTTTTGACACTCCATCGTAAGATAAAAGGGATTAATGGGCTGCTTGCCTCGCTTCCCTAAACTGGTTTACTTCGAAGCGATGTGGCCTACCATAGCTGTCCTATCGTAGATTCTGACATGCACCTTTCTCCACCTGAGTCGACTGACCTACAAGCCGCCGCCATGCTCAATCCTCAGAGAGTGATCGGGGTACCCGGCTCTGCCGCATCCTATTACATCTCAACAATCCTCCGAGATGCACCCAAAGCTCTTATCGTAACTCCATCCAGAAAAGTTGCTGAAGAGGTATGCGACGACCTTAGGTTTTTCTTGGGTAATGACTCAGTCACCTTTCTCCCAAGTTGGGATACCCTGCCTCTAGAACCGGTATCCCCAGGGGTAGACACGTCAGCGGAGCGCATACGAGCGCTGCACACTCTAACTTGCTCTAACACTGGTATCGTAGTAGCAGCTGCGGAAACGCTTCTGCAGCGGATTATCCCGCCCCAAGACATTCGTGCCCTCAGTATCGTGACAAAACTCGGCGATTTAATCGGCAGAGAGCAGTTCATCTCTCGGCTTCTTGACGCTGGCTTTCGCCATGCCAAGTCAGTAGAAGAAGTGGGCGAGATGTCTGTAAAGGGTGCGGTGATCGATCTATTTCCAAGTGCGGAGCAGATGCCGATACGCATCGAGCTACTCAACGAGACTATAGTCCGCATGCGAAGCTTTGATCCTGAATCACAACGCAGCTTGTCAGATAAGGAATCTATCACCATTCTCCCGGTGCGTGAGCTATCCCTGTGTCTGACAGAGGTATATGATCCAATCAATTCCGCACACCGAATCAAGGAGCGTGCAACTCAAACCGGAACTCACGCCCGCATAGTAGAGAAGGTAGTACTGGCTATGCAGCAGCGAGAGGACTATCCGGGCATTGAACTGATTCAATTTATTGCTCACCCGCACCTTCCTGGCATTCTCGATGTAGTGCCGAGCAATGTACCGATCTGCACGATCGATTCGTACCAGTGCCAGCGTGCGATAGATGAATTCTCTCACACAGCCCGTGAGCGCGCCCTGCGCTTACTAGAAGACCAGCACCTATTGCCTCTAGCAGATGAGATATATCTCGACCACGACACCGTGGTCCGTGAGTTATCTGTCAGAACTCGCTGTGAGATTTCCTCTATCGCTGGGCCCGATTCGCCGGCGTCAAGCCCTAGAACACTAATTAACCTTCGAGCTGAAAGCGTTACTGAGCTAGCCACTCAGATGCGCACTCAGATTGGCTCAGGCTCGGCATTCGCTCCGTTGAAGGCATTTTTAAATCAATGGCGTAAAAAAGATTTCTCTGTTGCTCTCACGGTTGGCTCCCTCTCACGCGCCCAGCGACTTCAATCAATTCTTCTGGATCTGGGCACTGATGCGCCGATTGTAACCGCCTGCGGCATGGGCTGGATTGATTCACCTCGACGATCGGCGGTTGCAATAATCGTTGGCCACATCACATCAGGCTTTCGAATACCAAGCGACAAGCTATGCTTTTTGGCGGAAAATGAGGTCTTTGGAGAGCGCTCCTATCGATCCGGTAAAGCTCCACGAGTTAGTGCTAAGCGTATATTGAGCACACTCTCTCTCCTTAAAGACGGAGACTATCTGGTTCATATCGACTATGGGGTGGGCGTTTACAAGGGACTCAAACACCTCACTGTTGACGGTGTTTTAGGGGATTTCCTGCACATCGAGTACGCCGATAGTACCCTGTACCTACCGGCACATCAGATCGGTAAGATCCAAAAATTTGTCGGAGCAGAGGGCCAGGCTCCAGTAGTCGACAAGCTCAGCTCAACTCGATGGGCACGCACTAAACAGAAGGTGAGAGATTCGATTGTCACCTTAGCTGGTGACCTCATCCGCCTTTACGCTTCGCGTTCAGTCAGCAAGGGATGGCGATTTGAACCCTACGGCGCTGAGGACGAACGCTTTTCTGACGCATTTCCCTACGATGAGACCCCCGATCAGCGCAAAGCGATCGAAGAAACCATCAATGATATGGCTGCTGACAAACCGATGGACCGCCTAGTCTGTGGCGACGTAGGCTTCGGTAAAACCGAAGTGGCTATCCGCGCCGCTTTTAAATGCACCCAGCATGCTAGGCAGGTGGCTCTTCTCGTGCCGACCACCATTCTAGTCGAGCAGCATAAAAAGAATTTTGAAGAACGATTTGCTGGTTATCCGGTTAAGGTCGGGGCAATCAGTCGTTTTTACTCGACTGGCGAAAATGAACAGACACTTCAAGCTGTAGCTGCAGGCGACATAGATATCGTAATAGGAACTCATCGTTTATTGCAACACGATGTCACATTTAAGGATCTGGGTCTTCTAATTATAGATGAAGAGCACCGTTTCGGAGTTAAGCAGAAGGAGCGTCTGCGGTCATACAGAGCTAATGTTGATGTTCTGACCCTAACCGCAACGCCGATCCCTCGCACACTGCACATGTCGCTCTTAGATATCCGCGATATTAGCCTGATTCAGACAGCCCCTGTTGATCGGCGTGTTGTTCAAACTTACGTAGCAGAGCGGGACGATGCCTTGGTGCGCGATGCGATCCTGAGAGAGATTCGACGCGGCGGCCAGGCGTTTTATATTCATAACAGGGTGCAAAATATCGGCGTTGTGGCTGCGCATCTAGCCGAGCTAGTACCCGAGGCGCGCTTTGAATTCGCTCACGGACAAATGCCTGAGGCAACTCTTGAGAGGATCATGAAACGTTTTGTTGATCGTGAATTCGACGTTTTGATCTCGACCACAATTATTGAGTCAGGCCTCGATGTGCCAAATGCAAATACGATGATAATTGATCGCGCTGACCAGTTCGGACTGGCTCAGCTTTATCAGTTGCGGGGTCGTGTAGGTCGAGGCAAGCGTCAAGCTTACGCATACCTAATAGTGCCTCACCTACGGTCGCTTACCGGCGAGGCCCATGAGCGCCTGAAGGTCCTGCAATCACTTGACACTTTAGGTGCCGGCTTTAATTTAGCAATTCGCGACCTGGAGATACGTGGAGCTGGGAACCTGCTAGGCAAAGAGCAATCTGGGAGCGTGCTGTCGGTTGGCTTTGACATGTACTGCCGGATTCTACAAGAGGCAGTCGCCGATCTAAGAGGCAATGAGCCCCTCCTTGAGGACACAATCGACCCTGAGATTCGTATCGTTGGTGTCGACGCTTTTATCCCCGAGACATATGTACCTGATATAGGTGAGAGGCTTGTACTGTATCAGCGACTATCCAATCTGCGATCTGATGATGAGGCATTTGATATTCAGAGTGAATTAGAAGATCGATTCGGTCCCTACGGTGATGAGGTTGATAATCTCCTCGTTATCATGCGCTATCGTAGCCTTCTGAGGCGACATGGTATAGTTAAAGCTGATGTCACGCCTGCTAAAGCTGCCTTCAGTTTTAGTCCAATAGCCCTTCTCAGAGATGGACATAAGCCAACGCATAACACTCGAGTCGATGGTTTACGTGCTTTGGAGCTAGTGCAGCGCGAACCACAACTATTCCAATTCGGCCGAAGCAATACATTTACAATAATATTTGATAAGCGTAAGGAGACTACTCTTGGTCAGGTTTATTCGCTAACCGAATCGACTTTAGCGCGGATATCATTCAGAGCCTAACTGGGCGAGAAAATATCTTTAATTGCCATTTATTGGCAGAGAGCTGTATCGCATGAGATGCTACGGCGCTTTCCACTGCTGTGAAAGAGGCACGAATAAGCCATCGGCGCCGAGAGTTAATTCCTGGATGCTATCCACAGCTGATACGTTTAACGGTCCATATATATGTGGGAAATCCTCGCCTGTGCCGGATGTGTCCTCATAGATGATTGGAGAGACAACCTCTTGGCAGTTTATCTTTAATACGACTAGCCCCTTTCGCCCTCTAAAGACCCGATTAGCAGTCCGAACTACTTGCTCCTCAGTAGAGCAGTGAATAAAGCCCTCTGTACTTAGAGTGTCCCCAAGATACTCGGACTCTGCTCGTGCTGCTTGCCAGTTGTCTTTGAACACGATGTGAAAAATGTACGTGTCTGCCGATATCATTTGTAAAATATCCCTTCTCTCAGTCAAGTATTGTGAAAATTCACAACCCCAGTCAACAATTAATGGTAACTACCCACCAAAAATCCTGCATCCCCGATCAGGGCATAACAAGAAATAATGATCAACGAAATGGCGATAATTAAACTTGAAGAATGAACCATAACCTTTTATACCGGCGAGTAGTTACAATGAATGATGCTTAGTTTAGATTAGCTGCTATAATTATCAGCGGCGGCCCGGGTTCCACTGCGCACTTTTGCGGTGCACTTTTAGAGAAGGATATATGTCAATTTTTCTTGTTCATCAGGAACGTAGTTACACTGCTATCCTAGCTGACTCTCTCGGTCAGAAGGCCCATACTGCCGGGGGATCGTTCTATCCGGTCACTGCACCCAAGCTAGTTCGCGTAGCATCAGGGGTCTATGCCGCCCATGCAGGCACCCTGCAGCCGGCTATAGATATGCTCAGCTTACTTGCTAGCGCCCTTGCTAGTTACACTTCCTGGCAGCAGCTTGCACCAAAGATGCGCTCTATCGGCGAAGAGGTATATGCGACTTACAGCCGACGTTTCGCGTCAAACTCGTTTGACGTGCGATTGGCTCTTATCTTTACTGGCGACCGGCGCCATCCAATCGATATCGAAGATGATGTATCTTCGTCTATTGTGTTGTGGGAGTTGGCACGAGGATTCCAGCCAGAGCACGTTAGGGGTAGCCTAAACTTTGCTGGCAGCGTACCAATGACTGAGCTAGCGAATACCTTTCTTGCGCTCCCTTTGGTTAAGAACATGCTTTCGCAGGGCCCACTTGCAGCCTCCCACGCATTGATAGCAGCTCATGCTGCCATATCCAAACTTAGCTCCTCGATATCAGCAGATGCCAATCTTGTGGTGATAGGAGATGAAGATGAACACACGGTACTTCACGGCACCCTGCTGGAGCTTAGCCAAGCCGAATTAATTAAGGGATAGCGATTACCAAGGCAGAGGCTCAAGCCTTCAGTATCATTCATTTTCTAAGAGAGTGAATAGAAATAGGTGGGCGAACGAATGCTTGCTGACTCTTTCCCTCTGGACGAAACACTTTGACCAACCCAAGTTCGGAGATAAAGAATACAATTAGACCGCTCCAGATGAACAATATACATAAAACCTGCGGGCTAGTTGGCTCAGCCTGAAAAAATAGCACAGAAGTTATCAAGGTGAGTGTCGGACTTAGGTATTGCAGCAGTCCCACCATCTTTACCGGCACCGTCCGCATTCCATTTACCAGCCAAACGATCGGAACTGCCGTCACTATACCTGATGTGATGAACAGAGCGATGTCAGACGGTGCTGTAGTCGCTGGGATAACAGCACTCATTCCATATAACAGGGGTAGAAGCACAGATAGCACAACGGCCAGAGTGAGCGCCTCACACCAAATTGCCGTCAATGCTGGCCGATCGAAATGGCGCCTTAATAGGGTGTATGCGCTCCAAGAAGTAGCGATGACCAGCGCCAATACCGGCAACTCACCACTGCTAATTGCTGGCACCGAAACTCCAGCTATAAGAAGAAGTATCGCGACTTTTTGTCTGATAGTAAATCTCTCTTTGAATATCAACGCTGCTCCAGACATCGTCAGCAGCGGGCAGAGATAGTACGCAAGGCCAGCTGCAAACAATTCATTCTGTTTCATGGCCCAAACGTATGAAAACCAGTTAAGACCGAGGCAGCATGTTGATAGAGATGTGGTTCCTAGCTGCCTAAATGATGCCATCGACTTAAAAGCAGAGAGCAGCTTACCTCTAGCGAGCAATAAAATCCCCAAGAATACGGAAGACCACACGGTTCTTTGATACAGCACTGTGATTGGATCCACGTGCGAAAGGTAAGACCAAAAGATCGGTAACACACCCCAGGATACATACGCAGCCGCTACTAAGAAGTAGTTTTTCGCGCAGCTTGATGAATTCGCTCCCTGCTTATCGACAACCGCGATGCATGATATTTTTGATGCCAGTTCCAATTTGCTCATAACCCCTTTGATTACGTTATTTCGTTCTGCCAATGTGAACGGCTTAGCATCGCGCGCCAAGCGGCTCTTGAGTTTGGCTCATTTATCAGAGCAAATCGGTCTAAATTATTTGATCTGAGGTGCCGGCGATAATTTCGATGAATACAGCAGCGTGCGAAGGTCCATGCCTTCTACACTGGCAAGACTTTTAGCGACATCCATGACTAAATTGGCTTTAATGGACCTAAATTTGAGATATTAAGAGCACTTTATCGCGGGATTGAGCCAAAAAAGAACTGAATTGTTGTTTACCCTTGAAATCCGATACGACGGTAATTATCAAGATGTGAGCTACGTCTGTTTGCTACGTGGCCCTCAGACGCAAGGATTCACTATGTCGCAATCACTGGACGCCTATGACCGCCGAATTCTTTTTGAGCTAGACTGCAACTCACGGCGACCACTATCAGAGGTGTCCCGACGTGTGCGACTTGGTAGAGACCTTGTTATCAGCAGGCTTCAGCGCATGCAGACCACAGGTATTCTCCGTGGATGCTCGGCCCTTATAAATCCATACAAGCTTGGATATACGATTTACAAAACCTACCTAAAGCTTGAGTCTAATCGTGATCGGTGGTCGCAACTTGTTGAATTTCTCAATAAGCACCCAAACACGTTCTGGCTCGCTGAGTGTTACGGTTCATGGGACCTCATCTGGGTAATAGCCGCCCGTTCTCCTAAGGAAGCTTATGATATTCAGAATCAGCTGTTCTCTGATTTCAGCGATGTGGTCACTACTTACGATGTGTATACCTTCGTCAACAACTGGTGGTTTCCGAAAAAGTATCTACTAGGCTCAAAAACTAACGAGGGACCAGGGTGGCACTTCACCCTCCCTGAAGTCGCTATCGGTACAGCTCCTGATCAGTACTCACTCGACCTAATTGAAGCTGGGATCATTTCACTAGTCTCAAGAAATTCTAGACTTTCAGTTACCGAACTAGCGCAGCACCTGAATACGACCCCAGCTATAGTCTCATACAGGCTTGATAAATTGGAGAAGCTTGGAGTTATCGCCGGATATCGCATTGACATCGATCGTTCGCGGCTCGACATGACTCTATTTAATGTTCAGGTTCAGCCGCGCAGCTACGATGCTGCGCAGGAGCAGGAGTTCCACAGTTACTGCAAAGATCATCCTCAGGTTCTTGAATACATACAGCAGCTAGGAGGATGCAAACTCGAGCTAGTTATTGAGGCTTCAGGCTACGCTGAGTTTAGCGCTGTTATCGACGAACTTCGTGAGCGCTTCTCTGGATACATTAGGTGCATTAACTATCTGATGATTAAGCGAGACCTCTTTCATCGCACTCCACGGTGCCTCTATGAACCGTTATTAGATAGCTCCTTACAGGCTGCTGCGTAGCACAACTTTTGCAAAAACCGATGCTCGATGGTTTTACTAAACCCTGCGCGAGTGGTTTTTGAAAAATATCACTCGCAATAGCAGGGCGAGCGCAATCTTGGCTACGCCAAGATTGCACTCTCCCAGTTGTTCTCATTCATTTCCTCAAAAATAAATGAGGCTGAGTTTAGTATGGAGCTTAGCCGACGGCCGCACTTAAGATGACGCGTAGGCGTTTAGGTGTTCCAAAGACTGTCTGACGATAGGGTACGTCCGCAGCAACCTCGTTATAGAGGTGCTCTGCAAACTTTATAGCGCGCTTTGCCCGACAGGAAGGGCACACCCCACTGCGGCTACATGAATCTATCGGCATCTACTTCGCTGATAGATCAGCGAGGCTTTTTGATAAGTCTCAGGCTTCAAGCGTAATACGATTAATCCCATCCTGCTAAGGTACACATTCTACTTCTCCAAAGCTCCAAGACTCTGACCCGCTGCACAGGCAGAGTGGAATACTCTCAGAGATATCTTTTGAGAAATTTTTCAAGTTACTGTGCTCTTCCTTACGAACTACCGATCCGGATTTTACCTCTATGAGAAATGGTGGCTTGCTCACGAGCTCACCGAACTACTTGATAGACCTGCAACTCAACACTCCGAACCTCAGCTTGATCTGACCCCAAAGCAAGTCCTTTCGGTTAAGCAACCTTCGGAACATCAGCTGCTTACGAACGGGAAATTGGCTTTTCTAACAATCAGACCGTGCTGCAGAAGCAGCAAAAGTATCCAGGAAGCCAGCAGTCTAGGTTAGGATACATGTAGCTTACTCATCCGCCTTTCCAGTATTAAGGTCCTAGCTTCAATTAGCAGACCTTACTTGACCAAGACCAAGCCTTCTGCAAGGGTTATGCTGTGGTGGCCCACTGAAATTGAATCATTTGGTGAAACTACGCAAATTCGTAATTATTTTCTTTTATTCATTAACCTGTTTAGAAGCGCTCTCTATACATGAAAAACTTTAATCCCATAGCAGCTATCGCCACAACAGTTATACTCTTTTGGACATCCGCCGTAGTCGATGCACAGGATTTACCAACGACCGGCAGTATCGAAACTAGATCTGGCAAACTTGAACTGTCGAGCGGATACCCTAGTGCTTCCACGGTAGAAAACATTTTTGACGAAATTGACTACCAGCGGGCCTGTCAAGCTTACCTTTGGGCCTTACCGCTGATGGCTATGCAACAGTGGCAAACCGAGCATCTTGTTAAGTTTGGAGCTGGCAAAAACGACTACGTGGACTACCTCACATTTCAAGATAAGCTTGGCCTATTAACGGCGAATGCTACTACTCCGTACATCATGGCATTTCCCAATTTAAAGGAGACCGGGCCGCTGGTCTTTGAAATTCCTGCTGGCCCGACTGCGGGGGGCTTCACCGATTTTTGGCAACGCCCTATTACCGACTCCGGACAAACAGGACCGGACAAAGGCGCAGGGGGCAAGTACTTAATCCTTGGTCCTGATGACCCAGATATGAGGCCTGAAGGGTATTTCGTATTCCGCTCCCCTACGGTGAATATCTGGTCCGCTCACCGCGCTCTCGATCCAGATGCAGTCAAGGCACGAGCACTGATTGATGGTTTGAAGATGTACCCCTATAGCCGGCGAGAGAATCCGCCTCCGACTCGTCACGTTTCTCCCAACGGTCGCAAGTGGAGCGGCATACAACCTCGTGGGCTAGCTTATTGGGAGGGCCTGGCCCGAATCATCAACGAAGAACCAGTTCACGAGCGTGATCGTATGATGATGGGTATGCTGCAACCTCTGGGCATAGAAAAGGGTAAGCCATTCGCTCCGACCGCAAGGCAAAAGAAGATTTTACAAGAGGCCTCTTTAACAGGTGAGGTGATGGCTCGCACAATCGCTTACAAAAAGCGCTTTGAAGGAGCAGCGGTTTGGCCTGGCAAGCACTGGGATATCTCGCTTTTCTTGAAAGAGACCAGCCAAGAGGCTGCGCATCACACCCAGTTAGACGAACGCTCCTCTTGGTTCTACGAGGCAGTAGGTGTTTCTACCGGCATGATGGGACGAACGGTTGGTTTTGGCCAACTCTACCTCGAAACCGCAAAAGATAGTGAGGGCAACTGGCTGAGTGGCAGCAATACCTATCACCTAAAAATCCCCAAGGACGCGCCCGTTGCCCAGTTCTGGTCGGTCACTGTATATGATAACGAAACTCGTTGCTTTGTTGATACCGGGGCTCAACCAGATCGGTCTTCTCGCAATGACATAGTCAAGAATGCTGACGGCAGCGTTGACCTCTTCTTCGGGCCGAGCGCTCCAAGTGGCAAACCAACGAGCAATTGGATCCAGACGCTTCCAGGCAAAGGTTGGTTCTCTTATTTTCGACTCTACGGCCCAACTCAAGCGTACTTTGATCGGTCTTGGGTTTTGCCAGATATAGAGCGGGTTAGGTAATCTGCACAGTGTCTAACAACGCGTATCTGTCAATTTTTTGAAGCTTCTATGTCATCACTAACACTCCGAAATTACGCGCTTGTTATTACCGCGATTGCCTGCGCTATAATAGCCTCCGAGGCTAAAGCACAAACTTCGCGCTTTGATGAATTGGCAAACGCCTCATTCACAGAGAATCGACCTGGAAATGAAGTCGCCCAGATATTACGCGACGAATTGCTGTTTCAGCGCGCGACTCAAACCTATCTCTGGGCGCTACCCCTAATCAACACGCTCGGCATGAAGACCGGTTCAGAGAGCACTTTCGGCGCTGGATACAACGTGCTGCCGATTTGGAAGAAGAGACTCGATGCAAAGACTCTAGTTACTACACCAAACTCTGATGTGATCTACGCGATGAGCTATGTTGACCTCGGAAAGGATGGTCCGCTGGTGTTTGAGGCGCCTCCT
Organism: Pseudomonadota bacterium; assembly: GCA_046300175.1. GTDB lineage: Bacteria > Bdellovibrionota_C > UBA2361 > UBA2361 > OMII01 > OMII01. The sequence continues at coordinate 35,927 of JBKCMS010000067.1, read as the reverse complement.
ATGTTGCAAGGTATCTTGCTCGATTTTTGGCAACGTCCCATACCTGTCGATGGTGGCAAATTCCAAGGTGATGTTGGCCTAACAGGTCCAGATGCCGGCAAGGGTGGCAAATTTCTCATCCTGCCACCCGGATATGCGGGAGACGTTCCTCAAGGATACTTCGTCTACCGTTCTGGAACTAACAACGTATTTATCTTTCTCCGGGGCTTCTATCAGGATCCTAAGAATTTGAGGCCGGCGGTTGCGCTAATTGAGCAAGCAAAGATCTATCCTTTAAAAGGTGAAGCCACCGCCAAACCGATGGTATTTCCCGATGCCTCAGGGGTGCCAGTGAATATGTTGCCAACCGCTGATGGACGTGCGTTTGATCAACTCAAGGATCTCGTGGACTCGGAAGGAAACAACCTGGCAGAGTCGGATTCACTCGGGATGTTAGCGGCGATCGGCATCATAAAGGGCCAGCCTTTCAAGCCCGATGCGCGGACTCGAGAGATCCTTGATCGGGCCGCCAAGACGGCATACAAGATGAGCCGCGTCATTGGTTTCGAGGAGGTCCTGAACCAGGGATCGCTCAGGGTTTATCAGGATCGTCGTTGGATAAATCCCCTCGATAACATAACGCCACCAGGACCACACAAGGCTTTGGATCTCTCCTGGAAGAATCTTTCGGGAGGATACCTCGACCTCGATGCCCGCATCTGGTTTTTTACTAATTATTACTCGGTCAGTCCTGGGATGCTCTCGAAGATACCCGGTAAAGGTGCGGCTTATATGATCGCATTTACTGATGGAGACGGCACGCCCCTGTCTGGAGGAGTTAACTATCGTTTAAATCTACCAGCTAATATCCCCGCTGCTAATTTCTGGTCAGTAACACTTTATGAGGCCGAAAACGCATCGGGACTTGCTAATGGCCAGCCGTTTCCATCGCTTGGCTCGAGAGACAATCCTGTGCAAAATGACGACGGCAGCACCGATCTCTATTTTGGCCCTCAGGTATTCGAGGGCAAACACTCGAATTGGTTGGCGACGGTACCTGGTAAGGGTTACTTCGCCGTGCTGAGGCTTTACGGGCCGACTGAGGCAGCGATTAAGAGAAGCTGGAAACCCGGTGATTTTAAAAAAATAAAGTAACGACTTTCTTAAAGCGGAGTTCGAATTAGTCGCTGACACCCTGTGCTCACTTGGGGTAATCACTACCTCTTCTATACCGCTGAGGACGCGTAGGCACGCCAGTAATTTACTTTCTCTATTTTTCCACTTACAACTCCATCCCTCTCTTTGTTCAAAAACAAACGACTACCAAGGCCGACACTACTGTAGTGATGCGCAAAATTCCGTATCAGCAAAAGAGGTCGCTGCGACTTTTGCTGATGCGGTTTCAGACACTATTCCTGAAAATTGGCTTAAAGATGTCCAATCTCACCTTGAGACACTCACCTTGAGACACTGGCCCAGCAAGAAAAGGTGCGCAACTCGTTATCCTGAAAAACCATCCCTGTGCCCTTGTAATCAAGAGAATTTCCTTTACAGGAACAGAACGCCTAGATTTTCTAGCTCACGAGCTCGCCGGGGTACTTGATAGATCCGCAACTCAACACTCTGAATCTAAGCTCTAATCTGACCCCTAGTACTTCCTTTCGTTTAGGCAGCCTTCCGCACATCAGCTACCTACAAAAGGGGAATTGGTTTCCGAGCAATGAATAGTGGTTAAGGCCACTTTGAATTCATCACTTGTCTTAGCTGCTTCCATAAACGCTACGCGAGTGATTTTTGAAAAAACCACTCGCTATAGCACGGAGAGCGCAATTTTAGCTTGCCCAAGTTGCGCCGTAGAAGACAAAAGGACTCTGGCTGCAGCACGGCACTGTCTAGTTGCTAATAAACACCCCGGTACTGATACAAGCAGACCCAGTGACGGCTCAGTATGTTTTTATCTAGCAGGAACTCAAACCGCTCTGGAGCAAGAGCTGCGACTGGAGCGCAATGCGCGCTTCTTGAGACAGGATTAAGTGCACTTTGCTGCTCGATGCAGGTAAGTCATCAGAGAGTATTGCAGAGCGCCTCTTTTTAAGCTGTAACACCGCCACCAAATACCTTAAGAAAATATCAAGCAGGTGGCTTAGAGGACTCAATATCTGACAACTACCAAGGAAGCGAATGTCGATTAAGCTAAGTTCAACAACTAAAGCTCGTTCACCACTTGGAGGGAGCACTCTACCAGACAGTCTCTTCAATCAGGGAGCACTTTTCGGTACTATGAGCGATTTACTGATTTTAAAGCCCACGATTATGAGCTTCTTTGCTACCATCAAGCAGTACTAGAGTCTCTCATGGCCCTGAAATTTCACGCGCTCGGCAGATAGGAGTTTATAGCAATCCTTTTCGTGCATGACGGGTGCCGTCTCTGCCAAATTGTTCTGCTCTACCACCGGCTGCATGAGTTTGTCTGACAGAGATTGGGCAAGTAATACTACCCCTGCTGGGCTACCTGAAAATACCCCTCTTTCTGTGGTGGTAGTGAAGGTACTCACATCACACTAGCGAGCAATAGCCCTGCGTAATCTACAGATTGCGCCCAGAACGGCCGATCTTACGGAGCTATGCCGACACTTTACTACAACTGGCATTTGCCGAGCCCGGGTGACTCTTATAGAGCACTCTTGATCAATTCCACCGCGAGGTCCGTTGGTGTCCCTCAACCAGACGTCAATATCCGATCCGTCTAACTTAAATCTATCCCGTACTCGCTCCAATTTCGCTCGGATAAACGAAATCGCCTCATCGCGTTCAGTGTCTACACCAAGAATAGTTACTTTCATAATGTGCCCTTCAATTAACTAAAACTCTCCAAGCAGATGCATCTCGCCGATTTCATCCCATTAGTGGCTTGCGACATATAAAATAAACCCGAATAGCCACATCAGCAGAAACTCCCCAACTTCGAGTCCCCTTGATTGGCTCAGTTAGGTTTTTGGCCTTAGAGACCGAGCCTGAGTGGACCTAGTCAGAAGAATAGCCAGATGCACCATAAGAATTCCCTCTCCGTTAGCTTAGACGACTCGAAGTAGAGACTTTGTCGATACCTAAACGCTTACTAACGTAACAGGCTAGTAGTCGCTCTTTCTCGTCGATTTGCCCATCGCTCTCGGCAAGCTCTATAAGCGCTTCCTGAAAGCGTTTTCGTTGATGTGGCAGAAATTTATCTCGTAAAGTCTCCAAAGCATTCTCGAACGCTAAAGAGCCGATCACTGCAGACTGCTCAAGTGCCTCTCTGACAAAGCGTTGCGCGTCAACCTCTGCGAGATAGAATGTTTTTCTTATAACACGCTCAATATGCCTCATCTCGGATGCGCGCACCTCTCCGTCTGCCACTGCTTGCCCAATGAGCACCGACGCGAACGACCTAGCAATTAATGCAAGTTCAGGGCTAGGTGCGGGAACCAACTCACTGCCTTTTATGCCACCGTCTGATCCCGTATCATCACAGAGAGAACCGGGGCTTGGAGCTTTCATAACTGACCTCCCTCGAATAAATTAAAGGTTTAGGGCGACGTGCCGGGGTCATAAAGAGAGCTATACCGAGAGCTATAATTATTACCCTCTGGCGGACGATGCCGATATCAGTTGGACGCTATAAACTCTATCTTTATTCGATGAATCCGCAGCTAGTTAAATAAGGGCCCCAGATGATTAGGATCTATAGACAAGTGCAATGGCAGCTGGCCCACGGTCAAGTGTGCATGCGAATAATGTTATAACTGGTCATCAGAGTGTAGTCGCTCTTATAAAGGTCATCGGCAACCGGAACGACCTATGGATAATCGTTCCTCTAAACCCAGTGCAAGGTGGTTAAAATGTTGGCTCCTTTGCTTCTTAATCGCTGACCCGCTTAATTGCCTGAATCAGCTCTCTTTTCCATTGCAGCGCCATGAGTTGCCTCCCTCTTAACAAGCTCAATTTACTTGTGAGGCATATCTCGCCATCCGCTTAGCGCACACCTACAGTTAATTTAGCCATACCCTTTAGTAAGTGGGGTTCTCAGCTAAGGACTTTAACTTGGAGTGTGCGGTATATGCCGCGCATTCCTTTTACCCTCCAGTAGCTAGCTCACAATTACGGAGAACAAGATGGCAGAGGCAGTTAAGCAAGAGGTTTATACCCACTATAGCTTTGACCCAAATGCAGCTCCCGATGATCGCCCTATTCCTATTAACCCACTGAATGACTCTATACCTTCAACTACCACGGTTAGTCGGCTAGGGACTCAACGAGCTTTGGCAGCTGGAGCTGCCGCTCCAACTCAGACCGTCCAACAAAAACTGCTTCATGGGACGACTACAAAAGATGGGCTACAATTGAAAATAGGCTCTGACGGTAGACTAGAAGCCTCCGTTGAGAACAGCTCTTCTACCATCGCATTTGGTTACGTCAGGAATAACGGTGACTACAGCAAAGCAAATAGGAACCATCAGATCTTAGAAACATTGCCGAAGCAGACTAACCGTCTCGTCGCTGTCAATCAACCCGATACCTACGACGCTAAGGTGACTCATCATGCCGATGGGCGAACAACTGTGTCGCTCACCATCGACGAATCAGTGAAATTTCTGCACCTTAAACTTGGCGAAAAAGAGTACCTGATAAGTAAAAGTGATGTGCAAAGAGCTAAAGAGGCGTCGCTAACAGCTACACAGTCTGCTCTTACTCAGGCATCTCAAGCAGCGACCGAAACGAGCCCTTCAGATCGTGCGAACACCGAGGAGGAATCATACACACCAAATGCACGCGCACCACTGCGAGGCGAGCGGATCGTGAGACCAGCCAAGGCCGCAGATGGAGTCAAGGCAGGACAAGCGAGCGCAATTAAGGGGTCTGGTGGTCTGGGTCAAAAGGTAGTCGAGGGTGCTAAAATAGCAAGGGATGGTGCTGTCAAGCTCACTTCTAAGGGCACGCAGCTGATAGCTGACGGTTATCGTGCAACCTTTGAGGCCGCAACAAATTTAGTTTCGGGGCGCTCGACCGTGAGCGAGGGCACTGCAAAAAATTCTAACCAGGGGCCTAAAACACCACCTCCACCCACAGAAACAGGAGCTTCAGGTAAATTGACTGAGGCTAAAGTTGCCCCCTTAACTACGACCGCCACCGAGGTCAGTAAACAGAGTACTCTTAGCAAGCTGAAAGAGGTAGCTGGACAGTGGCGCGCTAAGGTTAAAGTAAGTGACTGGGCGGCGAAAAACCCGTTCCATGCAACAGTAGCCATGCTTACAGTTTCTGAGGCTGTCACCAATGTAATGGCGGCTAGTTACGATCCTGACGCTGAACACTCGGCGGTCCCCGAACTTATTCGATCGTTAACGAAGGATATCGAAGCATTCGAATGGCTCCAAACTACATTCACCACTCAAGAGGGGGACAAGAACAACATGACTAGGGCGCGATTGGCAGAAGGCGCTAGCGCCGCTGGCGACGTCGCCCTGAGCGTTACTGCCATCGCCGCAGCGCAAAAGTTAGTTAGCAGCACGAGTAGTCGCGTCGGCCTAACCAACATCCCGGGCGTCGCGATGTTAGGTAGGACCGTTATCGGGGGTAGTGGAGGGGTATTAGCGGCTGTTGATGGATACCAAAAATTTAGCCAGGGCCAGTTCATAGATATGAACGACACGCAAATTACTGGTGCAGTCGGCGGCTCTTACTCTCTCGGCATAATTCCATTTGCCTGTTCTGGTCCGATCGGTTGGGCACTAGGCGCGGCTTCGGCGGCAGGCGGTACTCTCTACGGAGTTAGTGCTGGTCTAGCAAGAGAACATGAAAACGCCTGCTCTACGAGCCCGAAAAAGAAGGCAGTGCTGGCATCAATTCAAAGAGCTTTGAAGGGATTTGTTCATTCGCCGGACTCTGAAATAGTTAAAGAGCGGCTTGAATCACCAAAATTTAGCAAGGAGGAGAGAGAACAGATAACTGAATTAGCAAGGCTTGATGCTTTGGCAGGTTTTGTTCTAACTAAGCAGCCGCAAGAACTGAAACAGCTTGGATTTATAAAGGTAGAACAAACCTCTAGCCAAGATCAGATCGACTCGGCTAATGCTCATAACTACGGCAGAATGCTTGAGTTGTTAGGTGAAAAGTCTTGGTACTCTTGGGGCCATCCTAGTGATGCAGTGAAAAAGAATGCACCTGCTACGTGGAAAAGTTTAAATGATGAGATTGATAAGGCAACAAAATTCTACGAAGACCTGTACCAACGATCAATCAGAGTATCGTATATGCACGAAGGAAAGCTTAACACATTCGAGTTATGGAAGCAGGAATTCGCAGCCCGTTTTGGATTTGATCGAGATCTGCCTACCAGTATAGAGCAAGAAACAGCAACCAAGCTGTCGACTATGAACGAGCTAACCAAAGTGTGCAGCACAGTTGTAGAATCACTGACAGAGGAGGATCGGAAGAACCCGTTAAAGGTACTCAAGAAGTTGACTGAACACTTTCCGCAGCTACCGGAGATTATGCGCTGGGACTATATGCGCCAAGAGTTAGTAAATGAGCTGGAGAGTCAGTCTGGTGAGGCCGGTCATTTTAAACGGGCGCTCAGCCCGGAGGCAGCTGCTGAGCAGCTGGATGCCGTTGTTAGTGACCCAGCAAGTAAACTCGGGGGCAGCTGATAGCGTTTTCGAGGATTCCGGAGTGATGCCGAGACTCTAAAACCCGGTCATTATCGATGCTAATATCTGGTAGTCAGAGGCCAACTGTGTGCCCTCTACACTCTGGTAGAGTGGTAGGTTAACCCCAACTAAGGCGAGCACCTTACCTTGAAAGTTGCCCATCAATTGCGGGCCCATGCTAAATGCTGTCTGACCAGAATTGTCGACCGTCTTACCGTCATAGTCCGACTGAGCATCGTAACGATAAGCTGCATCCAGCAGCAACGAGAACTCATTACCTCTTGAGTATGAGAAGATGTACCCAGGGGTGACATGCACCGTTGCCGTGTTACCCACGGTAAAGTCATTCTCCCCCGTGGTACGCCCGATAAACTGCGCATCTACGAGCCCAAAAAAATCCTCATAGCGCACCACGTAGCTCGATCCGATAATCCAGTCGACCGAGCCACTTCCTAGTGCCCGATCGTACGGATACAGGGCGCTGGTTGGATACACTGAACCTTGAGGATCCGGGCGAACGACCTCTGCGGGGTATTTCTTTAGCTGAGATGAATCTCCCGTTGGAAGCTTTACACCTGCTCTAAGGCGCCAATCTACCAGTTTCCGTTCGGCTACTCCGCCGAAAAGCTGCTGTGTTACCAAAAGACTCAGATCGCCAAGTGCTGAGTCACGCCCACTATCATAGGTGTAATTAGGCCGGGCGGTGTAAGCTTGAGATTCAAAAGGTAGGTACAGGTCAAAGCTAGTTCCCTCGATTAGACTATGTGAGTAGTAGAGGTTCGCCACCGTAGTTGCCACCTTCTCATCGGCGGCGTTCGGGGTGTCTGAGCTCCCTGTGAGCATCGTATGGCGGTAATCATAGCTGAGCTGCAAGCCAACGTGGTTAGTTACTTCAGGTAAAAGCGCGCTCTGTAGGTAGGCCGTTGCTGCACAACGGTCGCAGTCCTGCGCAGCTACAGGTACGGTTGAGATACCCAGCAGTACCAAAAAAAACGATGCTGCTTTAGCTCCCTGCCGTAGCAGCCTCAACACCCATGGATTAGTGATTTTCATAACTACACTGCTCTTTTAACTATTATAGATTTACTTTGTCGCTGCACCGCGGGCTTGCGCCAAGATAAAATTGGAAACTGAGGCCTGCTGAGTATTCGTGTAAAGCGTCTTGTCTTCACCCTGCTCACATATCTGGTCAGCCGTTACGCTCGGATCACTCTGCGAGACTACTCCCGCTATGGCCAAGCCCTCTCCCTGCTGCACTAATAGCGCACCTCCGGAATCCCCTTTGCATGGATGGCTCTCGCCATCACGATAATCGATTCGCAGGTGATTATCGGTCACTGAACGAATCACCGCCTGCCCAGCGACAACATCATCCACAGCTGCACCTCCATTTTCGGTCTGCCCGTATCCAGCAACCGTTGAATCCTCACCCACCTGAGGGGCACGAGAAACCAAGAGTGGTAGCGGAGGAACAGGGAGCGCCGAACCCACCTTTACAATTGCTGCGTCATTAAAAAACAACCCCTCTGAAAGCGACGCTCTGAAGTTTGGATGCACGACTACACTAGTTGACTGAACATCAACTTTTCTTCCCGCTGACACTGCTGTGATAATTACTCGTGACCAGTCGGAGTAAGCAAAGCAATGCCCTGCCGTCAATACTGCCGTCGTTGAGATGACCGTGCCTGTGCAGGTGCCAATCGAGCCGTCCCTAGTCTCTATTCGCAGCTTCACAACAGATGAGGTGTCGCTTTCGCTGTCTGCCACACACTGCTCTCCATTGGCTACTTTCAGCGCTGCTGCATAACCGATCGAATTGCATGCTGACCCGCCTCCAGACGACCCATCCGAGCTATCACCACCCCCACCGCAGCCACCTAAAAAGGCACTTACACCACACAGCACTACACTGCAGATTAATGACTTAGCCAGGGAATGATCCGAGCTTTTCATGGAAATCCTATTGAATCGGTTTCTAGGCGCGAACGACACTTGTTGGGGCCCACTATAAGTTGGTGTTGTGAAACCTACAAGACTTAGCTAGCTTACTGAGAACGGGTTTCCTAATATGATTATGCCGCTTATATCTTTCGTGCTCAAACAGACTGTCCCGCAGGGTCAGACCTCCCCTACACCTCGGCGAACGCTTCTGGCCTCATCAATAGCGGTACTTGCAACCTTCCCGGTCCTCTATACCCCTTTGAGCGCCGCTCCTAAGAGCCAAGCGCCTGCTCCTGTGAGCGAGTTTGTAATCGATGCCGTAGTAGCCTCGGTGGACGAAAAGCCGATTACCCTCTCTGAGCTTACCTCGCGATTATCAACACCTAGAAAACTCTCTCTTAAAGAGATAGCAACGGACCAGGAAGCCCAGCAAACCCTGGAAACTATAATCTTTGAGCGTATCTTAGAAGCCGAGGCTTCCTTAAAGAGGGTGTCGGTCGATGACGCTGAGATTGAGGAATACATCAATGAGGTGGCAGCTCGAAACTCTCTATCAAGGCCCGACTTCGAGGGTGTTCTTAAACGCGAGGGAAAGAGCGTAGCCTGGTATCGACGTCAGGTCAGAAGTGAGATTCTCAAAACCAAGTTAGCCTCCTCCATAGCAAAAGGTGGTGTAAGCGTCTCAGAGCAGGAGGTCGACGAGTATGTTTCATCAAACCCGAGTCTCTCAAGTGGTGGAGCCTCGGTGAAGCTACGCTCGATAAGCATTGCACACGCTGGCCGCTCAAATGACGAAATCTCTGCAAAGGTGCAAGCGGTGGAACAAGCCCTGGCCGCTGGCAAAAGTTTTGAATCTGCTGCACAAGAGTTCTCTGATAACCCTAACAGGGCAGAGGGCGGGCTACTAGGGATGGTCGCAGTTAAAGACCTAAGTGGCCACATACTTGAGGCTGTCCGCTCACTAGAGGCTGGAAAATATAGTAAACCTGTAGTAACAGAAGGGGTTACGCAGATATTCTTTGTTGAGGAGCGCCTTGGGGCAGAGGACGACGAAGAGGGCGAAGAGAATCAAGAGGACAAAGAGGATGATAACGGCACAGAGAGCGAGGCACAGTTAAAGGCGCGCCGCGATGAAGCCCGAAAGACCATCCAGAAACGTAAAACTGAGGAGAAACTCTCATCGTATTTCGGTGCGGAGCTACAAAAAAACCATATAGTCGACAAGAAATATTAATATGATGAAAGTTAATCCGGTAATTTTTAGGGAATATGATATCCGTGGGACGGTAGGTAGTGAACTTAGTGATGAGTTCGCTCGGCTGCTGGGACGCGCCTACGGCACTCTTGCCAAGGAGCACGGCCTAAACCGTATCGGAGTCGGGCACGACTGCCGCCTAAGCTCTCCAGGATATGCGCAAGCCTTGGCTGAAGGACTAGCCGATGAGGGGCTAGACGTAGTGCTCACCGGCATGGGACCTACACCGCAACTTTACTTCGCTGTTTTTTCTAACGAACTCGGAGGGGGAATTCAGGTCACTGGCAGTCACAACCCGCCAGATATGAACGGATTTAAGATTCTTCTCGGCAAACAGACCTTATCCGGAGCGGAGATACAAGACCTTAAGGCACGCTGCGAGCGAGTGTTGCAAAGCGCCCCTACTGGCAAACGTGGAACTATATCGCAGCTTGCTGTTCGAGAGTCATATATTTCTTCAATTATTGACAACTCTAAGCCTCATATAGGCTCACGGAAACTTAAGGTTGTAGTAGACGCCGGAAACGGTGTTGGAGGGCTCGTTGGTCCGGCGGTGTTGAAAGCGCTCGGCGTTGAGGTAATTGAGCTGTTCTGCGATCCAGATGGGCGATTTCCAAACCACCATCCGGATCCAACTGAGCTCAAGAACATAAAAGACCTGGTGGCTGCGGTTAAGACACACGGAGCCGACTTTGGTATCGGATGGGACGGTGATGCTGATCGCATCGGCGTAGTTGATGAGCGCGGTGAGCCTGTATTTGGTGATATGCTATTGTTGATTTATGGCCGCGCTATTCTAGCTGAGAAACCAGGAGCAACGATCATTGGGGATGTTAAGTGCTCTAGTCAGCTTTTTGATGACCTTAACGCTCGTGGGGCCAAGGCAATCATGTGGAAGACGGGTCATTCTCTGATCAAAAGCAAGCTCAAAGAGACCCATGGTGACCTGGCTGGTGAAATGAGCGGGCACATCTTTTTCAAGCACAGGTACTTCGGTTTCGACGACGCACTCTACTCCTCGGCTCGACTGGTGGAAATTATGAGCAAACACAGCGGCGCGCTTTCAAGCCTACTGTCTGGACTCAAACCAATGCTTTCGACCCCAGAGATGCGGGTAGATTGCCCAGAGGCGATCAAGTTTAAGATCGCAACAGCAGCACAAGAGGCCTTCAAGGAGTTTAAGGTTGATACCATCGATGGTGTTAGGGTTACTTTTGACAGAGGCTGGGGGCTTGTTCGCGCATCTAATACGCAGCCGGTGCTTGTAATGCGATTTGAGGCCGAATCTGCTGAGCTGCTTGAGAGCTATAAGAAAATGGTGATCGACCGAATAGAGACGATTAAATCCTCTCTCAGCGCGGCTGCATAACTCCCTGATCCAGATTAAGCGCCGCAGCTGCATAGACTTTTGAGTTAGGATATGGCTGAGCCAAGCATACGGCGAATCTCTGGAGAGGTCTTTTCAGCTGCCCGATTTTTCCGACATGCTGCGCATGGAGGTCAACTAGACGCAGCAGTCAGCGCATCTAATCAATCTTACTCTCAGAGTGCCGAAGGCGTTGTGTCATTTTCGATCGCGTTTGAGCCGCGGGGAGTTCATATAGCAGGCGCCGATATAGGATCTCTAGAGTGGATTGACGGTTTCTATGCTGACTCGATTGCCCAGGAGCGCTTCATCGAAACACTAAAAGCGGGAGCCATACCGGAGCCACTTTCTGGACGTTTAACTAGAACTCTCGCAGCCAGAACTCAGTATACATCTCCGGAGCGCTTAGCCTACACACCGCTTACTGCACTGGCTGCGTGTGGATTAATTGATTCAGTTATCGATTCGGCTATAAATTCATCATGCTGCCAGTGTAATCAGTGTGGTACACTACTCACTAGGTACACATCGCCGATCTCTCTCCTTGATAGCGTCCGAAAGCATTGGAGCGGAAAGACGATTACCCTCAATGCCTCAACCTATTCTCTAAACCTGAATGAATGGGCACAGCTTCATGGCCTAACACCCACTATCAGCTCGACCGGTGCTCACACAGTACTTATCGACCGGTTCCTTTGCCAGGAATCATCGATTGCTGCCATAAGTACACTCCTACACTTAGCCTGGAGAGTGCCCGACATTTATTTCACTGTATCTGATGCGAGCGGCGAATCATTGTCGTATTCGCCTAACGGCTGGTGTAACAAGTGCCAAATAGGCGCTGGACCTGTTTATCGTGCGACCCTATCAGCTCTGCTCACACGCGGGCTCGATAACGCTCGTGACAGATCGGCAGAGTCGCAGCTTGTATTTAACGGAAAGGACACCATTTCTGATCTCTTAATGCGTCCCGTAGGGATGCTAAGCGCAAATCAAGGCTCTCTCCTATCTCAGGCCCAGGCGCTGCTAGGCGCTATTTCCCTAGACGGCCTGCCTCTGGGCTCGCGAACTGATATCTTGGACGCGCAGGAACTAGCATGCTTATCACTGATAAGAAGTTTTCTAGCCGCTGAGCATCGAGAAGATACTATCGTTGTTGATTTACCTCGTGGTCTCATGTCAGACGCACGGGGCCGTGCGGTGATGGAACTCGCTCAAAAAATCGCTTCTTTCCGTTCGGTTATCGTTATCGGAGAAACATTCTCTCCGCTTAACTCACGAATCCAGCACGTTCCAGCGATTGGTTCCAGAGGCCTAAAAGAACTCAGCCCTCCAATAGAGCTATCCTCAGACGCTGGTAGCTGTACGCGCTTGACCGGAATATATGCCGGCGAGCTAGTACAGCTATGCCGCCCTGATACCGAGGCGCCATCATTTTTCAACCAACTAACAAACAAATTGCGAGCAGGCTTAGCTACGATGAAATCACCAGCCCAACTTGTAGCTATCCCGCTTTTTCTGCCGCTTTCCGGCAGGGCGCGCGTGGTGGGTGAAGAGCTTGGCGTTTTGGAACCTCTGGCCCAGCTATATGCTGCATCTCTGGATGCTCGCACACTCGGCCTAACGTTTAAGGACTTCACCTTGTTTTCATCTCGCTCACCGCGTTACTTGTGTAGGGAGTGTAGTGGTCTCGGTGTGATCCTGACCCACTATGACCAACTTCCTCGTCCTCTTGCTCATCCCTGCCCGGTGTGTTGTGGTGCCCGTTGTAGCGCTCCGATAAACTCCGCCCTGTTTCGTGGAGTAGCTTTCTCTGCGATTTTAAACCAACCTATTAAGGATTCCTCCCAGATACTCGCCGCACTTGCCAAGGCGCGACAGGCCCTTGAGCTCACAGAGGCCCTAGATCTCCAACACCTAGCTTTAGGGATGCCGACTGCTCTATTAAGCTGCTCTGAGCAGCGTAGGCTCGCGGTAGCGCGGGCAATACGTCTGGCAAAGGCTTCAAAACCGGTAGTTGTAGCAATTGAGCTCATGGGAGCGGGTCTATCAGATGTCCACCAACAAGCAGTGGAGAATGTCCGCAATCGTGCGCTCGGCCAGGGTGTTGTCGCTTGGTTTGAAACGGCTATGGCGTGCTCCAAAGATCTGTAGCTAAATCCCAGCTTTGGAAGACTGCTATCAATTAGCAGATGCAAATCAAAACAGACAACTTAGCTACGCCAAAATTGCACTCGCCCAGCTATTCTCATGCATTTTTTCGAAAATGAATAAGGCTGCGCCTATAGTGATGTGCAAAAGTCCGTGCCTGTAAAACTGGCAAGGCTTTTGCTGGACATCACTATAGGTTGTTGTTTTGATTCGCATCCGCGAATCGATAGCGTTCTCCAAAAGTCGAGATTTCGCTACAGACTTTTACGGAACGCTATATATATCTGAAATCACAGCACTTTTATTCTGGCGATTACTCTGATTCTCAATCTGAGGCCCTGTTTGATTAAGTATACTGAGCCGATTACAATGGTAGGTAAGGTCTTAGCTCGTTTTTAGCCATCACTTTGGTAGTTATGGAGACGGAGCACTATCAAGACCTGTTGATTCGTAGGTTTTTACCTAGGTTTGTACTTAGGTTCTTTAAGGTGTTCGGGGGCCGTGCCACTCGTACTCTTTAGCTGCTTACGGGAGCGTGCTTGGCAAAAGCCAACTGACCCGTCACAGAAACTTTAAATTCTGACCTACGTTTTGTATGTCTTACAACCTGCGCCTACCACATCTCTTTTCTTCAGCTGCCATTTGCCTTGTATGCGGTTTTACTAATTTGGCGCTAGCCAACGATGAAGGAGCTGCGGATAACACCTCTATAGACTCCCGCGAGCAGGAGCTTCGTAGAAAAGAAGAGGAGCTACTGCGCTCCATGAATCTAGACTCATCCGATGTTCCAATGGCACCAGCAGCCTCAACGGAACAGGAAGCTTCAACGGTAATAGTGAATCCATCAGAGGGAGGCTCTTCAGCAGGATCGATCACGGTGCTTGAAATCAAGGCTCCTGAATCAGCACCTGTAACGGAAGAACAGGCTAGCGCCTCGATCGAAACGGCCTCTACTACTGAAGTGACTAAACCCAAGGCTCTTCAGGAGCTACAGAAGCATCCCGCCCTCGAGCCCCCTAAGAAAATTCAGGCGCCACAACTGGCAACTTCTAATCGCGTAAGAACTAAGGCCTATGACGATTCTCCTGATGGAACAACAGCAAAGCGCTTAGGGTCGTTCTACCGCTTAAATCCATCGGGAGCTTCTAGCAGGCCAACATTCGACGCAGCTCGCTCGCGAACCGTGCCGATCCAGGACCTAACCCCTGCTGTGACAGCGCGGCCAGCACTACTTACCTCAGATGAACTCGCCACGATACGCAACGCCTCTACATACCTTAAGACTGGCCCAACACGCCTAGATTCAACATTACTCAAGATACCACAGCACACTGAGGTCCTGATTGATTATCGCTCAGGCGCCTGGTACCGGGTGCGCACGAACAACGGCGTTCGCGGCTGGGTTCCCGGCAGCGCGCTGCTATTCGATGCCGGCACTAGTCCACGCTCTACCGTCAAGATCGGTGGCATACAGCGCCTCCCGCGCTAGGGCATCGCAGTTATCCCGCTATCTATTTAGGAACGCTGGAAGTTTCAAAAAGGATAAAAACGTGCGGGCAGATGCTGTTTAAGTTAATTGTGCCAGTAGCTTCCGCAGATTTTTGGCCCCTTTAAGAAGAGAGAAGTGCGACGCCCTGCTCCCGCGCTAAGTGCTCTACTCAACAAGCCCAAGTCGTTGTAGGATCTCTCTGCATTATGACTATTGCTGGTCTCAAACATGGCGCCTATAGCGTTATCCTCGCAGTATGCGCTCTGGTAACACTGCCAACTGCTGGACACTCTGATGAGCTAAATAGTTGGGTGCGCGGCTCACGAAAGCAGCTAGAGCGCATCATTGCTGAAGCTGATGCCTCCCCGTGCGGATCGCCTCTAACTTCCGCCGCTGTATCTTTCTCACCTCGTTGTGAGCTACAGATAGAGCCGATAGCCCTTTCGGTAAAAAGTCAAACCTCTCGGGGCTCGCGAATAATGCTCACATCGGCCGAAGTGGCTGCGCCGCTGGCCGACCCGCCATCACTAAATTCTGGCTTACCTGCAGGAAATTCAGCTACACTGCGCCGCAACGGCCCTGTGCTACTGCGCGGGTGGCTAAGGCCACATGGAGTTACCGACAAGGCATTTCCGGTGGCTGCTGTTATTCTACGCTCCTCTGTGCCCCATCGCTTGCTGATCACTACTCCGGATATTCGTCGCAGTGCAGAGGTCGACACCGGCAGGCTCTCGTCTCTTAGAGTTGCGCTCCAAGATATCAGCCGGCCTTTTAGACGGAACTCACGAACAGGAGTAGTGTCACGCTCATCCCTTCCCAATTTGCAGTGTGGTACGCCATTAAAATACACCATTAGCGGAGATTCATATGTTTTGTTGAAGGACTCGCCGTTTGCTAGCCGTACCACCTACCCCACTTTATACATAGCTACTGATTTTGACGCACAATTCTCAAGCCGTATTCGATGCTCATCAGTCGCGGCGTGCAACGATGCATTAATATCGACTATTCACAGCGCTGCCGTCTTTTATGAAAACCAGCTTGGCTATACCTTCACGGTAGCCCGTCAATTTGGACCAACTTCGATCGGCGATGCCACTAACCCAAGCGACCTACTAGACGTAGCTCAACAGCTTAGTCTGCAGCCTCGTTTCTCGATCATTCACACCGGATCGCACACCGCGGCGAACCAGATAGATCTCGTGCAATTTTTCACGGGCCGAACTATGGACGAGAAAACTATCGGCATCGCCTATGTAGGCACTACCTGCAGAAACGACCGGTCACCATTCTCCCTCGCAATCGTCCAACACGTCTCTAGTGCGTTAGACCCGGTTACTACAGCTCACGAAATCGGACATACCCTCAATGCCTCGCATACCGATACAGGCATCATGCGCCCCAGCCTCAGTAACAACACCCCAAAATCATTTTCCAGCGCTAGTCTCTTAGAAATATCTGGTTATTTAGATACGTGGTATTCCGAGTGCCGTCGCGGATTTTCGCGAGGGATTGTCTCCCCTACTCCAACTCCGCGTGGAGGCGGACCTTCTCCAGCTAATCCGCACATCGGCAAACCAGTAACACTTGGACTTAGCGCTAAAAGCCTTAATGCTAAAAGTGTTACCTTCAGTGCAACGGTTACATCACTATCGCCGCAGTGTTCTGTGAGTATTCGGGGCGGAGCAACATCAATCGGAGCGCATCGTGGTGAGGTGCTGACAACTTTTGTGCCAGCCGCCCTCACCACCCTACACTCTGGAAGGACCGATTTCAGGGTTAAACCTACATCGGCCGCTGGTCCCGATGTATTTTTTGTCGCCGAACACTCCTGCTCAGATGGAACAGTAGTCGAGGTATCTCGAGTCCAGCGGTTCAACCCTAACCGTATTCGTGGATTGTCTCGCTTGCAAAAATCAAAGCGAGAATGGCTCAGCTCGCTGCGGCAATCGATCCAAGCTAACTCTATACCGAGACAATGATCTCATTTTTTACTTGAGTGACTCCCGGTGCCATCCAGGCGGCAGTCTCTGCTTCCTTGCGCTCCGCCCATGAGCGAACCTGCCCACGGAGCGTGACAGTGCTATCTGCTGAATCCACCTCGATATTCCTTGATTCAAGCTCAGCATACCTATGAAGCGCGGCTTTTATCTCGTTTTTGACGTCTTTTGATTTCGCGTGTGGAGCTACACCAATACGATTAGTAACCCCTTTGACACCAATTAGTTTTTCAACAGCTTTCTCACATGCCTCTCGTTGATAGTTCCAGTCTACACTCCCTTCTATTGTGACCCATCCCTTAGAAACAGAGATATCAACGTTCTCTTCGGGGACTGAAGTATCCCACTTCAAGGCGTTCAAAACGGCTTGCGCTATGTCTGAATCGTTTCTCTCTGTTGTGTTTGCAAGACGCACCTCTATATCATTTGCCACGGCGCGTACTCCAGCGACCCTTTTGACCACGCGCTCGGTATTTTGCTTCTGGAAATAGCTGGGCACTGAGCCGGTAAGGGTAATAACTCCGTTGGTCGCTGATACTCCGACTTTCGATGCATCGAGACTAGGATCCCAACGCAAATCGTCCATGACATCCTGCTGTAATTGCTTATCGCTTTTCATAATATATATCTCCTACTGTATCCTTAACGCCGAACTGCTGCGCCGAATAGTTCTATTATGCCCTACGACCATTCGCGATGAGCTCAATCACCGTAAACACACACTGTCTACATTGGCAGCAGATCACGTGCGGCTCTGATAACATCCTCATAGCTCACCACACCTTGCAATCGTCCCTCTGTGTCAGTAACCAGAACGGCTCCGATCTTAAATTCAAGCATGCAGTCGATCGCTTCCTGAATATCCGACTCTGGGTCCAAGGTTACTGGCTTAGTCTGCATAACCTGCCGCACTGTAATCGTCTTGCGCGCTGATGCCGGCGTAGTCTCTGGCTGCAACAGGAACATATCTGATAGATAGCAACGCAAATCTCTGTCACTTATGATGCCAATAACCTGTCCTGCCTCAACCACTGGCAAGTGTCGGATATCGCGGTCGTGCATAAGGTCACTGGCATCTCGTAAAGACGCCTGTGGACCTATCACTTCTACTTGCTGATGCATAATTTCACTGACTTCCATGTGTCACCTAGTCCGCATATTTCATGAAGCCTGCTACTGCGAGCGACGATAACGGCGCTTTTTCGGCTCAAAAATCGATTTTTGAATTCGCCCTTCGGGCCCGAAAAATCACCATTCTCGGCGCTCTCGCGACGCAGTTTCATGAAATATCCGGGCTAGTGGCAAACTTAAACCTCAAGGGGGTATAACCGGTCTCGAAATCAACACAGGACAACGCTACCACCAGTACACTTCATTGAGTATGACCTGAAGCGCGTTACGATCCCCGCGGGCCTGTGATTACTGCCGTTCTCCGAAAAGAGCTGTACCCACCCTGACAAGGTCGGCACCTTCCTCGATGGCTATTTCAAAGTCGGATGACATTCCCATACTGAGATATATCGTGCGATTCTCGAATATTTCGATGGCTGGGCTCGCCTGCAATCGACTCCGCAGATCGCTCATTGCCCGGAAATCCTTGCGTGCGCCCTCTGGATCTGAGTAGTAGGGAGTGATGGTCATCAGGCCTGATAGGGCCAGCGAGTCTTTATGCATGCGTACTGCCTGACAGGCTTCAGTAAGCTGATCGGCATGAAAGCCGCTTTTTAGTGGATCATCCCCTATATTAACTTGGATAAAAATCGACTGCCTTTTACCTAAGGCGCGAGCCTCTTTGGCTATCCCTTCGATGACTCTTGGAGAATGAGCAGATTCAATAACGTCTGCACAGCGCACCGCTTCTTTTATCTTATTAGTTTGGAGTGGGCCGATCAGGTGGATACTGCCCAACTCTCTTACTTCCGGATACTTCAATTTCAGCTCTTGAACGTAGTTTTCTCCAAATACCACCTGCATTCCTTGCGCCTGTGCGGCTGCCGCATACAGAAGCATATCATTTACCGGCTTTCTCTTGCTGACTGCTACGACAGTTATTTGTGATGGCTCTCGACCAGCCCGCTTTGCTGCTTCCGCTACCGACTGCGCTATAACTGCACACCTATGAGCAATATCGGTCATGCTAAGTCTCTTAGCTCTTTGAGGAGGGTTGCTATGTTTAATCCGACTACGTTTGAATAGGAGCCTCGTATCGTATCGACAAACTGAAGGCCAATACCCTGAATTGCGTACGAGCCTGCCTTATCGAGTGGTTCACCGGTAGCTATATAGTCGACTATCTCGCGGGTGTTCATAGGGCGCATCGTTACCTCAGTCATATGCGACCATACCCGACTTAGGCCAGAGGACATACAAACGATCGCTATACCGCCCCAGACCTGATGCGTACGACCTTGAATTCGAGACAACATCTCGCGTGCTTCCTGCTCCGATGTTGGTTTGCCTAGCGATTGGCCATCGATGAAGACGGTTGTATCTGCCCCAACCACGTAGGCTAACGGCTGCTGAGCTGCTACGGCCTCTGCCTTTAGAAGAGCTAGTCGCTCTACCATCTTCTCCGGAGATTCATGCTCTAATGGAGTCTCATCAATCCCAGCCACCACCACAGAAAAGGACACTCCTGCTTGGCTCAGCAACTCAAGTCTGCGGGGGGATGCCGACGCTAACACTATAGGAGATGGGAAAGACGCTGCGCTGCTGTTGCTCATGACTGCTCTTTTTCAACTGAATATAGCTCGATAAGTGCTCGCAATAGCGTTTCATGTATCGACCGAGCTGATACTGTAAAAGCTTTACCCGAGGAAATTTGCACCACAATTCGCCAATCGCGACAGTCTTCACGGAAACACTCATTGATCGTCGCCCCACTTTGCTCGATTAAACTCACGACCTCATCCGCTGATGGTATCCAGAAAAAGTGCTCGCGGTGATCATCGGGTAATGGCTTTACCGTACCGGCGGTTAGCGAGAGGATTCTAGGGCCCGGCAAGACCTGAAACTCCTCAAAGCCGAGGTCTGCAAAACCTCGCGCCACCACATCCCCTACCTCAAAACGTGGCTCAAGACCGAGCAGCCGCAGAGAATTACAAAGGGTAAAATGGTTCGGTGTAAACCACATATTGATTAGGATTCGGCGTTAGGCTGCATCCGATCAAGCATCTCTACAGTTGAGGTTCCTCCCTCAACAACGGTCATCTCTGACACCCTGGTGAGCCTAGCTTTTTTATGAAACTCAGGGACAGAGAGAACTCCCACGTTACACATCGTCGATCTCAGCTTCACAAGAGAGACGTCTACCTTGTCAGAGAGAGGCCCGCTGTAAGGTACATAAGCATCTACCCCCTCCTCAAATATAAGCCCCGCTGTTTCGCTCTGTTTGTAGCGCTGCCAATTGCGTGCACGGTTGGACCCCTCGCCCCAATAAGGCTTGTATAATCTTCCGCGGTAGCTAATTTTTGCCGTCGGGCTCTCTTCTGTCATGGCGAAATACTTACCCATCATGACGAAATCAGCTCCCATAGCTAGCGCCACAATCATCTGCGTATCAGAGTTCAGTCCGCCATCGGAACAGATAGGAATGTATGTTCCGGTCTCTGCCAGGTACTTATCACGCTCTCGCGCTATATCCATCACGGCGCTAGCCTGACCACGCCCTATTCCTTTTTGTTCTCGAGTAATACAGATTGATCCGCCACCTATACCTACTTTGACGAAATCCACCTCTGCCTTCTCTACTAAATAACGAAATGCATCAGCCGATACTACGTTACCCCCTCCCAGAATAATGCGATCACCATAGGTTGCCCTAAGCTTGCGAGCCGCTTCAGCCTGCCACTCAGTGTATCCATCAGAGGAATCGAGACACAGGCAATCAACTCCCGCCTCAACCAGAGCAGCTGCCCTTTCTGCATAATCGAAGGTGTTTAGAGCAGCTCCGACGAACAGCCGCTTACGAGTGTCTGTCAACTCGTCTGGGTACGAGTGGTGATCGTAATAGTCCTTGCGAAACACCAAAGAACGCAGATTTCCTTGTTTGTCGACTATCGGCAGGCACTCCTTCTTATGCTTCCAAAGGAGATTAGTCGCTTCCTGCAAGCTCACCCCTTCTTGAGCGAGCACCAATCGTTCCAGAGGCGTATAGAATCCTTCAACGCACTTTGTGAGGTCATCTTTGTACTCCCAGAAATCCTTGCTCGTGAGCAACCCGAGCAACTTTGAATGCCTACCTCCATTCTCGGTTATGGCAATCGTTGAGTGGCCCGTCTTGCGACGCAGCGCGAGAGCATCTGATAGTGTTGCTGTAGGCGGCAAGTTCGAATCGGATTCAACAAAGCCCGCTTTATGCTCTTTGACCTCCCGAACCATCTGAGCTTGAGACTCGATCGACTGTGAGCAGAATATAAATGCACACCCACCCTTGCGAGCTAGTGCGATCGCCAACTCTGGACCGGAAACCGCTTGCATCGCTGCGGAGACAAATGGCGAATTTAACGCCCCTCGCATACCCTCGACAGGCTTATACCTCTGGATAGGGGTCTTGAGAGTAACGTTCGCTGGAACATGATCTTTAGTTGTGAGCCCCGGCAGGAGCAGGAACTCGTGAAAGGTATGAGACACGTCATCAATGATTATCGCCACGGGACCTCCTCGACAGTTCGCTAATGAGGGCGAAGAGTACCTTAAATCGGCCAGCTAGGGAAGCGTTGTTGGCGCAGGCACTTGGGCAATTCTTAGGGCGCAGCAGTCTGAATCGACCTGTCGTATTCATTCCAAGTTGAGCGCTGCACGGCCACTATATAGCAGTCCCCCTCATCACGTGCAGCCCGATGTTCCCCAATTATGACCGGAACCGGCGAAGGTTCATTTAGCCGATGCACGTACACAACGTGGCTAAAGTACTGTCGGCGTACGTATCCTGCCGGGTTCTCGGTCACTGTTCTTACCAAAATCCCTTCCTGAAGGCTGCCCTCAACCAGAGGAAGTTTCATGAAACCAAACGGCTTTGCTGCCCTGTACGGGACCTCCACTTGGGGCGATAATGAGAGCACTTCGTCGTTGTTTTGCTCAGCCGCAGGGAGATTTCCGGAAGGAAGAAGGCGCACCGCGACCCGCTCCGGTTTATCAGTCGGTGGTATACGAGCCTGGGCCGATGCAGAGATTGAAAAATGAACCTCATGCAGCTGGTAGGGCGATCTTTGAAGCTCCAGTCGAGCATCCTCGTTGCGCCGACGTTGAACAAATTGCGGAGTGCGCGGACAGATCAGCAATGCCCATGCGTTATGCGCCGTCTGTCGAACCAACGGCGGCCAAGCAAAGTACATACCTGCATCACGATATCCCTTAACGAACTCAGTGAGCACTCGATTTGCTTTAAGCAGACCAAGATCCACCCTCAAACCTAGACGTGCAAGTTTATTAGCCGCAAGTTGGTGTCTAATCAGAAACTCTGCGTCTTTAAGCTCCAGCTCCACATCAAAGCTCTCGGCGTACATCGGTGTTGACCTTGAAGAATCCACCTGTGAGAGACGAGCCTCATCGCTCGGCCTAAATCTCAGAGTAATAACTCCTACAGTACTCTCAACGCCTGATCGAACTCCTGCCCATATTCCAGCGATATTATTCGGCACCTGTTGCGACTGTTTGATTCCAGGAATCGCAAATGACCCTCCAGAACGTAGACTATCAAAGAGAGCGTCGATCGCCGCTCGCGACAGAGGCGGAAAAGCAACTCTAGATTCGGAAATGGAGATACCTGAACCGATATCTTCCCAAGGCGCTTGGAGCTCCGCTGAGTCCTGACCATAGGACGATGCGGGTATACCCGTTAGCGCTAGAGCAACTAGAACCGGTCTTAAAAATAGCTTCGTCGCGAGGTTGACGAGATGTGAGGCGAGACGAGGAAAACAAGGGAAAAAACCGCAGGTGTATCCTCTGAGATACACTGAGGATTTTTTCGCGAAGTTTGACGAAGTCGCAGCCCGCATCTCGTCAACCGGAGCAGAAGATATTTTTGAGACCGGTTCTAGTCTCAATGCAATCCTCTTCGCCAAACTAAGCATAAAGCGCATCATTGTCACCAGTTAAAAGATATTCCTACGCATACTTACTCCCTGCACGATACCGAGCCCAAAGAGCAGAGACAAAAGTGAGGACCCGCCATAGCTTACCAGCGGAAGGGGTATTCCGACTACCGGCATTAATCCCACCACCATGCCGATATTTATCACCAGATGCGCAAATATCTGAGTGGTAATGCCAATAACAAGCAAGCAGGCAAATAAATCGCGACTACGATAGGCCACTCGCAACATTAAGGCGATTAAGCAAAAAAACAGCCCGATAACAAGCGTGCAACCAACGAACCCCCACTCTTCAGCTAGCACCGAGAAAACAAAGTCTGTTGTGTGTTCTGGCAAAAACTCAAGCTGAGTTTGTGTGCCTCGCTGAAAACCTTTGCCAAACAGCTCCCCCGAGCCCACAGCGATTTTTGATTGTGTGATGTGATAACCGCTTCCTTGGGGATCGGATTCAGGGTTAAGCAACACCATTATTCGCCGCTGCTGGTACTGATGCAGCGAGTTCCATGCTGGGTATGCTAAAACACAAGCTGCAAGTACTACTGCGAGAAGAACTCGCGGTCGTACCCCAATGAACAGTATCTGTCCTGCTCCTACGATTCCTAATGAAAGCGCTGTTCCAAGGTCCGGCTGCTGCATGATTAATCCCATCGGAACTACTATCCACAGCGCGGGGACGATCAACTCAGTAATTCCATACTGCGAGCCGTTTCTTGGGGGCGCTTTTGATAGCACTCGCGCCATTGTAATCAGCAACCCCAGCTTCATAAACTCGGCAGGTTGCAACTTGAAGAGCCCAACATCAAGCCACCGTCGCGATCCATTAACTACTACACCGAAGCCGGCGACCATGAGCAACAATGTAAGAGCTACTCCGTAAAAAACAAAACAGTAACGCTGATACCAGGAGGTAGGGATCGCCATGCCGATTCCCATAACTACCAAACCGCACAAGAGGTAGAGCGCCTGTTTGGCACAGGCCATACTGTGAAACTCCATGTTCAGCCACCCTAGAACACTAACAGGTGATTCGGGTGAATATCCTGCACTGTAGAGAACTAATAAACCGATGCAGGGGATCAGCAGCGTAAAAAAGAATAGCGCCCAATCAAAATGCACAGCCAGCCGACGATCTACCTTCATCATAGCCTTTGTGCCTCCGCTCTGGGGCGCGCTGGGGACTGGGAAGCCGATGAGTCTGGAGAACGTGAAGTAATATTCGCGCTTTTTGACTCTTGAATGCCGAAGTACTGCATCATTACAGCTCGTGTTACCGGCGCTGCCACCTCACCGCCGTGTCCCCCGTTTTCAATTAGCGCTACTACAACTATCTGTGGATTATCAATCGGTGCAAACCCCGCGAACCACGCGTGATCCTCGAACTCAAGCCCCGACTCTCGTGATGCCACCTGAGCGGTGCCGGTCTTACCACCTACTCTGATGCCGCTCTCTTTCGGTAGCGCTGCACGTTTACCTGTTCCGCGTTTATCTTCAACCACTCCGACCATTCCGCGCTTAATCTCAGCGAGGATAGCGGGATCGATATCAACCACCCGCATGGTCTGAGGACCTTCGGAACGCTGCTCTAGTATCCGACCATCACTGGCGACTATTTTTGAGACGATTCGTGGCTTTAAAAGTCGGCCACCATTAACTAGAGCTGCCATCGCTCGAGCTACCTGTAAGGGGGTCGCTAGCACCGCTCCCTGGCCAATCGCAACCGGCAACGTCTCTCCTGGGTACCAACGTTTATCACTTGGGTTACGAAAGTACGTCTCTTTCCATTTCGTCGATGGAACTAGACCACTGTGCTCGTCTAATCCCTCAAGATCGATCGGTTCACCAAATCCAAAAAGATCGTGAGCGTACTCATGAATTCGATCCACTCCCAGCCGCTGGCCAACGGTATAAAAATAAACATCACAAGACTGAACTAAGGCATCGTACAAAGCCGTATGTCCGTGGCCTGAGTGCTTATGACATCGAAACTGTCGCTTACCAAACTTCAGGAATCCAGGGCAGAATGTTTGCTCAGCAATATCTGTTACACCCTCACTAAGGGCTCCTGCAGCCACAAACATCTTAAACACCGACCCTGGAGGAAAGGCTCCTTGCAGCGCTCGATTTGAAAGTTTACTTGAGCGAGGATCAGTGAGATCAGCCCATACATCTTTGGCTATCTCACCAGCAAACAACGCTGGCTCAAACGCAGGACCAGACGCCATAGCCAGCAACTCACCGGTCTGCGCATGCAGCGCTACCACCGCACCTCGACGCCCTTCTAACGCCCTCTCTGCGACCTGCTGAAGCTGACGATCGAGCGTTAGGTGCACATCACTGCCCGGTATCTCTGGTTGGAAAAAGGCTTCCCCGATCTTGGTGCCCCGAGCATTTACGATTACGGCCTGTGCTCCGCGTTCCCCGCGTAAGTAATGCTCCAGCGCAGATTCAACGCCACTCTGACCCACCATGTCGCCGGCACGATAGCCCTGATAAGATGGAGACTTGAGTTGATCTGCCGATATTTCACGCAAGTACCCTACGGTGTGCGCTGCAGAACCACCGTAAGGATACTCTCGGACCGGTGCTACACTAACTATCACTCCCGGCAAGCGGTGCCGCTGCGATGATACCTTAGCGACTAGGTCACGAGATACATCGCGCAAGAGTACCTTAGGCTCAAAACGCCTCCGCTTGTTTTGGCTGGCTAGGCGCTCTTGCAAAACCTGAGACTCTTCGCCCACCAGCGCAGCTACATCGCTGACAACTTGAGAGACATTGGGAGCATCTTCAACTACCAGTTCAATATTAAAAGATGGTCGATTCCTCACCAAAGCCTCGCCTCTTCTATCGGCTATAACGCCGCGTGGAGAAGGGATAAATATGGTGCGTAGTCGATTATTCTCTGAACGATCCCGGAAAAAACTGCCGCGCACGATCTGCAGATACCACAGCCTACCGATAAGCACGCTCAAGCACAAAGCACAGATCACTGATGCAGTCAGGATGCGCGGGGTGAGATTAACACTGGATCGTTCCGCTTTAGGCATACGCGTCTACACCGCTGAAACCACTCCCGTTCGCCCCACGGTCAGTACGCCGGCACGCCTCCATGCACGGCTTAGTAATCGAAATACGAGTGGAGCCACTAATGCTGAAGCTACGGCCTGGCCAGCAAGCATTATCAGGTCTTCACGAGTTACCGCCTGGTACTCGAAAGCCAAGAGCAGAAATACTACACCTGAAATCACCGTGGCTAGGGCAACCACTGCCATAGCCACGAAAGCTGACTCCACAAAAAGTCTCTGCGATAGGAATACGAATATGGAATACACAACCACGTACGACCCAGCCCACGGTCCTAACAATACTCCTGAGCTCATATCAACCAGTAGGCCCAGCATGAAAGCCATGGCCACGCCAACCAGGCTAAATTCATAGAGAGCCAAGAACACAACGCAAACAAGTATACCTTGAGGCACCAACCAGGCCGGCAAACCGATGTGGTGCAGCGCTCCTTGGAGGACAAGCAAGATTAAAGCTACAGCGGCACAGATAAGTAAACGCATTTTAGTCGCCTCCTTTCAAGCCTTGTGGTGGATAATTAAGGACCGGCATTCCTACATCTGAGGCTGCTGACGGTACAACCAAAACCTCCTCAAGTCGGGAGAAGTCAACCGCTGGCTTAACCTCTATGGGCTGAAATAAACCAACGCCAGCAGTGCCGACCTGAGCCACATGCCCGACAACGATACCTTTGGGATATACGCCATCCATTCCTGATGTGATGACCTCCTCTCCCATGCGAACCTGCACATCCTTGGTAACAAACTTTAGCTCGCAAACCTGCTCGCCAGCCCCTTCAACAACTCCACGAGCGCGACTTGTTTGCATGAGCACATCCACGCCACTTGCATGGTCACTCACAAGCAGCACCTTTGATGACGAAGCCGCTACTGATGTTACCTGTCCTACCACTCCTCGTGGGTGCAGTACGGCCATACCCGGCTTCACTCCATGGTTACTGCCCTTACTGATCACAACTCCTTTGGTCCAACCACTTGGGTCCCCGCCAATTACTGCTGCCGTCACTCCTTGAAGCTGGTTATCCGCCGAGAAACTAAGTATTTGGCGGAGTCTTATATTCTCTCTCTGCGCTTCGCTCGCCACCGCTACGCGATTTTCTAGCTCGCTAATTCGGAGCTTCAGGTCGCTATTTTCGTTCGCAGTGTTAATGAGATTTACGTATCGATTCCACGCACCAACACACCCGCCGCGCACAACTTCAACCATCTCCAACACCGGAGCTACAGCTTTGATTAAGATTGTTGAGCCAATCTGCGCCACGGCGGGGTTCTTGGCGCTGTAGGCAGTCAAAAAAAGAGAGAGCAAGAAACATCCTAGGCACGCTAGAGCAACGTGAGTTTTTGAAGACGTCTCTTGTCTCATCTGCCTACCGGATACACCTACTACTGAAGAACCACGTCCTTGAGCACGTCAAGCTGGTCTAGCACTGCTCCTGAGCCGACTACCACCGCCGCCAATGGATCCTGGACCACTGTTGTTGCAATACCCGTATGCTGCGCTATAAATCGATCAAAATTACGCAGCAAAGCGCCGCCACCTGCCATGACGATACCCCGATCTACTATGTCTGATGATAGCTCCGGCGGACATTTTTCAAGCGCCATCTTAACTACATCCAATATCTGATGCATCGGCTCGACAAGGGCTTCACGCACCTCCTCCTCGCTAAGCACTATTGCTTTGGGCACTCCCTGTAAAAGATCACGCCCTTTTACCTCTACCTGTAAACCATCCCCTGAGGGATATGCATTACCGATAGCGATCTTCACCTGCTCTGCCGTGCGTTCACCGATCAGGATATTGTGTCGGCGACGAACGAAATTTGCGATCGCCTCATCCATCTTATCCCCACCAACACGAATCGAGCGTGAGTAAACGATTCCTTTAAGCGAAATGATTGCTACCTCGGTAGTTCCGCCTCCAATGTCCAAGATCATGCTTCCGCATGCCTCAGTAACCGGCAGCCCAGCACCGATTGCTGCGGCCATCGGCTCTTCGATTAGATACACCTCACGGGCGCCAGCCGATTCAGCAGACTCTCGCACTGCGCGCTTTTCCACCTCCGTTATGCCGTGCGGCACGCAGATGATGATTCGCGGCTTAACCAGGGCTCGGCGATTATGAACTTTCCGGATCAGGTGCCTCAGCATCTCTCCTGTTATCTCAAAATCTGCGATCACACCATCTTTCATCGGACGGATGGCTGAAATCGAGTCAGGTGTGCGGCCTAGCATGTTCTTCGCTTCGGTTCCAACTGCAACCACCTTTCGCTTACCGGTGCGACCAACTGTGTGCACAGCTACGACTGATGGTTCATTGCAAACCACACCACGACCTTTCTGGTAGATCAGAGTGTTTGCTGTACCGAGATCGATCGCCAAATCGTTTGAAAAGAGACCATAGATTGATTGAAGCATGACTTATTCCCCGTAAACGTGCGTGCAGATAAGTCTAGCAGCTCTCGCGCAGAAAATAGATAGAACGGTTCCCAAAAGTTTCCTTTGCCACCGCACTTAACTAAGCGGCGTGCGAAACATTTTGCTCGGGTTCTGGGGCAGAATCCTCGATGTCGGCGAGCGTGCTCTCAAGGAAGCTAATTTGGTCCTGTGGCGCCAGCCGGCTGTCAACGAACACATAGTGATGTGAAAATGAGCGACATGAACCACTTACCACCTTCCAGCAGTGCCCGCGCTTGAGCTCTTCACGACGAACAATAAAACCCCGCGCCTCTAACTGTACCAGCAACTCACGGTAGCGCTGGTCCTGTTCCTTACTCCATGCCGGACGCGTACTCTTTTTTCTTTTGGCTCGACGGATAATTTGGCTGGCTTGACCCACTAGAAAATCCAATAAAAACAAATTGTTACAAACAAACAGGGAGAATTAAACGTTTAACTTACGTCAGGCTGCCTGACGCCATTTCTGCCTATTCAGATAGAATACTCAGTTATTTAGGAATCGTCGAGACCCTACCGAGTACTCTGCTGGCCGTTTATTGAACAATCCGCGGAGCTATGATAGCCTTCGCTCTCTCTTTCAGGGCCGCCGTGGTACGGCTAGTCCTGTCCAGACACATATCCCTGTCCGGAATACAGCTAAAGAGAGGGGCAACAGTTAGACGCTAAGCACTAGTTCAGCACACGTTGATAATGCTAGGCCGTTGATAAGCTCAGACCGTTGATAAGCTCAGACCGCTGATAAGCGCCGACCAAAAGTCAGCACTACTGAGGTCAGCGCTACTGGGGTCAGCGCTACTGGTGGTCAGCGCTACTGGTGGTCAGCGCTAGTGAGGGCAGGCTACTGAGGTCAGCGATACTGGCAAAGACGAGACTGGTAGATATACGAAATAATAAAATTAACACCGTTAAAACAACTGCTATCAATAAATCCGACGCGGACGATAAAAAAAGAGGTACATTATGACAGGCGCTGACGAAAACACGACCGACTCCACAAACAACGGCGAGAACACCACTCAGGAAGTGCAAGCTACTGAGGCGGTAGCTGCCAAGGCGTCAACCAAGCGAGAGCCCACAAGCCTCTCTCAGGCATTGGCTGCACTACATGGCCCAGCCGTTCGCACCGACCTTCCGCAGTTCAACATCGGCGACTCGATTCGCGTACACGCAAAGATCGTAGAAGGAGCCAAAGAGCGTATTCAGGTTTTTGAAGGTGTCGTGTTAAAGCGCAGCAAGGGTAATCACGCTGACGCATCCTTCACTGTCCGTAAGATTTCGTACAACATCGGCGTAGAGAGGACGTTTCCTCTCCACAGCCCACGCATCGACAAGATTGAGTTGGTTTCGCGAGCCAAAGTGCGTCGTGCCCGACTCTTCTACTTGCGCCCACTCCGTGGAAAATCAACCCGTATGAAGACCCTTTACGATTCCGGCACGGTTAAGGGAGATACCCCTAATCAGGCAGCGTAGGGCTCTAGTGGCGAACAATCTTTGTTCGCCGCTCTCAATTGTTTATTTACAATTTTTCTTAACAACAGCTTCCGGAATTGGTATTCTCCGAGTAGCTTTTCTTTCGCGAAGCTCCACCAGAGGCATATTTTAATTTTGGGCCCTAATAGCGACAAGAAAGAGAGCCTATTGGATTGAGTTAGCTGCAGGAATCGCAGCATATTCAGGCAAGGTAGAGTATGGCCTTAACCGAAAATCCACTTGGACATCCACCCAAACCAGGCACGAGGTTAAGCTTTGATCTCAAGGAGCTCGAGAGTCAAATTCGCAATTTGACCACGTGCGCGCTTATAGTTGGTGACGTCCCTAAAAATTCGCAATTATCAGAGTATTTAAGCAGCTTTTTCCTGCGCTCGATCCGTCAAGACGATATAGCTCTTACTCACCCAGACGAATCGAGGCGGCCGTTAGGGCTGCGTGAGGCAATTGATGTTGCCAACGAAAAATCAAATTTTCTCTCGAAGACCGCCCAAGCGAGCTTTATTGCTCGCACGGGTTAGCATGTGCTTTTTCTGCTGTCTTTTCCGGAAGCTTTGCGCAACGAAGCGCGAAGGTCTGAAGCGGTTTCGGATCAGAATGAGCTTACAAGGCTCGGCAAAAATCGCTTTGAAGTGGCGTCGCGTATGATTTATCCAGAAGATACGCAACGATGTGATTGCTGGGATTACGTGAGTAAACATTTCCCAATATGTGCTACAGCTTCCCGGTTTGTCTGGACCTCTCTGACTGGAAAATATAAATAAAAAAGGCTCTGGCTCTTAACCCTACACTAATCGTGATAATCATAGTCATCGTCGACGTGCTCGGCGGTAGCGAACGCGACTACAGTCCAATTACCTGACGGATGTGACCAGGCACCGCAGATCTTGATTATGTCGTTAAAGACCCCTTCTTTATCACTCTTTTTTTGTACCTTCCTGGATTCCTAGCAGGAGCAATTGTACTTTTAGCCGAAGTTCTTCCAACTCCTACTGACTGTCCGGATTGCGGCCTGGGACGTTGCGTCACTGCGATGTTCATCGCGGGAGGCTTTATGTTGCTTGGGTTAGTGTCTCCCTTAATACGGAGGGACAGGTGGAAATCTATTCTTGTTTGTAATTTGTTGTTACCACCTTTGGTATTTTACTTAGGCATCGATATACCTCATAGAGTGTGCTGGGAAAATGGACACGCTGAACTGCGAAGCATCTATGAGCCGAGTT
The DNA here is from genome assembly GCA_046300175.1 of Pseudomonadota bacterium. Lineage (GTDB taxonomy): Bacteria > Bdellovibrionota_C > UBA2361 > UBA2361 > OMII01 > OMII01. The sequence continues at coordinate 4,714 of JBKCMS010000067.1, read as the reverse complement.
GGAAACATTTTGAAGAAACTAGAAAATATACCGCTTTGGGATTGACTCTCGAATTCAATAGACATAGGTGGCGTTTTAGGAGAATGACATCACCAGAGTGATAACCACGTCGTTACTCAGCCACAGGGCTAACCTAACGGCCTCCGTGACTATTGAAAATATCTGTCGCGTCAACATATCGCCAAGCAGCCCCGGGCCGAAAATACCTCGCTGACACCAGCTTTACTCCGGCCGAAAACCGGTTCTCGACGCTACTTTCGTAACTACCGGAGCTGAGAAGTACCGATCACCGTCAGCCGAGACCTTGAACTCGGTTTCACCCTGGGCTCCCTGTCTCTTGGGTACCGCTGTTAAAATGTTCATGACTCGCTCTGGTGTCTGCCACTCGTGACGCGGTCGAGAGCAATACTGCTCGCCGAGCATCATCGCCACATCGAATCCTTCAGCACCGAACTTGATCTGAGCCTCGTTCTTGAAGCGCTCTAAGTAGCGCCGCCGGAACTCCTCTGCGATTATGTTGTTGGGATACAAAGCCCCTTCCAGAGCCCCATTTGCATCAACCAATGACGTTGGCGACTCAAGGAAATCCGACCCAAAAAATTTGGCATTAGGCATGTGTAGATTCCTTGCCAAAGAGCTCCCCTGTGCAGGGAAGAGAAATATTCCTATCGCATCTGCCTTTGCTGCTCGGACTTTGGGCGCAAGATAGCGCAGATCTCCATCTTCGGGGGTCACGCGAGCTGTAATCTCCACCGCTATTTTTCCAGCTGCCTCTTCGGTAAAGCCTTCGACTAGGGAGTTAATATACTGATTATCTACGGCGACAATGGCGACCCTCCGAACTTGCCGCTTCTCAAGACTGGCGACCAAAGTGCGCCCTAGTTCACGCTTTGAGTTGGCGTATCGTACCGAGAACTTCTTGCCGGCAACGGCACTTCCGTCAATGTGATCAATGATAAGCGGCATGCGTTTGGATTCAGCAACAGGTGCAAGAGCCTCACCCATCGGGCCGCCAAAGACATACACCAAATCTACCTTATTCGCTGTTTGCAACTTATGCAGTGCGCTAAGCGCCTGAGTTGTTTTGTAAGCCGAGTCTTCCACGATAAACTCGCATTTCGAGACCGTTCCCGCCGTTTCTTGTGCCAGGATAATTCCATTTGAGATAGCCGCACCATATTCTGCTAATGGGCCACTAAGCGGCACGATTACTCCGGCCCTAAATGGCTCTGCCGATACAGCTTGCGAATACGCCGCGACGAACGCAAGCAACGCCAACGCGCCTTTACACACTGCGCGAATTGATCGATTAACCATTTTTAGTCTCCATGATTGCAGGCGAATAATGAGCAATATCGGTCGTTAAACTCACTACGCGCAGCAGTTATCTAACCATTAGCTAACTGATACTCCTGCACGCCTTGTAGCGCAGGAACAATATTACTAGCGCTTCGATATCAGCTACATTACACTAGATAAAGTGCTAGTGGTATAGAAGAGGCAGGTATTCTAGGTAGACTTTTCGAATAGCTCCAGCGCGAGGACTACTTTGGTAACGCAAGCTAATCAATGCAAAGGGTCTAGCCTACGCAAGAGATCTCACGGTGGAAAGTATCGCTAAATACTGCGGCTCATTTGGGGGAAGAATCACGGACATTTCCGTCCAGCTAAAATGTGACTGCTAGGAAAGTACTTTGACCTTTGCAGATTTTAGGCGATACTCTTGTTCAGGAGTACGCATATCGCGTTACGCTAGCTACCCGTTGCTTCTATGCGCTCGCCGGAAAGCCCACCTCCTGATAGCAAAGAGTCAAGCCAGCATACGTTCTCATTTCGCGTCGAAATCGGGAGTTGTGGGGACCTAGCGGAGCTGCAACCAATCCATGTTGATAGTTACCTGAATCCTGGAATCTCTGAGCCGGAGATGGGTCTACCAATACGAATTAAGGAATCCCCTGATGACCTTTTTGCCAGCTTTTTTGGTGCAGGTTGCAGACAGGCCAGGGGTTCGATTTTGACTACGCCAGATGTCGTTGACGGAACTCTCATTAGACTCGTGTCGGAAGGTCTCAAAGCATCTGACTACCACCATAAACTTGACTTCACAGTGCGGTGTGGCGGTTATGGTACCACTGCTGATGGTATACCAGTACGCTGGATCTCGTTTCACGATCCACTAACTGAATCGTGGCTCTTACCTGATTTTAGCGTTGTACATTCTGCTTCAGTCTCTGATTCCCTGCAGCAATTTGCCTCTGCCCGTGGAGTAGAGCGGTTTAGCTTCGCCGAGCCTAGAATATTGATTGTAGGCGAAGGCCTCGAACAATACCTGCGAATCTTCATTCCGGCTGACTGCCGCGATGAGGCGATTGAGCACTTTATCAGAGCTGCTGCCGGAGCAAATGAACCATCATTTCTCTACAACTATCTGGAATACGAGATGGTGCGCATACTGGACGGCGAGACCGATATCGGCTCTGAGAATTTCCACGATGTCCTGTTAAACATCAGAAATAACCTTTCATGGTCACCAGTAGGGTTAGAGGGCTTATTTTCGCATGCATGGCGAGCAGATAACATCATCCTAGACCTCAGTGTGGCTGATCCAACAAATACGCCCTTTTTTGAAGCTTTCGGAACCCCCTCTCTTCGATGCAAGATCTCATTTGGAGATCCGGAGTCAGCGTTAGTGCAGCCGCCGTCCTTTGAGTGGTTACATCGCTGATAAGCCCCTTCCAATGGTCCCCTTCCAATAGTACACCCCAACTTTTTTAGCTACGGCCCTTCCAATGGTCCCTTCCAATGGTACCCCTTCCAATGGTACACCCCAGCTTTTTTTGGCTACGGCCCTTCCAATGGTCCTTCCAATGGTTCCTTCCAATGGTACACCCCAACTTTTTTAGCTACGGCAGACAACTTCTACCCTCATACTTACGAATAGTGGGGTATGAGACAAAGAAGAATGCTCCGCAGTAAGAAACTTTTAGATATTTGCTTCCGTGCCCTACAGGGGCTGCCACTCCCTGCGCGGCCGCTAACTGCGCTGCTGATCGAAAGTATCATGGCAAGGATCCTTGCCACTGAGCAGGTTGTGGTGTGTGGATACGTATGGATGGCCAACCATCCACACATCCAGTTGTTCTCTCTTGACTCATCTGCCTTAACCAAATTCCATGGGCGGTTAAAGAAGCGACTAACTGACTTCCTTAAGCGACTTTTAGGGTTATCTCACCTAACGCTGTGGGATAGTAGGAGCACGGTCGGAGAGGTTCTCGATCTTGAAGCAGCGATCAAGCGGATTGCTTATGCATTTCTGAACCCTGTACGCGCTAAGCTGGTGCGCTCGATTGACAACTACACAGGATGTAACACCTGGAAGGAGTTTCTAACGGCTCCAGCAGACCTACATGCAGTTATTGAAAAGGAGGTTCCCTGGATTCTAGCAACGGATATTGAGCCTCTCTCCAAGAGCAATCCATCATGGTCCGAGGAGCAGCAGATAATTAAGGATCTAAAGCAAAAAGCGGCAGCACGACAGACTCATACACTGCGAATCCACCCTTTTCGGTGGCTTGAGGCGTTTGGAATTAGTGACCCCAAAGCAATAGAGCAAGTTAGGGCGAGGATCGTTGCCCTGGTGCGTGCGGGTGAGGCTGAGTTAGCTACTGAAAACGAGCCAGTTCAAAGACGCGAAGGGTTTCTAGTCACAAATGAGTATAAACCACCGCCCAAAGAACGCTCGGTATTCATGTACGGCTCGTCGCAAGTGATAAGGCTTGCTCATTTAGAGCAGCGTCGTTGGTTTAATAAGAGATGTCGAGAGTGTTATGAGCTCATGAAGCAGGGGGCTGACAAGATACCTTGGCCGCCCGGATGTTTTGTCCCACCAGCCCCCCAACTAAACAATGCCCTGTTTTAGTGAAGTGGACTAAGGTTCCACCGCGACATCTTTTGCAAAAAATAATCAGAGCCTCGCTTAAGCCCCGTCCGTGGAGCCCCTTGCCGATAATAATCCCTTTTTCCCTGCGCACGAGATTAGCTTTTTCCCTTTAGTATATCGATTGCCTCTCCCCAAACACGAGGCCGAGGGCTTAACGTCTGGACGTCACAAAGTTGGGGTGTACTAATGTCCGACTAATGTCCGGGCGAGAGCTATTGTGCTACCTGCGACATACTGAACGCGATTTTTCAACATCTATCGCGTAGGGTCTTCTGTGGGGTGTGCAGAGTGGGCGCACTACCCTTTTTACCTTTTATTTAGTTTTAACGTCTGGGCACATTTCAATCCGAGGCGGCAAACAGTTTTTAGAGTAGATCTCAAATCTTGGATTCCTACTGCTTAATAAACCCAGCTGCTATTGAGTTCTCGCACAACTATGAACCAAATTAATGACATTTTAGCAACCTTATTGGGAGATGGTTATCTGCTGTTAGCAAGGTTGGCTTAATAAACCCAGCCTCATTCATTTTTGAAAAAAATGAATGAGAATTGCTGGGCGAGTGCAATCTTGGCCCATAAAGATCAAGGGAACAGCCAAGTTGCGCCGTAGAAGACAACAAACTCCTATGTGCTTAAGCGTGTGAAATTTTAATGTCATCAGAGACTCTAGCTCTGGACGGTACTGCTTGATGTTAGTAAAGAAGCTTGAGAATCGCGGCTTTGAAATCAGCAAATCGCTCGTAGTACCGATTGTATAAGACGATTTTCTTTAAG